>CAMPUL010000005.1 GCA_946997215.1 Gardnerella vaginalis
ATCGGTTAAAGAGAAAAGCCACAGTCCACCGGCCCGATGGCCCTTGCGCCTCCAGACGCACATTACTGCGCGCTATCTTTGGCACTTGGGATATCCCAACCAGCACGCCTATTACATAAGGCACGCCGTTGGCACACACAAAGTATTATTATACACATTTGCTTGACAATTAAAAACCATTTAAGCAACTATGCACTGGAGCTGCTTAAGTAGACTACTTAAAACTACTTAAAACTACTTAAAACTACTTAAAACTACTTAAAACTACTTAAAACCGCTTAAACAAGCTACTTAAGCAAGCTACTTAAGAATCGGCCTTGCAGGAGCAGAAACATCCAAAAGCTGACGATTGCTGATTTTACTTGGATCGCTAATAATCGTCTCCACAATCGCCTTTTTAAGCTCCAAATCCGAAGAATCGCCCCAAACAACAATCCTATGAACGTCTCCACTTGGGCCAGGGTAAGAAACTTCTGTTTCAACAGAATCCTGCGTTTTTGCACTAACACGAATAACGTGAGACCTAAAATCTTGAGAAAGCGAGCTTACAATTCTCAACGCTTCCTTAACAGCCCTGCTGTTTAGACTTTTACTAACGTCGCTAACTTCTATAACTGGTATTCCGCTCGTAGAAACGTTTTGAACAGCGTTTAATACTCTACCTTTAACATCTACAGCCGTAAGTTTTTCGCCATCTTTTGCTTTAAGCATTGCAGCAGGCTTTTGCGCATGAACAGTTATTTGCAAACCGTGCGGGAATTGCTTTACAACCTTTGTTTCTGTTACGCCAGGTATGTTGTTTAATTGCTCAATTATTTGCTGAGAAGAAACCAAAAACAGCGACTTATCTACTTGATTAGACGCAATTGACGCGATTTTCTGTTCGCTCACCCATTCGTTAGATCCAAAAATGTGTATATTTTTAGAATCAAGACGGAAGAATGGAGATAAAAATAGCATCCAGCAAAGCAAAGCGATTAGCGCAACAGCAAGAAAAGTGTAAGCAAATCGCAACAAAATGGTACGTATTTTAGCAAAATTCTTTTCTTTTTCGCGAGCGCTAAAATCTATTACTTTAGGTCTAGATGCAATTCCAAGAGGACCCGAGCTAGACTTTAATGTCTGCTTTACAAAATCAACTACGGAAAGCCTTCTTGCATCTACAAAAGCATTTTTAGCAGATTGATTTTCTAATGGGCTACTAGTAGTCACCTTTTTGCTATTAGATAAATCAACCTTAGCTAATCTTGTAGAATCTTGTGAGTTTAGATTAGATTGAATTGACCTTTTATGCGCATCAAGATTAGAAGACTTAGAAAAATTAGAAGACTTAGGGAAATTATCAGTTGTAGCAAAATTATCGGTTGTAGCAAAAGTGGATGTGATAGACCTAGTATGTTTAATAGAGCTAGCAGATTTATTAGGCTTATTAGGCTCGTTAGGCTCGTTGGATTCGTTATTGACGGCAGACTTGCCAAAAATCATTCGACCCATAGCTATCACTCACCTACTTCCGCTTGTATCTATACGCGACTTTACTTGCGACTCTACTTGCTACTTTATTTACTACTTTATTTGCGACTTTACAGATTGCTTATTATCGCTTGTTTGCCGACATTATTGCCCATTTAGCTTATTGCTTTAAGCGTAACTCTTCTAGCATAACAGACGTCATAGTGGTAATGCTTCCAGCACCAACCGTAAAAAGTACATCTCCACTATTAGCTCGGCGAGCAAGCATTAAAGCGCCATCTTTCATGTCTTCTACAGCTTCAATATTGCAATTAAGCGAACATTCTTTAGCTGCGTTAACAATAGTCGAAGCGTGAATATTTGGAAAATCTTCCTGCTTTTCTCGAGCTGGGAAAATGCCTGTAACAATAACATCGTTTGCAAGAGACAAAGCAGAAGCAAATTCGCGCGCAAAAGAGCGCGTCCTAGAAAACAGATGTGGCTGGAAAAGCACGCGAATCGTAGAATCTGGATACCTTCTTCTTGCAGCGCGCAAAAGAGCGTCAATCTCTGTAGGATGATGCGCGTAATCGTCTACAACCGTTACTCCGCCAACACATCCGCGAATGTCAAATCTTCTAGAAGCACCAAGGAAGCTCGAAGCTCCATTTGCAGCATCTTTAGGATTCATACCCAAAAGCATTGCAGCAATAATCGCAGCACACGCATTTCTAGCATTATGTAAGCCTGGAATCATAAGGTTAACGTTTATAGAATCGCCGTCAAAGTCAATAGCAAACGACTCACTGCCACTACACGCGCGCTCGCTTTCGTGATTAATAAACGCAAACTTTACAAGGCTTTTTACTCTATTACTTAAGCAAGAAACACTATTCTTACTACTTGCGTATGCGATTGTTTTTTTAAGAGAATCATCGCTTAAATCCTCTAAAACAGCGCGAGCGCCATCATCGTCTGCACAAATCACAATAAATCCTAGAGCGTGGCTTAAATGCTCAACAAACGCTGCGCGATAATTTTGCGCATTCTTATAATGGTCTAAGTGGTCCGCTTCTACGTTTGTAACAATTGCAACGTATGGATTGTATTTTTCAAAGCTGCCGTCAGATTCGTCCGCCTCCGCAACCATAACACTTCCGCAACCAGCATGACCTCCGTCAACTTCGCCGCCGCCCTGCGCTTGAATCGAACCGCCAATCGCATAACTCGGGTCTGCTAAATCGCCTTTACCACAAACTTTCAAAATATGAGCCAAAAGAGAGCTTGTTGTAGTCTTACCATGCGCTCCCGCAACAGTCACACCTTTTTTAGAGCTTAAAAGTAAAGATAAAATGTCACTTCTGTGAACAAGTTTTACGCCATTTTCGGCGGCAGCCACTACTTCTGGATTATTTGGCTTAATCGCGCTAGAGTACACAAGAATATCCGCATTTTTTACATGGCTTGCACTTTGACCAATTTGCACATTTACGCCGAGTTCTTCTAAGCGACTTGTGTGGTCGCTTTCTTTACTATCGCATCCGCTTACACTAACGCCTTCTTCGTGCAACATCTCTGCTAAAACGCTCATTCCAGCGCCGCCAATGCCAATAAAATGCACAGAACCTAAAGAATTTACAGTTTGATCTTTACTAAAAGCAGCACAAATAGGATTCATATTAATTTCCATGATTATTTTTTGCTTTCTTTTGCAATCTTAAGAATATGCTCTGCCATTACTCTTGCAGCATTACGAATGCCGTATTTCCAAGCCTTTTCGCGCATCTTGCAAAGCTCGTCTGGGTTATCAAGCAATTTCAACACGTTTGCGCGAATCCAATCATCGCTAAAATCGCAATCGTTTACAATAATCGCTCCCCCTGCGTTTGCAACAGGTTGTGCGTTAAATCGCTGCTCACCGTTTCCAATTGGAAGAGGCACGTAGACTGCTGGAACACCAATCGCAGATACTTCTGCAACAGTGCCTGCTCCCGATCTGCAAATCACCAAGTCAGCGCAAGCAAAAGCCCAATCAATTCGCTCTAAATATTCGCAAATATGGTAATCACCAAGTCCTGCATGCTCTGGCTTAATGTCGTTTATTTGATTAAGACCAGCCGAGCGCGCAACATTATCTTTAACTTCTTTAGATTTTCCGTTACCCGTAAGATGAATGATTTGCGCGCACTTTAGCAAATCACCAGCAGCAATAGATACAGCTTCGTTAATGCTTTTAGCACCCAAAGACCCGCCAGTTACAAGAACAATCGGCCTACTTGGGTCTAATCCTAGATTTTTAGCACCTTCAAATCTAGCTAAATCAATGTCTTGAGTAATCTTTGCGCATAAATCGGATATGGATTTTCTAAGAGGAAGACCAACTCTTATAGCTTTGCTATTCGACGCCTCCCTTGCGATTAAACCAGTGCCATCGTAAACACATCCAATCATGCTTGCCCAACGCGCTCCAAGCTTATTTGCCATTCCAGCACGCGCATTTTGCTCATGAATCACAATAGGCAAATGCATTCTATGCGCTTGTGCATAAACTGGCGCAGACGCGTAACCGCCAAATCCAACAACAATATTCGCATGCCTTTTCTCAAGAATCTTAGCAACCTTTCGCGTTTCGCGAATCCACTTAAAAGGAAACTTAAGCATGTAAAGATTAGGTTTTCTAGGGAATGGGACTTTTTCAATAACGTCTAATGGCAGCCCCGCTTTAGGAACCAACGTTTTTTCTAAACCAGCATTAGTGCCAATAACACTGATTTCTACCGACTCATCTAAATCTTTTAATGCATGCGCTACAGAAAGAAGAGGATTAACATGACCAGCAGTGCCCCCACCTGCTAGAACAACATGCAAAGAATTGCTATCTTTATATTGATCTTGCACCAATTCAGCCACCTCAATCTGCTTATTTAATAATCCCAATCATAAATCCCAATCAGAACTAATCTACTTAAAACTTTAATATATGACTTAACAATTAAATATAAATTAAACAAAATTTTTACGAAAAGCGGATTTTATAATTTTATAATACTTTCCCAATTTTGATTAACACTTGTTTTTGATTAACACTTGTTTATTATTGAGCGGATTAATCACCACTTTGCTGCCGCGATTTTGCACGCTTTAATGACCATTTATTCCCAAATTTTATGTTCGGATTGCTCTTAATAAAACTATCCGCAACACCCATCGCAAGAAGACACATAACAAGAGAAGATCCACCTGCGGAAACAAATGGCATAGGAACGCCCATAACTGGCAAAACCTGAACAACAACCAAAATGTTTATTAGTCCTTGGCCAACAATCCAAGTAGCAATGCTAATAAGAGATATTGAAACAAGCTTATTTGTTGATTGCAAGGCAGAAGTTAGCAAGCACCATCCAATTACAATGTAAAGAAGGATTACGCAAGAAGCAACAATAAAGCCCATCTCTTCGCCAATGATTGCAAAAATAAAATCGTTGTGAGCATACGGCAAATAATTCCACTTTTCTCTAGAATTACCTATGCCAACTCCCATTATTCCACCAGACGCCATTGCGTATTGCGCATGAATCGACTGAAAACAAACGCCTCTAATCGACTTTGCATCGCATCCATGAATCGTAGCAAGAATACGACGCATACGATTTTGGCTAGTCACAACAAGCAATAAAACTGCTGCACAAGCCGTTATAAGGGCCACAACAAGCCATTTTGTAGGGAATCCTCCAACATAAAACGCCACAACAGCAATAAGCAAAATAATAAGAGCGGTACCAAGATCCTTGCCTGCAACAACTAAAAGAACCGAAACACCCAAAGCTACAACTGTTGGAATATATGCGCGCATAGCAACACGCTTATAAGCCTTTTTTGCAAGAATAAGTGCCATTGGTAGCCAAATGCATATAGCAAGTTTGGTGATTTCTGCTGGTTGCATTGTAAGCGGGCCTATTTTAATCCAGCTAGCATTACCATTAACCTCGTGCCTAATGCCTGGAACAAAAGTCAAAAATTGCATAAAAACCGATATTGCGTAAATGGTAATAATCCTGCTTTTATAAAAATCAACAGGAAGATGTGAGAAAACCAAATATCCAATCAGGCCAATAACGCAATAAATCAGCTGGCTCATTCCAGAACCCCAAGGGCCAGCTCCATAAGTAATCATTGTTACCGAAGAGCTTGAAAACACCATAAATAAGCCAAAAACGGTTAATATTACAACAGATATTCTTAGTCCAAAAAGACACCACAATGGGTTAAAAATACTGCGAATACCAACGTATTGCTTAAAAGCCTTTGTATTATCACTAAATGTTTCTTTAACGCCAAAAGCATTATTTGAAGACTCCACTTTACTGCCAAAAATGCCAAAACCGCGTTTTTTAAGCTTTTTAGGGCTTCTAGAACTTGATGAGCTGGCTTTTTTATTGTTCTCATTCATGGCTCTTAACCCATCGCTCAGATTCTTTAGCAAAACGATTGCCACGATCTGCGTAAGAAACAAATTGATCCATAGAAGCGCATGCTGGTGCCAGAAGAACAACATCTCCAGGCTGCGCGTACCTTCCAGCAGCTTGAACAGCTGTAGAAATAACTTTTTGGCCCAAAGTAGAATCCGCGCTAAGAACTGGCGACTTTTCAACCTCTTTAAGAACGCGATCATCTACAGAATCAAAAGATTCGCAACTTTCGCC
This sequence comes from Gardnerella vaginalis, assembly GCA_946997215.1. Classification (GTDB taxonomy): domain Bacteria; phylum Actinomycetota; class Actinomycetes; order Actinomycetales; family Bifidobacteriaceae; genus Bifidobacterium; species Bifidobacterium vaginale_I. The sequence goes on from CAMPUL010000005.1 coordinate 6,156, forward strand.
ATTCGCAGAAACTATTGTTACAGGAATACCCTGGCCTTTAGAATTAAGCGCTTCTACAATCGGCTTTTGATCTAGTCCAATAACAACAACAGCCTTAATAATACTACGATTTTGATTAACTAAATCTTCAAAATGGCCACCTTTTGCAAGGCCTCCAGCAATCAAAATTACGGATTTTTTGCCAAAACTAGAAATAGATGCAGCAGCAGCGTGAGCGTTCGTAGCTTTTGAATCGTCCACAAAACGAATCGAGTGTTCTGGAAGATTATCTTTAGCATTTAACGTTGCAACAGTTTGGATCCTATGCCCTCCTGGAGCAAAGTTGCACAATGCTTTAACTGCATTTTCAACGTCTTGTTTTAAGCCAAGAGTTAAAGCTAGTGCAGTTAGTGCGTCTGCAAGAAGGTGAGGATACACGCTTCCATCTGGCTCGCATAAGTGTTTTAGTTCTTTTAGCGCTACTATTTTGACTGGATCACCAACTTTTGCGCCAGAAACGCCACTTTTGTCTACAATCCAACCATTTTCAACGCCTATTTCTCCGCATTTTGGCGCGCAAAGTGTAAAACCAATTTTTTTACAACCATCTTTGACTTGTGCAACTTTTGCTAATTCGCTAACTCGTGAATCTTGAGCATTATACACAAGCGCTTTTTTAACGCCATTAAAAACTTTCGACTTATCTTTTGCATAAGCTTCAATGCCACCGTGCCAATCCAAATGGTCAGCCGCAATATTAGTAATCGCAGCGCAATCCAACTCTAAGGAATTAGTAAAATGAAGTTGGAAGGAGCTTAATTCAACACATAACGCGTCGTGTTCTTTTTCTAACGCAGCGTAAGAAACAGACTTGCCAATGTTTCCAACTGCAGGAGCATCTAGACCGCAAGCTGTAAGCATATCGGAAGTCATCTCTGTTGTAGATGTTTTTCCATTTGTTCCAGTAATTCCAATCCATGCAGCTGGAAGACTTGTTTTAAGCGACTTTACGCGCACAAGCCACGCAAGCTCCACTTCGCTGATGACTGGAATATTGCGCTTTTGAGCCTCCAGAATAAAAGGAGTTCTAGGGTTAAAAACTGGCGATGTTACAACAGCATCAATCGTGTTCCAATCGATTTTAGAAAAATCGTGGATTTGCGCTTCTTCCTTACGCTCGTCTGCGCTAATCGCATTAGCACCAACAGACTTAAGCACTTCCATGGCTCCTATGCCAGAAACACCTAATCCTGCTACAAGAACGTTATGGAACGGGAACTCATTGTGCAAAGAGAACTCCTTGCACAAATCATTTGCAACATTGCTCATATAATCACCCTAAATCAACAATCCAGAACGGCCTGCCCAATCCGCATAGAACGTCATCAATGCAGACAAGACAAACATAAGCTCAATCATCCAAAAACGAACAACAACTTTGCCTTCTGCCCATCCAACAAGCTCAAAATGATGATGAATTGGCGCCATTTTGAACACGCGCTTATGCGTTAACTTAAAACAGCCAACCTGAATCACATCACTGCAAGTTTCTACAACGAACAGTCCGCCTAAAATAACAGCCAAAAACTCTGTGTGAGTAGCAATGGAAAGCGCAGCAAAAAGGCCACCTAAAGCCAAAGAGCCAGTGTCTCCCATAAACACTTGAGCAGGATTTGAGTTGTACCACAAGAATCCAAAGCAAGCAACGGCAGCACAAACAGAAATAATTGTTAAATCAAGCGGATCCGATACAGCATAAGAGAATCCAAAGTGACCGCCGCCTTTAACATGGTAGCTTTCCCAAAAAGCGATAAGTGCATATCCTGCAAAGGCAATCATAGAAGATCCAGCAGCAAGACCATCTAATCCATCTGTAAGATTTACTGCATTAGACCATGCAGCCATTAAAAAGTTTACCCAAATAATAAAAATTACAATTCCTATTGCTTTGCCAAACATAGAAAAATCAAAGAATGGCTTTTCTATAAAACTCATGCCAGGCTGTGCGCTTGCAATGCCCGACTGAGTTGGCAGCATAAGAGCTAAAAGCGCATAAATGCTTGCAAAAATAATCTGACCGAATAACTTTGCACGCACAGAAAGGCCAAGATTTTGCTTTTTTCTAACCTTTGCAAAATCATCAATAAAACCTAAAAAGCCCATTGAAAGCATTGCAAAAAGAACAAGAACTGCAGACCAAGAAGGCGTTCTGCCAACAGAAAAATACCTGTACAAAGCAGATGCAGCCCAGCCAACTACAACAGCAAGATTAATAACAATACCGCCCATTGTAGGAGTGCCACGCTTAACTAAATGTGATTGCGGACCGTCTTGGCGAATGTATTGTCCGTAATTTAATCGGTGTACTAAGCGGATTAAAAGCGGCGTGCCAACAATAGTGACTATTAGCGAAACCACTATTCCCACAATAAGCGCAATCACAGGTTAACCTCCGTATGTTTGTTAAGGCTAGCGTTAAGACTCTTACTAAGTTTAGCCCAGCTTTCAGCCAAAACACTCAGCCCCGAAGCATGAGACCCCTTTAACAACACAACAGTACTAGAATGCTCACCCACAAGACTCCAAACAATATTATTCGCCTCAATACAATCATGCACAAAGTACACGTTGTTTTTAGCATCAACATTGTTATTTTGATACTTATTTGCAATGTTATTTCTGTTATTTTGCCAATTATCTCTAGCACCTTTAGCTATGCAAGAAGCTAATTCATCTAATTTTTCACTCGTGGAAGATCCAACGGAAATTATTGCGTCAATATTCTTTTGTGCAACATATTTTCCTATAGACTCATGCATGTTATATTCGTCTTTTCCAAGTTCCAGCATTGAGCCTAAAACAGCGATTCTAAAAAGTTTAGTGGATGAAGATTTGGCAGAATCTGCAGAATCTGCAGAATCGTCGGAGTCAGAAGAGTTAGCGGAATTAGAAGAATCATTTGACTCATAAGAGCATAATCCGTCAATTCCTGCTTTCATAGAGTCTGGATTTGCATTAAATGAATCGTCAATAAGTGTAAACTTTTTATCATCTCTGCAAATAACAGAAATTTGCATACGATGCGGGCTAATATGCGAAACTTTATTCAAAACTAGAGCAATGTTTTTAAGACTCATTCCAAAATATCGTGCAACATTTGATGCAGCAAGAGCATTCATAACATTGTGCGCGCCAGGAAGCGCAAGATGTAGTGTTGCACTATTTTCACTAGTCGCGATGTTTACACCAGTCGCACTATTTTCACTAGTCGCGATTTTTTCGCTTTCGATAATCGTAAATTTTGCACAACCACTTTCGTCTAAAGAAATATCTTGCGCGCGCAATTGATAATTGCCATTATTCGACGCATCAAAATTGCCATTATTATCAACATTTAAGCCAAACCAGCGAACTTTATCTTGATCAGCCAGCTTGCTCATAGACGCAACGCGAAAATCATCTGCATTCAAAATTGCAACACCATGAGGCAAAAGTCCCCTAACAATCTCACTCTTAGCTTGCGCAATTTTTTCTACAGATCCGAATTCGCCCAAATGAGCAACACCGACTTTTAGCACAACCGATAAATCAGGAGGCGCAATAGTTGTGAGCATTGCGATTTCTCCAACATGATTTGCACCCATCTCCGCAATAAGGAATCGCGTATTCTCGTTTACACGCAAAGACGTTAATGGCAATCCAATCTCGTTATTAAAAGACCCAACAGGCGCAACTGTATTGCCAAGCGTTGAAAGCAAAGCATTAAGCATATCTTTTGTGGTAGTTTTTCCAACGGAACCAGTTATGCCAATAATGCTAAACGGCGTATTTAGCGCGCGGCGGCGAACTAAATTATGTTTTGCTAAAAGTCCAAGCGCTTCAACCGAATTTTTAACAACGATTTGAGCAATCTTGTTTTGCACACTTTCATCTAGCAAAACAGCATGTTCCACAATCGCAGCTTTGGCTCCAACTTGAGCTGCTTTTTGAACAAAATCGTGTCCGTCTACTCGCTCGCCCTTTATAGCAATAAATACCGCTCCGCAAGCAACGTTACGCGAATCACTTGTAGCGAAATTAACAATATCGGTGCCTTTTACAGAATCGCAAGACGCCGAATCGCAAGACGCCGACGAGCCACATAAAAGCTCGCTTGCGTTAACAGCATCTGCTACCTCTTTAATGCTCATAGGCATCATACGAGTGCTATCTTGCGTAAAAACAGTGTCTGTAATTTTATTTTGCTTGCTATTTTGCTTGCTATTTTGCTCTATTGAAAACATTTTCTGCTCTTAAATATTGGTTTCTATTTTAGTTCGTGAGATACTCGCAACGCGCTCTTAATTGTTCCTCTTCTAACACCAGCAGCAAGAACCATTGCGATTGAAAGAGAAAGATGTTTACTAACACTTTTGCCGCCAATTTGATCTGCTAATGCAGCTAACTCATCGGATTCCCTAGAACGCATTACACAATAAGATCTTTCGTGACTTATAAATCCATACCTTTGTTGCAAATTATAAAAACTCATTACAGGGCGCGCAGATTTTATGCTTGATTCGTCAATCTTGGAATCGTTCTTGTAATCAATCTTAGAATCATCTTTTTTATTACTATATATAAGTGATTCCGATGATTCTTTAGACTTAGACTCATGCGAATCTTGCGAATTTTGCGAATCTTCTGAATTAGCATCCACTTTAGATTTGGCTTCTAATGTGCCGCTTGCTTGCGACTTATCTTTTGAATTTGCCAAGCTTGAATCATATACCAAATCGCCACCACTGCGTTCAATAGCTTGCGAACTGGAATCTGACTTATACAAATCAAGACTTCCTGCCATTGCGAGCGCATTATTGCTTTCAACTCCAAGAACATCAATGTTTACAGATTGCAAAGCGTCTTTTTTAAGAGTTGCAGAATTTAGCGCTATAACAACAGCTGCAGCACCATCTTCTACACATACCGACAAATTGTGCTGAATATCCACTATTCCAAGCGGATATTCTAAATCCAGTTCTCGCTGAAGAGAATTAGACCCCGCAGCGCTTATAACACCAATTGGATTGCCAAGCATATGAAGAAAATCAGCTAATCGTATAACGTTTGCATAGACTTCGTCATCATCATCGCCAGCAACCGCAAAAGTCGCTATAAAAGAAGATGGGTCATTATTAACATCGCAAGCAAGTTTACCCAAAGTTACTGGATTGTTGGAAGAAACTAAAAGTGGAATACCAACGCTCATCGCTTCGGATCTAAACTCTGGAGTAACCATTGCTGCGTATGCTCCAGCATCTCTAGCAGCTTCCAATTGTCTTTTATCTACGCGATTTGCAGGAATAAAAAGACACCCAGGCTTAACATTCCTAACATCACACGCTAAAGACGTAATTGTTATTCCAGAAGCAAAAGATGGTATTACTTCAAAACCGTATTGTTGTGCAGCAAAACCAAGAGTTACTCTTGTTCTAGAAAATTCATCAACAGCATTCATACTCGCACTCGCCCTCGCTCGCTATCTATTACCATTGTACAGCAATAGGATTGGTGCGAGGCGTCGATACTGGAACGTTGTACTTTTGCATTAGGAACTCGCCTATTGTTTTTATAATAGGCGCCGCAGTATAAACACCGAATGTACCTTCTGGATTGCTTAATGCTACAGTTATTGCAAAACGTGGATTATCTACAGGCAATATTGCTGCGCAATCTGCAACTGTAGAGCTAAGCGCTCCGCCAAATCCAGCAACTTCTGCAGTACCACTCTTTGCAGCAATTCGATATCCATTAACAGATATGTATCTACCGTAATATTCTGCAGTGGACTCCATAGCGTTTAACATTTGATCAGCAACGTGCTCATCCAACACCCTAGTGCCTTCTGGCCTTTTGCGCTCAGTAACTCTACCTTGAGGATCAATTACAGACTTGATAATCGATTGCTTAAGTCTTACGCCTTTATTTGCGATTGTTGATATAGCATTAGTGATTTGCAAAGCGTTTGTTGCATAACCCTGACCGAACAAAACAGTGTTTTGCTTACGACCATCCCACGCTTGCACACTCGGGAACAAACCTTGAGATTCTCCTTGCAAGCCTAATCCAGTATATTGTCCAATTCCAAACTTAGACAAAAACTCATAACGCTTGTTATTTGGATATTTTTCGCCAGCCATAATCAATCCAACGTTAGAAGATTCCTTCAAAATGCCTGCCAAAGTGAGTCTCATAACACCATGATTATGAGCGTCGTGGAAAAGCTGACCTTGCTTATCAATGCTTCCTGGAACAGCAAACTTATCTGATAACGAGCGCGCGCCCGTCTGAAGCATGCCTGCAACTGAGAAAACTTTACCAATGGAGCCTGGCTCAAACACTTGGCTAACAGCTTTAGAAACAGATGCTCTAGCTTCGGCAGAACCAGCTTTAATACTATCGCTATCTTCTAGAGCAACGATTTCTCCAGTGCGAATATCTTGAACAACAGCAACGCCCCATCCAGCTTTATACCTGTTAATGCCATCTAGAAGAACCTTCTTAACGTACCAATCTACATCGCTATCAATAGTTAGCTTTATGTCGTTACCGTTTACAGCATCTTTATATTCGCTTACCGTTCCAGGAATTTTCTCATTTCCAACGTTATTTCCCTGATATTTTTGATAACCATCTTTACCAGTTAGAACCTTATCTTGAGAAAGCTCTAGTCCAGATTCGCCAATTTCTCCTCTTCTGCCCTTTGCTTCCTTGCGAGCGCTTTCTTCAGAGTCTTTAACGGAACCGATTAAAGCACCAAGAATAGGGCCACTCGAGTATACGCGTTCGCTACTGTTTTCTGCATAAACACAACCAGAAAGATTAAGCTTGTCTATTGCGCGCTTAACAGAAGGCTTAACATTTCTTTTAATAACAGCGTAACGTCCTACGCCTGCAATCTTGCCGCCTATTTCAACAGAACTCATATGCAAAATAGGAGCCAAAAGACGCGCCACAGCAACAGCGCCAGTTCCTTCAACATCTTTGCCATTAATTGCATGACAATTCCCAGCAGTTTGCTTTGTGCAAGGAGTTGGCTTAAAAGACTGAGCGTTCATAGGGTCTGCGATTATGTTGTATCTTTCAACGCTTTGAGCTAAAACGGTACCGTTTGCGTCTAAAATACGACCTCTACGAGCGAGTATTGGACGAGTTCTGCTACGTTCTGCCTGCGCCGCCTGAGCAGTAGAACGTGCATTGATTAACTGTATAAAGCTAAGCTTTACTATTGCTATAGACGCAATAAACGCGAATATCATTGCAACAGCAATACACTTTTTTGCAAAAACCGTGTTTCGTATAACGCTAGTTTGAGCGCCATAACGTGCATTAGCTCCAGAAGAAGCATAACCAGAACCAGAACGCGCGGCATTACTGCCGTATGATCTGTACAACTTACTCGTATTGAATCTGCTCTTGCTGATTTTGCTCACTCTGCTTGTAATAGAGCGCAACTTTTTACCAGCAAGTTTGGCATAATACAATACTGTTTTCATTTTGCCTGAGTATTTGGCGAAACGTTGCTTGATTAGGCGGTTCATCAATGTTTCTCCTTATTTTTTTGTTCTGGCTGTTGTTTAGTTTTGTCTGTTTTAGTTTGTTGTTGTTTAAGTTTTTGCTTTGCTTGCTCTTGCTGTGCTTTTTGAGCTTCAATAGCAGCTTGTTCTGCCTTCTTTTTGTTTGCATAAGCACTTAAATCAACTGTTATTGCTCCCTGTTGTGGAATCATTCCCATATCTTGTGCTTTTGCTGGAAGATCCGCTTCTAGCGCATCTAACTTTGTTTGCGCAGCTTCCACATCTTGACGAAGCCTAGAGATACTTGATTGAGTGGCAGCTTGTTCAAAAGATATCTCCGCCATTTTTGTGCGCAATAACAAAGACGTAGTAGGAGTAACAAAAAGGAAAATAACAACAATAATCAAGTTGAAAAGAGGAGCTTTACGAGTGTTACTCCACTCTATAACTCTATGTAAGTGATTCATTACTGTGTAAGACCTACGGTCAGAGGCACTAAACACTAATGGAATCGACTTTAAAACGCGATTTTGCCTTGAATTATTACCAGCTGCTTTCTCGTTTACTCGCCCAGCAGGAGCAGATGAACTGGCATAAGACGCAGCAATCCTAGAAGCACGGTTTTTACTTGGCTTATCCATTAGAACCTGCCTCCTTTGCTGTTATTTACACCATTCGATTTAGCAGAAGAACGATGCGAAGATGAATCTTCTCCTTGAGCAATAGCTGTAAAGTCTTTAATCCACCTATCTGGAATATCTCTAATAAGCTCCACTGCGCGTAAGCGAACAGAAGAAGACCTTGTATTATTTGCAATTTCTTCTTTAGATGCTTTAATAGCTCCGCGAGTTAAAGACTTAAAGAAAGGTTTTGCACTTTGCGGAATAATTGGCATATTTGCTGGAACATCTACTTCTAAGCCTTTATTCATAAAACGCTTAACTGTAATATCTTCCAAAGAATGATAAGACTCAACAACAATTCTGCCGCCGTTATTTAAGCGCAAAGCAAGCTTTGGCAGAGTCCTAGAAAGCTTATCTAGCTCTCCATTAACTTCGATTCTAAGAGCTTGAAAAACTCGTTTAGCTGGATTTCCTGGAGCACGATGAGCACGCGGAATAACATGATCCACTAAATCAACAAGTTGACCAGACGTTTTTATTGGATTCTCTTGTCTAACTTGCACTATTTTTCTTGCGATTGGCCCAGAAAAACGTTCTTGACCATACTCACGGAATATTTGAGCAAGACTGGATGCACTATAAGTAGCAAGAATGGTTTCAGCAGTAACACTTTGAGTTGTATCCATACGCATATCTAAGGCTGTGTTATGAGAATAAGAAAATCCTCTATCTTCCTCGTCTATTTGCAAACTAGAAAGACCCAAGTCCATAAACGCTGCGTCAATCTTATCGATTTCTAAATCTTCAAGAACTTTGTCAACTTCATCAAATGCAGCATGCACTGGAATAAAACGATTCTCTAAGCCTTCGTCGCGCATTCTTTTTGTCGCCAAGCCAAGAGCTTCACTATCTCTATCTATTCCAATAAGAGTTGCAAGTGGAGCAGCTTTAAGAAAAGCTGTTGCATGACCCGCAAGCCCAAGAGTGCAATCAACAACAATAGAATCTTTGTTGTCTAATGCTGGAGAAACAAGATTTACACAGTCTTCCAACAGAACTGGCGCATGAATTGTAGATAAATCTTTCATTGTGCCACCGCCGGAAGAACATCATTTGCAATATCTGCATAATCTTGCTCTTTATCTGCAAGATAATTGTTCCAAGCAGATTTGTTCCATATTTCTGCGCGAGTTCCAACACCAATTACAACAATCTCATCTCCAAGATTTGCATAATCCCTTAGCATTGGAGGCACTACTATACGACCTTGCTTATCTGGCTCCTGATCAACGGCACCAGAAAGAAAGACTCTAAGGTAGTCTCTTGCAGACTTATTACTCATAGATGTGAGCTGAATCTGAGTTGTAATACGCTCAAACTCTTGCATTGGAAGAACATAAACGCATCGCTCTTGTCCGCGAGCCATAACAAAACCATCACCCAACTGGGATCTGAATTTTGCAGGTAAAGCAACACGACCCTTTGCATCTATTTTTGGAGAATAAGTTCCAAGAAGTATCGGATTCTTTACGTGATTATTAGCCTGACTTTGCAAATTATTAGCACCAAAAACCGCATCTTGAGGCAAAGGAGTGGATGTAAAAGCCGAAGACGTAGGTTGAGGTTGCATAACAGGCTGCATAACAGGCATTTGAGGCATTTGCTGCGCTTGATACATTTGCGGCATTTGCGGCATCACATAATAAGGCTGAGCGTACGCTTGAGAATTTTGCATTGGCATATGCGCATCTTGAGCATTAGCTTGAGCCGTATTTTGAGAATCATAACCAGATGGATTTTGAGCATGCTTAAAGGAGGAATTGGCTTTATCTTGCGCATTTGCGCCAGCATTATTACTAGCCATAAATCCACCTCCTTTTCAACATGCAATATGCCACTTGCACATCATTCACCATTTTACCCCATTTCTCACCAAAAATCCCCACTTTTTTGTAAAAAAATAATATTTTTTTTAACTCAGATTGGAAACATGCAACGTGTATTAGCCTCGAGGTATACTTAAACGCCTAGTTTTAGCCCAACTTTTAAGAAGAACGGACACAAATGTCTACGTACTCCTCACAACTCAGCGAAGAACAACAAGCGGTTGATTGCGCTTACAGTCGATTAGATAACTTGCGTTCAACAATCCGCACAAGGCTTGATTCTGTACGCGCTGCAGGCTCGCATGGCTCACCAACTCAGCGAACAGAACGAGATTCTTTTGCAACAATGTACGAAGATCGTTTAACGCAACTTAGAGCTGTAGAAGATAGACTTGTGTTTGGCAGACTAGACGACCAAGAAGGCATAAGACGTTACATTGGAAGAATCGGTTTACTAAGCGAAAATCACGACCCAATCTTAACTGATTGGAGAGCAGAAGCAGCCAGACCATTCTACGAAGCAACTCCTTCAAATCATGGAAACATTGTTATGCGTAGGCACATAACTCTTAAATTCCGAGAAGTTGTAGGAGTTGAAGACGAGATTCTAGATATTCATTCAGACGAGGTAAACAAAGCGTCTAAGCAAGGAACACTTACTGGCGAAGGCGCATTGCTTGCTTCTCTAGGTTCTCGTAGAACTGGAAAAATGACGGATATTGTTGCAACTATTCAGGCAGAACAAGACCGCATTATTCGCGCTCCTTTAGACCGTACAATTGTTGTTCAAGGCGGACCTGGCACAGGCAAAACTGCAGTAGCTTTGCACAGAGCAGCGTACTTGCTCTATACACACCGTAGAAAGCTTGAAAGATCAGGCGTTTTGATTGTAGGACCAAGCTCTGCATTCTTAAGATACATAGATCAAGTTTTGCCATCTTTGGGTGAAACTGGTGTTGTTAGCAGAACTATAGCGGATCTAATCCCAAATATTCATGCAACAGTGCAAGACACTCCTCATGCAGCAAAACTGAAGGGAATGTACCGCATGAAAAACGTTATTCAAAACGCTATTTGCGCAAGAATACGCGTTCCTAAAGATTTGCCAACACTACGCATAAATGGTTTTGCTGTGCAATTAAAAAAGGAAGATATAGAGCTTGCACAATTAGACGCTCAGCGCACGCACCAGCCTCATAACCAGGCTCGTAAAACCTTTGTAAAGTCAGTTATAAGTTCGCTTAGAAACAGGTATCTAGAACAACTTGATTATGTTCCTTCTCAAGCAGAAATATCCGATATTACTTCGCAACTTAGAATGGAAAATAAGCTCAAGATTACATTAAATCTTGCTTGGCTACCTATGAATGCCAATTGGCTTATAGACCAACTCTTTTCTAAACCTGAACAGCTTCGCATATATGCTCCTTGGTTAAGTGAAAATGATATTCGTGCATTAATTAGACCAAAAGGAAGTCCTTTAACTCAGTCCGACATCCCACTTCTTGACGAAGCTATAGAGCTTTTAGGCCCAGATCCAAAGATCGAAGCACAAAACGCTGCTCTCGCTCGTAAAAAACTTGAAGAACAGCAATATGCTTCCGATACTCTTGCACAAAATGGCATAGGAAATGGCATTGTTACCGCAGATATGCTTATTGAGAATATTCAAGGTAACGATGCAAGTATGGTTGCAAATCTTGCAGCGTCTGATAGAGAATGGACTTATGGTCATGTTGTTGTAGATGAAGCACAAGAGCTTACTGCAATGGATTGGCGAATGCTAATACGCAGATGCCCTTCGCGCTCATTTACCATTGTTGGAGATGTTGCACAAACCTCCTCTTTGGGTGGTACACATAGTTGGCAAAAAAACATGAGCTCATTGTTTGGAAATGACAACTGGGATCTTTATGAGCTAACAATTAACTACCGTAATCCTAGAGAAGTTTCTGAGGCTGCAGGAAAAGTGGCAGATAATTCTGGCTTATATATATCAACAGTTAATGCAGTTAGATCCGTTCCCGATTCGCTTGTTACGCATACGGTTCAGAATCAAAATGAGCTTAATAATATGCTTGCTAAATATTGCATTGATCTATTTAACGAATTTGTTTCCGAAGACGGAAGTGGGCGCGTAGCAATTATTGTTCCTCAAGAACTAATAGAGCATGCAAACAAAATCGTTAAAAATACTCTTAGCAAGAATCTTCCACCTAAGGAATATGCACGCATAATTCAGCAAAACTTTGACGATAGCCAAATTAGCGTTTGCAGTGCGGAAGATGTTAAGGGATTGGAATACGATGCGATAATCCTAATGCAACCTTCTGCTATAGAACAAGAAGCAGCATCCAGACTTAGCGCAGCGGCAAATCTATACGTTGCAATGACAAGGCCAACACAGCGCCTTGTTGTCTTGCGCACACAAGACGACGCTAATTTTTCAAAGTAATAATCACAAAGTAACAGTACTGAGTAAACCCAACTATTAACAACCTTGTTATTTGTTTGACCCTTTAATTGGGTCAAACAAATCAGGTTATCCCTCACACTATAACCACATTTATTCTAAGACTCAACGATTCGCTAACAAATGGCAAATCAACATTTACACAAACTCAAATACTCAAACTTATACTTATTTAGCAATATTCACAAAGCGTTCACTCAATGTAAAACGTTGTAAAACGTTGCACAATTACTTACTTTTCTTAAGATCTTCTATTGCACGCTCAAAATCTTTCAAACCAGTAAAATTCTGATATACGCTAGCAAAACGAAGATACGCCACCTCGTCTAATTCGCGCAACGGCTTTAATATTGCTTTTCCAACATCTTCGGATGTGATTTGAGCTAATCCACGAGCGCGTAAATCAGCTTCCACTTCCATTCCAAGAGCCTTTAACTCCTCAGAATCTATTGGTCTACCCTGGCAAGCTTTTCCAACACCAGCAACCACTTTTGCTCTATCGAAAGGTTCCACAGAACCAGAACGCTTCATAACAAGCAATTGCGTAGTTTCTACCGTTGTAAAACGATTGCCACACATCTGACACTCACGCCTACGACGGATTGAATATCCGTCCTCGCTAATTCTAGTGTCAATAACCTTAGTATCAGGATTCTTACAAAAAGGACAATGCATATATACAGCATACTAAAAATTAATTGAATATGTTATATATATTTCAATATTTTATATAAATAAATCGATTTTTTCATATTTTTCCTCGTATATTTTATAAAATTTATTACAAAACACTCGAATAGATGGATATATAGATACATCCATAACAACAAGTGGTTCAACAATTGGTTTAACGCTTAAATCATGACAACTACAACATGCAAAATCATCACAATAATATAGTGTAAACAAATCATATGAATCTGACGAATTATATTCATAATTTGGACTCATGAATACTCCATTCTAATAATATTTGTAATAATAAAATTAGTTGTCAATAAAAGGTACTCGTATAGACTGCCCTACTTCTAAATCTGGAGACTCAAGATTATTTAATTGCATAAGGTAATCAACAGAATCAGAAATATTGCCATTTTTATCTGTTATGGATTTTGCATAACTCCACAATGTATCTCCAGGGCGAACTGTATACGTTATAAAGGATTTTGATACGGCTGAAACAGCTGGCTTTGGCATAAAAATAATCCAAGCAAAGCAAACTAACGCAGAAAAAACTATAAAACGCATAAATAATTTATTTTTGCGTTTTTTGTAACTCTTATTAGTCAAAACAGCACGATTTGGTGTTGAATAATTAACGCCATCAAAAGAGTTCAACTTCTTATACATAACTATCCTTTCTTACGTTTTAATTGACATGAACATTTGTTCTATCGAACAAGTGTATTAATCTTGACACATTTGTTCTAAAGATGCAACGGCGTGTCGAACATATGTTTGATTTTTTTAGAAAAGTGTATTAGAATGTAAAACAACGAAAGGAGACACCATGAATACCACCCAAAACGAGCTTAGTGATTCTGCGGCGCACAACGCTGAGCCACTAACAGATCGCCAAAGAAAAATCATGGATGCTATACAGCAATGCCTCGAAGAACATGGATTCCCTCCATCTTTTAGAGAAATAGGCGAAGCTGTAGGCTTAAGAAGTCCTTCTTCCGTAAAACATCAATTACGAGCACTCGAGATGAAAGGATTAATACGAATAAGCGCAAATAAAGGTAGAGCAATTGAAGTTATTGGAGATTTTATACAAAAGAATAAAGAAAAAGCTCATGCATTGCTTGAAAAACAATCAGCTATCGATGTGAGCTTATATAACAGTGAGTCTTTGATAAACTCTCACGATGTTCCTCTTGTTGGAAGAATCGCTGCAGGAGTACCTATAACAGCTGAACAACATGTTGAAGATGTTATGCGTTTACCAGAAAGACTTACTGGAAGCGGAAATCTGTTCATGCTAGAAGTGCATGGAGATTCAATGATTGACGCAGCAATTTGCGACGGAGATTATGTTGTTGTGCGAGAACAGAACGAAGCAACAAATGGAGATATTGTTGCTGCGCTGCTAGATAACGAAGCAACTGTAAAGACGTTTAGAAAAGAAAATGGTCACGTTTGGCTTATGCCTCACAATCCAGCGTATTCACCTATAGATGGGTCTCACGCAAAGATAATGGGCAAAGTTGTTACCATTTTAAGAAAAATTTAATGATTTAAGAGATTTAAAAGATTTAAGAGATTAAAACAACTAAAGAGCGATACTGTTAAACGGACACAAATAAGCATATAAATAAAATCGCTGTGATCTATAAATCATATAGATTCTAAATCACAGCGATTAGAGAAAATAGATGGATAACAAGTATGTGCTCGCTTATTAAAACAAATTCATTGTTCTAAGCGAGTGGATGAGAGTCCTTAATGGTTACAGAAATTTGGCGACCATTTGGAGCAGAGTAGCTAACAGTATCACCCGCTTTAGCACCGATAATTGCAGCACCAATCGGAGATTCTGGACTAATAACATCGTAATCAGTAGCGACAGCAATATCACGAGAGCCAAGAACATAAGTCATCTCTCGACCAGCAAGATCTAGAGTAACAACAGAGCCATTGCCAACAAGGCCTTCCTTTGGAGCCTCAAGAATCTTTGCGTTGCGTAGCTTAACAATAAGCTCGTTAATACGACCCTCGTTCTTGCCCTGCTCTTCGCGAGCAGCCTGATAGCCACCGTTTTCAGACAAATCGCCTTCGGCGCGAGCAGCAGCAATACGCTCGGTGATTTCATCACGATATTCACCTTCGCGATGAGCTAATTCTTCCTTAAGCTTATCGTAGGCTTCTTTAGTCAACAGAATTATTTTTTCTTCAGCCATTTTGCAATCTCCTTAACAAAGAACAAAGAGTAAAAGTAACAAAATAACCACTCGCGTTTAGCGAGTAGAAATAATATCAATCACAAAAACGAGTGTGTCCGAACCACCAATTCCAGCCTGCGGAACACCTCGTGAACCATAACCATACTCAGGCGGAATAGAAACAAGTAAGCGAGAACCAACATTATGTCCTGGAACAGTACGATCCCATCCCTGAATAACCTGGCCAACACCAATACCAAAGCTGGCAGGTGTATGTCGAGCAAAACTAGAGTCAAAAGGCTCACTTGCCCCCCAAACAACACCGTGGTAATTAACGGTAACAGTATCTCCAGCACGAACCAAAGGCCCATTGCCTTCTACCAATTCAACAACCTTAAGCCCTGCTGGCGGCTCAAGCGCTGGGAACGTCACCGTTGGCGTAGCACCAAATTCCGCAACTACTTCTGGCATATCCTGTGCCATTTTGCCTCCTTTATAACCTCTTATAATCCCTTACAAACATATGTAAATGCTTGCAAAAAGCCACTAACATTTACAAACTATTCATTAAAAACTTTGAATATTATAACAGTTTTGCAATTTTATAGCGTGTTTTAGATTAGCACTCAACCGCTACCTATGCCAATACGTATGTAACTTGCACAACAGTATAGCAACACAATGCAAGCAAATATGCAAACATTCTTAAGGAAAACGTAACAAAAATAACTATAACCGCAAAGACTATAACTAACACTCAACTACGTTTACAGCTAAGCCACCCTTAGATGTTTCGCGATATTTAGACATCATGTCTTGGCCAGTTTCCTTCATAGTTTTAATAGCACTATCCAAGCTAACAATATGAGAGCCATCACCTAAAAGAGCCATTCTAACAGCATTAATAGCAGTGTTGGCAGCCATAGCGTTGCGCTCGATACAAGGAATCTGAACCAAGCCACCAACCGGATCACAAGTGAGACCAAGATGATGCTCAATACCAATTTCGGCAGCATTTTCAACCTGCTGAGGAGTTCCGCCAAGAACTTCGCACAAGCCTGCAGCAGCCATAGAACACGCAGAGCCAACTTCTCCCTGGCACCCAACTTCTGCGCCAGAAATAGAGGCATTGCGCTTAAACAAATAGCCAATAGCACCAGAAGCAAGAAGGAACTTTATTATTCCCTCCTCGCTAGAACTATCTACAAAACGCCAATAGTATTGCAAAACGGCTGGAATAATACCAGCGGATCCATTAGTCGGAGCTGTAACAATACGACCGCCTCCAGCGTTTTCTTCACTCACTGCAAGAGCAAAAAGATTTACCCAGGCAGAGTCAGAAGCTTCCAAAGCACAATCAGCTCGCCTACGATTTTGCTTAAGCATATCGGAATTCGCAGCAAGACGAGCATACATACGCGGAGCACGCCTATGAACCTCAAGTCCGCCTGGAAGAATCTGCTGCCTAGAGTTACATCCATGTTCAACACACTCTTCCATAACTTCCCAAACATGCAACAAATAGGAACGAACATATTCGGAATTACCGTTATGCAAAGCAAGTTCATTTTGCCAAACAATGTCACTTATGCTCTTATGCTCTTTTTTGCAAATCGAGATAAGTTCTTTGCACGTTGTAAAAGGATATGGAACAGAAGAGTCTTCATGCGAATCACTAGAAGATTCAGAATCTTTAGGATTAGAATCTTTAGGACTATCTTCACTTTCTTCCACATTTTCATCAACGCGGTCATGCAAACCAATCATCTTATCGTTTGCATTGCCTTTGCGAATAAATCCGCCACCAATCGAATACCAAACTTGTTCGTCAACAGTATTACCAAAGGAGTCCAAAGCAACAAACCGCATGCCATTAGGATGCGCAGCCATGCGCCGCCACTTTTCAAAAACCACGTCTGAATCGTAGTCAAATTTAATTGTATGACTATGTGCAAGCGTTAGAGTTCCGCTTTTTTTACAATCTTCGCGAATAGTCATCATGTGTTCTGTATCAACATCATCTGGAAGGTTACCTTCAAGACCAGCAACCGATGCACGATCCGTACCATGCCCCAATCCAGTAAGAGACAAGGAGCCATATAGAGTGACTCGCACATGCGAAACGTCTTTAAGCTTTCCATTCTTTTGAAGAGAAGTCACAAAAGCATTCGCTGCGCGCATAGGACCAACAGTGTGTGAAGAACTAGGACCTACACCAACCGAGAACATTTCTAAAATACTGAACACATATCTATTGTAAGCACAATTATTAGTAGGCACGACACGCTACGTCAACGATCACTATCATAAGAGTGCAAAACACTACCATCGTTTACATTATCAATCCAGTTTTCAATCAAGTGACTAACAAGATGCAAAACCAACCAGATAACAAAGGCAAAAATTACAGCACAAATCATAACAAACATTGCATTTCCACTCACAGGAACATGCAAATCAAAGAAATGCGCAACAAACGGTATAAATGCACCAATAACGCCAGCAGCCGCAAAACATAAGACCATAATTCCACGCCAAGATATAAGTGGCTTAGAAACTGTGGCCAAAACTGCAACACCGAGCACAAAAACAGTAACAGCACAAATAGTGCGAGTTACACCAACAGCGTGCACGGATTCAACAATAAGCCTAGAGGCGTTAACGTTAGAAGAATCAAGACCGCGCGCAAGCATTAAAGGAGCAAAAATGGACACAACCAAAACAGACACGGCAACAGCTATACCATTTGGTAGAGCAAAACGAACAACACGATGCAAGAATCCAGGAACATAGCGCCTTGTATTAGGAGCCAAAGCAAGCAAAAACGCTGGAATACCAATGGTTAACGAACCGATATAGGTTATGTGACGAGGCAAATATGGGAAATTAAGACCAAGCAAAACCACACCTGCAGAAATCAGCGCAGAATACACTGTTTTAACAAGGAACAGTCCTGCAACACGTTCCATGTTTGCCATTACTTGACGACCTCTAGCAACAACGTCTGGAAGATGCGAGAAACGTGAGTCAACAAGAACAACTTGAGCAACAGCCTTAGCAGCTGGAGCAGCATTACCCATTGCAACGCCTAAGTCTGCCTCTTTGAGCGCAAGTGTATCGTTTACACCATCGCCAGTCATAGCTACAACATGTCCTTTAGAGTGCAAAGCTTGAACAATCGCCTTCTTTTGATCAGGCAAAACGCGACCCAAAACGTCAACGTTTTCAAGAACCTCGGCAAGTTGATTTATATCTGTAGGCAACTGTCTTGCGTCCATTGAAACAGGCTTTGAGTCACCAGTTAGACCAACTTTTTCGGCAACAGATGCAACAGTTGTTGGATTATCGCCAGAAATAACGCGACACCTAACGCCTTGCTGTCTAAACCAAGCAAGAGTTTGACGAGCGTCGGCACGTATTTTCTCTGAGCATCGAACTAAAGCAACAGGGCGAGCGCTTGTGGACACTACTGGAGAACTGGAGAACGTTGCATCATTAGAATCGCCAAAATTACTATAAGCAACAGCTAGAAGAAGAACACGATTACCCTGTTGAGCGTATTCGTTTACACGATTCAAAATTTGCTTAAACGAATCCGTTAAATTGCAATTATCGAAAGGAGAATCGCCAGAAACCGCAGAATCGCTGATTCCGCCTTCTGCAACCGCTGGAGCAATAGAACCGTGCAAATCGCTAGAAACAGTGATAGATTCGCGTGAACAAATCGCAGTTGCCAAAACCTCTGGAGCACCCATATACCACGTTTCAAATCTACCGTCTTTTAGCGCGTAGCGTATTGCGCTCCACTTTCTTGCAGACGAAAATGGCAAGCGAGCGCTAACACTAGAATCAGCGGAAACACCTTGATTTTTAAGGCCTTCCATAATGGCAGAACCTGTAGCATTTGGATTTTCTTCGTTAGATAAGTCAAACAAAGCTTGATTCACCAAACGATTTGAGCCATCACCAATCAAGTCAACACCAACAAACGCGATTCCACCATCCGTAATCGTGCCAGTTTTGTCTAGATTAAGGCAATCCACTCGAGCCAAAGTTTCAACAGATTCAAGCTCCTGAACCAACGTTTTTTTACGCGCAAGACGCATTGCAGCAACAGCAAAGTTAAGCGAAGTTAAAAGAACAAGCCCTTCTGGAATCATGCCAACAACGCCAGCAACAGCAGAAACAACAGCGCTCTTCCACTGCCCCGTCTGTAAAGCTACAGCAAATCCGCCAACCTTATTGATTTGAGACCAAACAAGCAAAACGCAAAGAGGAACAACAACAATCGTCATCCACTTTAGAATCGTGTTAATTCCACGACTCAAATCGGAGATTGTTTTTGTATAGACCTTTGCTTGTGCAGCAAGCTTAGACGCATAGCTGTTATCTCCTACAGCTGTAACGCGCATTAAAGCAACGCCAGAAACCGCAGTAGACCCAGAATAAACAAAGTCGTCCGCAGCTTTACGAACAGTCACAGACTCGCCCGTAAGCATGGACTCGTCCATTTCTAAGCCCCAAGATTTAACAACATTTGCATCTGCAGGAACCTGATCGCCAGAACGAACCCACAACAAATCACCAAGCACAATACCGCTATGATCAACATAAACATTTTTGCCTTCGCGTCGAACAATCGATTTGGAAGCAACAAGAATCGAAAGACGGTCGAGCGTACGCTTTGCGCGCAACTCCGTAACAACACCAATACCCGTGTTAATAAGAATCACAAAGCCAAAAACAGCATCTTTCCAAGAACCAGTGGCAAGAACAACAACCATTGCTGCAAAAATGATTGCGTTAAAAAGAGTAAACACGTTTGCGCGCACAATAGAAAGAACGGACCTAGATGTGCGATTATTTGTAACATTTACAAATCCGCGATTTACAGCATCAAAAACTTCGCTTTGCGTTAAACCTTGTTCGCTGACATCTGGCAAATCAGGGAAATCAGAGATATTCACAGAATCTGTATAATCTGTAGAGTTTGCAGAGCTTTGCGAATCATGCCTTTTTTGCAAACTCGTAACGTTAGCGCTAATCTTTGTCATTTATAACCACATCCCTACTGTGAGGCGTATTGTCAATCACAGATTGAACGATTTTTAGAAGACTAGAATGTTGAATTTTACCGAAACTCTTAATTAGATTTGCGTCAAACAGATTCTCGCCATCTAAATCCTTAAGAATATAAAGCTTCGCTGCATACAAAGTGCGATCCTTAGGTGGATTTTGCGGATTAACAAGCACAACAGGAATACCAGCAGAGCGCGCATATTCAAGCGCATTAGTCCAAGATTTGCGCGCTTTTAGATCAACATGCGCACCACCAGCATTGCTTTTAACGCTAGAGTCAACGCGATCTGCTCTATCAACATTAATATTGTTTATCAAAATAATAGACACAGGCTGATTTGAAGCGTCTGTAATTGCCTCTTGTGAAGCAAAATTAGTATTTTTGACGTCTGCAATCGAAGTATATGATGCGTGCAAACCAGATTTCTCGCATATATGCAAAAGCTTAGAATCAAGAGCCGCCTGCCTAGATCCAACTACAAACAACTTTATGTCTTCTACATCAATGCCATCATGAACAATGTCGTCCAAATGACCGCTATCGCCAACAGCTTGGCTCTGAGGCGTGCAAGCACTTAGAGACGCGAATAAGAAAATCACCAATGCGGACGCAAAAGCCAAAACAACATAATTACGTTTGCACAAAACAGCACGAATCGCACGCATAAGAACGTGTTTTGTTTTGCACATAAAGACCATAAGACTTTTATAGCACAAATCACGCACGAAGCGTATCGAAGAACAGCGCAAGAGTTCGTAACTTTGGCCTATACCCACCAAGATGTAAACATCGTGGATTATAGGACAAAAAGTGTGTAAAAATCAGCTCATAACTCTTACGGCAGTAGAGCTTGTGATATACAGATGTGGGTTATTTCTTATGCGCAATGACATTCGAAGCTGTATTAGCTGAATATTTAACAATAAATCGTCAAACGATGTTACTTGTGCAGATTACGTACTGCCACAGTAGTAACACGCGACCGTTATTTTCTCAGTTGGTTAGTTGAGTTTTTAACGGTGTGTGGGCTGTGGCTTATACACCATAAGATTCATCAGCTTAGCTTTACACACTTTTTGGCCTATAACCCATAACCCGAGTAGAAGAACAGCGCAAGAGTTCGGGTAAGCGGCAAACATCGTAGATAACAAAAACGCCGCTAAAACTAGCGGCGTAAAATTTGTACCCCCTAAGAGAGTCGAACTCTTGTTGTCAGATTGAAAGTCTGGTGTCCTAACCGTTAGACGAAGGGGGCTTTTAACCAAACCATATAATATTAACACTCATGCGCAGTTCTTGCAAATTACGGCGTGTTGAGGGAAGATAACGCGATTCTAACAAAGCACACAACACAAGCACGCGCTACGCATTACGCACTGCATCACAATCAAATGCGCAACTCACTTTTTAACAACATACGTCAAATCGTGAATCACGCGACCAGCTTCTAATCCCTTGCGCTCAAAATTCGTCAAAACACGCCCATCAAAGCGACGCGACTCAACAAAATCAGCGTGAGGCAAATCGCCAGCATCTTGTGCATTCCCCTTGCCAACATGCTCAGTAGGCAAGCTCACGCGCAAATCGCCAGCGTTTTCAAAGCACGCCAAAGAATCCATAACCTCGTGAACATGCAACGCGTAATCCTCAATATCTGTAGCAATTCGCCAAACTCCGCCCGCAACAAGCGCATTATGCACAGACTTAGCCAAAGATGGCTGAACAATTCGTCGCTTGTGATGACGCATTTTAGGCCAAGGGTCTGGGAAAAATGTCCAAACTTCTGCCAAAACACCGCTTTTGCACGCTGCAAGAAAATCAGGAGCGTTAACTTGAGCAATTCGCAAATTATGCAAATCCTGCTTCCCAGCCAAAAGCATAGTGTGCGCTACGCCTGGGTCGTAAACTTCTAGCGCAAGAAAATTCGTATTCGGGTTTGCAGCAGCAGCCGCAACAATGTTCTCGCCCTGACCCGAGCCGATTTCTACAATCAACGGATTGGCATTGCCCCAATTGGCCTCAATCCATTGCGAATCCACACATAAATCGCTTTTTACGCGCAAAGAACCAACACCATCCGCAATGCATAGCAAATACGCGTCCGAGTAGCGCTGCTTGGCCTTCTCTAAGCGCGCGTCGAGCCTAGCAGACCTTCGCACAAACGAAAGAATAGCCCTAGCAGATGCGTGCGTTTGTGTAGGCTTGGAAGAGTCGCCAGCAACCGCACTACCACCCTCGCCACCAACCTCGCGACCAGTCAAATCGCTAAAAGAGTGGCCACTATGCAAATCGTCACTTGCACTATCTACATTAAAATCGTTCATTTTTAGCCAATCTTCCTTATTTTCTTGCATACGCGACTTAATCACAACTCATCGAATAATATCAAACGCGCAAAACACTGGCACAAATACCAACACAAATACCAATACACTCACAAACAATCACAAACAATGTTAAAAACACAATATGATTCAAGCGCTATAATTTCCCTATAACATTATGCAAAAACAGCATATGTAAGAAAGGTAAACGGTAAACAATGACTATTCTAGTTACAGGCGGATGCGGCTACATTGGCGCACACGTTGTACACGCTCTTCACCAAGCTAAGCAAAACGTTGTAGTTGTAGACGATTTGAGCTACGGAAAGCCTACAAGAATCGAAGGCGCACGACTTTACGGAATGGACATTGCTTCCCCAGACGCTGGAGCGCGACTTGCGCAAATAATGAAAGAAAATAACGTTGATTCTGTAATTCACTTTGCTGCGCGAAAGCAAGTTGGAGAGTCCGTAGAAAAGCCGCTTTGGTACTACCAACAGAACATTAACGGCATGCTTAACGTTTTAGAAGGAATGCGCCAAAGCGGTGCTAAAAAGCTTGTTTTTTCGTCTAGTGCAGCCACGTATGGCGAGCCGCCTGTAGAAGTCGTGCCAGAAGACGTTGTGCCAATGCTTCCGATTAATCCATACGGCCAAACTAAGCTTTTTGGCGAGTGGATGGCACGCGCTTGCGAGCACACTTACGGAATTCGTTTTTGCGCGCTTCGCTACTTTAACGTTGCTGGATGCGGGCCTGTGGAGCTAGAAGATCCTGCGATTTTGAACCTGATTCCTATGCTTTTAGATAGATTGCAACAAGGCAAAGCTCCTGCGATTTTTGGTAATGACTACCCTACTGCCGACGGCACTTGCATTCGCGACTACATTCATGTTTCGGATCTTGCAGACGCACACATTGCAGCGCTTACTTATTTGGATCGCGACGAGCGCAAGTACGACGCTTTTAACGTTGGAACGGGCAAAGGCACTTCTGTTCGTCAAATTGTAAACGAAGTTAGGCGCGTTACTGGATTGCCATTTAGAGAGGCGATTTTAGGGCGTAGAGCTGGCGATCCGCCACAATTGATTGGAAGCACAAAGCGCATTAACGAGGAGATGGGATGGCACGCGCGCTACAGCGTTAAAGATATTGTGGAATCTGCTTGGGCTGCTTGGCAAGCAAATCCAAATCATCATATTGATGTTGAATCATGGAAACAAGTTGACTAAGCAAGTTGACTAGTCAACTCAGATGCAACTCAGATAAACAAAAAAACGCGCGGCAAAAATGCTGCGCGTTTTGTTATTTAGTTTTTGTTTATTTACTTGTGGCTCCGAGCGGGATCGATCCGCTGACCTAGCGATTTTCAGTCGCTCGCTCTACCAACTGAGCTACAGAGCCATGATGAATAAAAAACCCGGCGAACCGGGCCTTTACTAATCGCGACCCCGGCCGGACTTGAACCGGTGACCTCCGCCGTGACAGGGCGGCGCTCTAACCAACTGAGCTACGGGGCCGTGGCTTTGTTCCATTGAACAGCCGAGTTACTATCTTACAGAATCCACGCCAAAATGCAAGCTCAAAAGCGTGTTCGGCGTGTTGCCGCGGAATATCAAGCAAACACGCAACGCTGACTACTCCAGCTCCATTGCACCCGTACAAAGTTGATAATATTCACCACGCTTTTTCATCAAGTCTTCGTGCGACCCACGCTCAACAATCCTGCCATGCTCCAAAACCATAATCACATCCGCGTTTCGCACTGTGGAAAGCCTGTGCGCAATCACAAACACGGTTCGATCTTGCATCAAAGCATCCATCGCGCTTTGCACAAGCGCTTCCGTATGTGTGTCTATCGAAGAAGTTGCTTCGTCTAAAATCAAAACTGGCGGATTCGCAACAGCAGCGCGCGCAATCGCAATCAACTGCTTTTGGCCCTGCGAAAGCTCTGCTCCGCCGTTTTTAATATACGTGTTGTAGCCGTCTGGCAGCTTGGAAATAAAGGAATCCGCATGCGCAAGAGTGGCGGCAGCAACGCAATCCGAATCGCTAGCATTAAGGCGTCCGTAGCGAATATTGTCCATTATGCTTGCACTAAACAATCCAACATCTTGCAAAACAGTTGCAACAGCATGTCGCAAGTCACTTTTGCAAATATTGCGAACGTCGATCCCGTCATACAAGATTTGACCATCTGCAATGTTGTAAAAACGCGTAAGAAGATTGGCGATTGTGGTCTTGCCAGCGCCAGTGGCACCTACAAGCGCAACTTTTTGACCCGCGTGCGCATACCAAGATATGTTGTGCAAAACGGTTTTAGAAGGCTCGTAGGCAAACGTAACGTTTTCAAAGCGAACATCTCCCCTAACAAGCGTATAAACGCCGTCTTTAGAGCAAATCGCGTGTTTTTGGGCATCTGTGCAAGAATCGCAGCTTGAAGAATCGCAACTTGACTTTTTAGAGCAATTTTTCCACGCCCAATACACGTTATTCCCACAAGAATCTTCGCTTACTTCGTTAAAAACTTGCAAATAAGAATGTTTAGATGCTGTAAAATCTACTTGATTTACTTGCGATTTATCAATATCTGATAGCGATTTATCTCCACTATCGCCACTATCTCCGCTATCTCCACAACAACACTCAACGATTTTTGCGCGAATTTTAACGAGCTTAACTGTTCCATCATCTTTTTCAACAGGCTCATCTAAAAGCGCAAAAATGCGATTCGCGCCTGCAGCTGCCATCATAAGCGAATTTAATTGCATTGTTATCTCGCCAATCGGATTTATAAACGCGCGAGAAAGCGTAAGAAGCGATATAAGCGTGCCGATTGTAAGCGTGCTTGAATTATTCAATGCATCGCCCCCAAACGCGCCACTCAACCCAGCAGAAGGCACGCCAGCATTTACAGCCCACGCTCCAAAAATCGCAAGCAAAACGTAAAAAAGATAGCTCGCGTTACTAATCACAGGCATAACATTATTTGCGTAAGAATTGGCGCTAGCAGAAATTTTTTGCACACGAGAAGCCAAATCACTTAATTTTTCCACCGCCGCGCGCTCGTGATTAAAAATCTTAATAACTTTTCTACCAGAATCCGCCTCTTCTACAAACTCGTTCAAATCACCCAAAGCTGCCTGGAATTGCACAAAAAGCTTGCCCGAACGCTTAAGCATAAAACGCACTAGAAGTAAAAGAATTGCAGTAAAAATCACAACAAAAATCGCAACAGGAATCGAAAGCCAAACAATCGCGCAAAACGCAGCCGCAATAGACATTAGCGCGCTAAACGAGTCGGGAAAAGACCAAGAAATCGCTTCATGGAGCGCTTCCGTGTCGTTTGTGTATCGGCTCATAACATCGCCATATCCATGAGCATCTAAGTACCCAAGCGGAAGATCTTGATGATGCTTAAACATTTGATTTCTAAGGTTTCGCATTACACTTTGCGCGATTTTTACAACCAACCTGCTCCAAAGCCAGCTAAAGAACACGCCAATAGCGCACACGCATGCCATAATTGCAATCATTCGCAAAAGTGGCGCAAAATTTGGATTGTGCTTGCCGATTAGAGGCAAAATGTACGCGTCTACAAGCGATTGCAAAAACATTGCGCTTACAGCTTGAACAATGGAGCTTACAATAATTGACGCAATAACAACAAAAACTTGCATCTTGTAGGCCATAATATAAGACGCTAAGCGCTTTAGAACGCGCCAATTTAGAGCGGATTTTTCTTGCGATTTTTGCTCTAAGTTTTCCTGCGACTTTTCATTATTTTTCATTGTTAATCCTGCCGCCTTCGCTACCTTCGACGCCTTCGCTACCTTCGCTGTTTTTAGACTCAATCATTTTTGCGCTTTGAGAAATCGCCATTTTTCTATAAATTTCGCACGATTCCATCAACTCGCTATGCTTCCCTTTAGCAAGAACACGCCCATCTTTAAGAACAACAATCAAATCCGCATACATGCAAGAAGACACGCGTTGCGCAACAATGATTTGCGTGGAATCGGGCATAAAATGCCTTAAATTCTCGCGAATCTTGGCGTCTGTTTTAACATCTACCGCGCTCATTGAATCGTCTAAAATCAAGATTTTTGGCCGCTTTAGCAACGCGCGCGCAATGCAAAGTCGCTGCTTTTGACCGCCCGAAAGATTCTTGCCGCCTTGCTCAAGATTCGTGTTATATGCATGTGGCAAATCGTTTATAAACTCTTGAGCGCAAGCGATTTTGCACGCTTCGCGCAAGTCGGAGTCACTGGCATCCTCATTGCCCCATCGAAGATTTTGCGCAATCGTGCCGCTAAACAGAATATTTTTTTGTAACACAATTCCTATCTGCTTGCGCAAACTTTTGGAATCATAAAAACGAACGTCTGATCCGCCTACAAAAACAGTGCCTTTTGTTGCATCATAAAGACGCGCAACCAAATTTATAATACTTGACTTTCCGCTACCCGTTGCGCCCACAATCCCAACAGTAGAGCCAGAAGGAATGGTTAGATTTATGTTGTGTAAAATTTCCTGACTACCTTTAATTTCCTGACTATCTTTAGACGAGTCGGAAGCTTTCGAAGATGAATCGCCAGCATCTTTAGATGAATCGCCATTAACGCGCGCAAAACCATGCTCAAAATCATTCGCAGAATCATATGCAAAATCAACATTATTAAAGCAAATCGAAGCATCCGCAAGCTCTGTAATCGGGTTTTTATGAACATACTCACTGTTATGCGATTGTAAAACATTTGCAACACGATGCATTGACGTGCGCGCAGTAACCGTCATAACAAAAATTACAACCAAATTAGCCAACGCAAACAAAATTTGCAACGCATACACAACCAACGCCGCAAGATTTCCCGTAGTCAAGCCAAATGCAGGATTATTTCCCGAAGCAACGATTTGCTTAGAAGCCATCCACGCAATAAGAAGCAAACACGCATAAAAACACAGGTTAAAAAGCGGAATGCTGCAATTTAGAACATACTCTGCTTTTAAAAAATAGCTGTAAATCTTATGCGATATACGCCTAAAACGGTGGTTTTCGTAGTCTTCCCTAACATACGACTTAACAATGCGAATATTGCGCAAATTTTCGCTAACCATGCTGTTCATGCTGTCAATTGTGCCGTAAATTCGCGCAAAAGTGGGCGCAACAATCTTGGCACCAATACCACAAATAATGCCAACAATTGGAATAAGACTAAGAAAAACCCAAGAAATAGAAGGGCTTATGCAAAAAGTAAACCACCACGCTGCAACAATAATCACAAGACTGCGAACGCCTGCGCGAATAACCATTTGATACGCAAATTGAATATTAGAAACGTCGCTAGTTAATCGCGTAACAACAGTGCCAGTAGAAAAACGGTCAAGATCGCAAAAACTCAACGATTGCAAGCGACTAAACATCTTGCATCGCAAATTTTTACCAAAGCCAGCGCTAGAATGAGCGCAACAAACGCCAGAAATAACGCCGAAAATCATTGATATTGCAGCAAAAGCGAGTAATTGCAAGCCGTAGTATTTAACAGCGTTTTGGGATTTTGCGGCAATTCCAAAGTCAATAAGACTAGACATTACTGTTGGAATCGCAATTTGCATAGACGCTTCTACAAAAATCGCAGCAGACGTGATTACGCCAAGCATGCGATAGCGCTTTAACAACGGCATTATTGTGCGAAACGCATGAGGCGCGTAATTCTTAGGTTTTTGCTGCGATTTTGCTTTCATGCAACCTCTCTGATAAACGAATTTATACGCTTAATCATATCACCTCTGACTTGTAGTACTTTGTACCACAACACGCCGTAAATCAGCTACATGGCAGGTCGTGTCGTTCGCGCGGTCTAAGCGCGCGAACGTCTTCGCCACGCAGAAGCAGTGCTTCTGCCTTGAGTGGCTCAGCGCTCTATTCCTCGCGGCTATTAGTAGCCGCTCGTCTGATTTGGCATGTAAAGTCCACTGGACTTTACATGCCAAATCACGCTTTGAAGGAGCTTGAAATGCGTTATGCAATTTCAAGCTCAGTCAAAGCGCCTCTCGCGCTACGCTTTAAGCGAAAAGGCAGGTCGGAGCGCACTATTTCTAACAACCATTAGCTAACTCGCGTCACCTTCGCCTTGCGCTCGATCCTTGCCGTAGATTGATGGAATAAAACGTTCTTGATCGTGCAGCTTTGCCCAGATTACAGGCGGCTCGGCTGGATTTTCCAGCGACTTTGGCACGTCAATAATCCGCTGATTACTAGATCCGCGGAATTGCAATAGCGAATCGTGAAGATTCTTCATATATCGCCCGTCAACAAGAATGTCAATGTAACGCAAAAGCTCAAGCTTATCGGGAGTCTCACCTTTGCGCATAAGCTCTTCCCAAGTGTAACCAGTCCAGCTCCAAATGTCTTTTGTATTACCAAACTCGCTTCGAATACGCTTGCAAAGTGGCAGCAAAATGCCAGTGTTAAGAAGCGGCTCGCCGCCAAGAAGAGTCAATCCTTGCACGTACGGAAGCGCCAAATCTTCCATAATCTGGTCTTCAAGCTTTTGCGTGTATGGGTAGCCTGCGCGAAAATCCCAAATCGACTCGTTATAGCATTCAACACAATGGAACGGACAGCCAGAAACATACAGCGAGCAGCGGATTCCTTCGCCATCCGTCATAAGAAATCGCTTATAATCCGCAATCATGCCCTTGCTCATGCGCTCACTGGACCACTGCCCTGCGCGCGGATTATTAGAAAGAGAGGTTGGAATCCAAGGCCCGCGGTTAACGTCTGCAGGTGCAAAATCGTGCAAACTTATACGAGCCATGGTTCCAACCTTTTAGTAATTTAGCCTAGCTTTTACTTTATTTTATGCGACTTTATGCGACTTGACGAATGCAATTTTACTCGACTTTATATCGCAATTTTCCGCAATTGCCGCAATTTTATACCGCATTCCTACGCGCTACTTGGTCTCCTCGTACCACTCGCGCGACTCGCCATTGTTAAGAACAACATGGCCAGTTTCGCCCGACATGTGCTTTACACGGTGAGCAATCTCCTCGTGGCGGCCGTGAACCATTGGTCGCTGAACAGGATTGCCCAAGTATCCGCAAGTGCGCTTAGTCACATTGCACTTATCTGGGTCGCTGTTTCCGCACTCTGGGCAACGGAAGCCTTCCTTAGTCGGCTCAAAATCGCCCTGGAATCCGCAAACAAAGCAATGGTCAATCGGAGTGTTCGTACCCAAGTAGCCAATGCCAATCTTATAAGCATAATCCCAAACAGCTTCCAAAGCCTTAGGATTTGCCTGCAAGCATGGGAACTCGCAGTAGTTAATAAATCCGCCGGAAGCAAGGTACGGGAAGTCAACCTCGTAGCGGAGCTTCTCCATAGGAGTTGGCTGCAACCACACTGGGTAATGGAAGGAATTGGTGTAGAAGTCGTGATCGGTAACGCCTTCCACATGGCCAAACTTCTGGCGATCCATGCGATTAAAACGATCCGTCAAAGACTCAGCAGGAGTGGAATATACCGAGTAATGGTATCCCTCCGCCTTCGACCACTGCTGGCAAAGCTGATTCATACGGCGAACCATAGAAAGCGCAAATTGCTTGCCATCCTCATTCCAGCTGTGATCTTGCATCCAATCCTTGCCAAAGAACACGGATGTAGCTTCATACAATCCAATATAGCCAAGAGACACAGTTGCGCGCTCATTGCGGAACAGCTGATCCACGCTCTCGTTAGCTCCCAAACGGCCAAAAGCACCGTAGCGGAACAGAGTTGGAGCATTTACAGGAGTGGCCTGCTTGCAGCGCATAATGCGGAATCGCAAAGCTTGATGAGCAACTTCCATGCGCTCGTTAAAGAGCTTCCAGAAGCGATTTACGTCTCCGTGAGACTCCAGCGCAATGCGAGGCACGTTAACTGTTACAACGCCAAGATTCATGCGGCCGTCTTCCACGTCTTTTCCAGTCTTTGGATCAATCCATCCCTGAAGGAAGGATCGGCAGCCCATAGGAGCCTTAAAGGAGCCAGTAATCTTAATAATATTCTCGTAGAACACAACGTCTGGGTACATGCGCTTTGTAGAGCACTCAAGCGCAAGCTGCTTCAAATCGTAGTTTGGATCGCCCGCATCTGCATTAACGCCGTGCTTAATAGTAAACACAAGTTTAGGGAAGATAGCAGTATGACGATCCTTGCCGAGTCCGCGAATGCGATTAAGCAAGATAGCGCGCTGAATTTCGCGAGCAAACCAAGATGTACCAAGACCAAAGCCAACAGTCACGAACGGAGTCTGGCCATTAGAAACGCGGTTGGAATTGATTTGATATTCCATTGTTTGCATAGCGTCGTAAATCGCCTTGCGCGTCATAATCTTTGCGTAAATCTCGCGAATCTGATCAAGCTCGCTCAAGTTTTCATCAAAAGGAGTGTCTGCTGGAAGAGGATCCCTATCAGAGCAATGAAGATTCTTAGGTTCCTGAGCTTTAAGGCCGTCAATCATGGCCTTAGCAACTTCGATTGGCGTAGAGTCTGGAATCATCGCTTGAGCCATAGCAAGATTCTTGTCGTAATCGCACTTAGCATAAGGCTCCAGCATCTCGTCTGCGCGATTCACAGTCTGACCGCCGTACTGCGCGCCTGCAATATCCTTAATAATCTGCGTAACTTGAGTAGCCGCCGTGCCAATCGACTTTGGGCTATCCATCATTGCGTTTCCAAGCGCAAATCCCTTAGCAAGCATATCTCCAAAGTCTGGAAGCGAGCAATTGCTCATGCAAGTAAATGGCGAATAATCGGCATCGTGGAAGTGAATATCGCCCTTCATATGCGCGTTAGAAACCGCGTGTGGAAGCATAGAAAACGCGGAAGCCTTAGAAACAGCGCCTGCAAGAAGATCGCGCTGAGTAGCGTAAACGTTGGAATCCTTGTTAGCATTTTCGCGCACAAGCGACTCGTCTCGGTTTACAAGGCGATTCACAGCTTCGTTAATATCGGTTGCCTTAGCGCGGTCAATATCTCGGTTCAGGCGGTAGCTTGTGTAGCAACGCGCAACCTCGTAAAGGTGATTTTCAATAAGACCATGCTCAACAAGAGTCTGAATATCTTCGATTTTTGCAGGGCCATTGTAACGATCTTGAATTTCGGCCTCAATATGATCCGTAATATCGCGAATCATCTGCTCTTCTTGAGGACCGACTTCTTTGCGCAAATCCTTAAAAGCGGCCTTGATTGCCATAATAATGTTCATATGGTCAAAGTCAACAACGCGGCCATCACGCTTTTCGACTTGCACGCGAGACTTCTTAGAAGAGTCGTTTGAAGCTACATTAAAATCACCCAAAGTGACGGCTTCTTCATCTTGCAAAGTGGCATCCTCTAAAGTCATATCAGAGACCTGCATTCTACAGACCTTTCTCAAGCTAACGTGTATTTTGAATCGCAAATCTACTTATGATTCGCAACAACTTGCTCTACTATAGCCCATAGCATGCACAATATCTAGGGTAATTTACATAAATAACAAACTACATATAGTGATTTTGTGGTTTCTGGCGATTTTCCAGGCGTGTCTCAGCGTGCCGTGCGTGCAGATAGGGCGAGTCGCGCAAATTCTTGACGCTTTGATATATTGAGTCACGTGGAACAGACAGCTTTTCAACATGCAGAAGAATTTGGATTCCAACCTGGAGACATCGTACAGCAGTGGCTGTGGGACGATGACGTTGACGATGCGATTTGCAGCAATATAGAAGAATTGACTGGCGAAGAACTTGTTGACGAAGATTACAACTCCACTGTTGACGGAGTGATTATTTGGTGGCGCGATGGCGACGATGAGGACGAGCTAGCAGACACCATTATGGATGCAACAAACATGTTGGACAGCAACGCACCTATGTGGGTTTTAACGCCTAAGCCAGGGCGTGCTGGTTCTCCAAGCTCTAGCACTGTTCAAGCAGCAGCAATGACTGCTGGAATGAACGCCGCAACGCCTTTAACAGTTAGCGAAGATTGGAATGGTATTCGCTTGCGCGCGTTCGGCAAAGGTCAAAGCAAGTAGCGCATTAGCGCATTAGATAGCCGACGCTTTTTGTAGCTCTAAACGCTAAAATCAGAAATAAAAATCGGAAGATTCCCCGCGTTTGTTCCCTTTTAACACAATTCTAGGAACAAAAGCGGGAATCGATTGTAATACGCCTACCTACGTTTGCGCAAATCACTGTGCGAGTCATGTGAACTGTGCGAGCGTCCTTTGCCTCGAATTTGGCCTCTACCTCGGCCTCTACCCCTGCCTTTGCGCTTTGGCTGCTCTGGTTCTGGCATACTCCAACCCTCTTGCAAATCCGCAAAATCCCCAACAATATCTTGCAAAATCGGCGAATCTGGCTTAACGTCTTGCGCTTTAGAGTTAATGCCAGCACGCCTCAACATAGTGTGCGCCATTCGCTTTTGATTCGGCAACACAAGAGTTACAACATTGCCCGACTCGCCTGCGCGCGCAGTACGCCCCGACCTATGCAAGAACGACTTTGGATCCTCTGGTGGCTCCGTTTGCACAACAAGCGCCACATCGCTAATATCAATGCCTCGCGCAGCAACATCAGTAGCTACTAGCACGCGCACATCTCCGCTAGCAAAAACGCTCATATGCCTATCGCGTTGATTTTGCGACAAGTTTCCTTGCAAATCAACTGCAGGAATCCCCTGTTGCACAAACTTCTTTGCCATATTCTTGGCTTGATACTTTGTGCGCGTAAAGAATATTGAGCGCTTTTTGCCCGAAGCCAGCTTTCTCAAAACTTCGTACTTATCTGCCGCAGAAACGCCAAAAACGTAATGTGTCATTGTGTCTACTTGCGAATCCGCGTCGTCCACAGCGTGAACAAGAGCATTCGGCAAGAAGCGATTTACTATAGTCGCAACTTGCTTATCTAAAGTAGCAGAAAACAGCATGCGCTGACCATTTGGATCAGTCTGCTCAAGCAAGCGCGTAACGGCTGGCAAAAATCCCATATCTGCCATTTCGTCGGCCTCATCTAAAACGCTTACCATCACTTTTTCGAGCGTTAACGCGCCTTGACGCAGCAAATCCTCTAATCGCCCTGGGCAAGCCACTACGATTTGCGCTCCCTGCTTAAGAAGCGCCATTTGCTGCTTGTAACGTACACCGCCATAAACCGTTACAGTTTTCATGCCGTAAGCAGACGCTAGAGGCGCGATTACGTCGTCGATTTGATGCACCAGCTCGCGAGTCGGCGCCAAAATAATTGCATGAGGCGCTGGAATATCGCCTTCTTCGCGATTCTTGTTTTTTCTAGAAGCGCGACCCGAGTTGATTAAATCAACAAAGTTTTCAGCCAATCGCGCAACAAGCGGAATTGAAAACGCTAGCGTCTTGCCACTTCCCGTTCGGCCACGTCCTAGAATATTCGCACCTTGCAAAGAGTCAGGCAAAGTCGCTTGCTGTATTGGAAAAGCCGTGTTTTTGCCGTCTGCGCGCAAAACTTCCACCAAAGGCTGCGGAACGCCTAGCTGCGCAAAGGTCACGTCATCGCTGTAATTTTCGCGTGATTCCACAGCTGTATTTGGAATCATTACGGAGTTTTTTGTGATTTCTTGATTTTGCTTATTTTGATTTTGCTTATTTGAATCATGATTTTTTAGATGACGATTCTTAAAGTCACGATTCTTAAAATCGCGCTTGCCAAAGCTCTGCGAATTAAAGTCCTGCTCTCCAAAGTCCTTCTCAGCTTCTTGAATTGCCATCTCTTCGTATTGCAAAGCTTTTTCTCTGGCGCGACTTCTAGCTTTATCTGGCTTACGATTGCGGTTCTTACGCGCGTTAAATTCGTTATTCTTGCGATTTCTTCTATATTCAAACGGATTTTCTTTGGACTTATGGCCTTTTTTAGAAAAATTCTTATTAGCGCTTTGACTCACAGCGGATTTTTTACTATTCGATTTTCTAGCAGCAGTTTTCTTAGAGCCTTGCGTTTTAGCAAACGCATCATAATGAGTATGTGGCACAATAGCCTTTCGTATTTTATGATTGAACAATTCGATTGACGAATCTATAAAAAGTCATGAACTAACCGAGATTAGCACACACCCCACACAAAAACACACAAAAACTCGGTGTTTAAGATATACGCAATTATTCCAGTACCTAAGAGGACTAGGTGATGTAGTCGTTCGCGCGCTACAGCGCACTCACATTTTGCCCACGTTTGTTTATTTTTTGCCCGCGTTTGTTCCCATTTTTAGTGTTTTGGGAAACAAAAGCAAGAACACTTTCCCGACTTTGTATCTCAAACCAGCGTGTAGGACTAAAAATGCGGAGTCTTGTAGTGCGCGCCAACCTGCCTGAGCGCTTAAAGCGTAGCGCGAGAGGCGCTTTGACTGAGCTTGAAATTGCATAACGCATTTCAAGCTCAGTCAAAGCGCAAACTCACTACAAAAGCCTCGCTCGGCAAAAGACCAAACGAGGCTTATGAGTAGCTATAAGCACTAGTAAAGCTAATCAGTCAGCAGTAAAGCACCAGCCAAGCTAATTAGCTTACAGCCAAGCATTAATCGCGATTAGCGTGCTTTGCGCGCATGCGACGAGTTACAAATGCTCCGCCGATTGCAGCAATCATAGTTGCCATCAATCCAGTAGTCGCAACGTTTGCACCAGTCGCAATGCCTGCATTCCCGCGAGAACGCATGCCCTTTATAACGCGGCTGCGAACAGCTGCACGCACTTTTGCGGCATTGGCTTGAGCGTCAGCAAGAGCCTTGCGTGCATCCGCAAGCTTAGCAGCAGCAGCGTCAACTTGCTCTTGAGTTGCATGCGGATCGGCAGCAACGCGCTTAGCTTGCGCCAAAGCTTCGTCTAGCGTGGCAGCAGCCTGCTTAACAGCAGCATCCGCCTGCTTTACAGATGGATTATTCTCAACAGCAGAATTCACAGCAGCAGAATTTGCGCCATTAGCATTATTAGCGTTAGCAGCATTGGCGTTTGCGTTGGAAGCATTGTTATTAGCAGTGTTGTTGTTACCTGCATTACCAACGTTTGCGCCAGAGTTTGCAGCATTACCAGCGTTGTTAGTACCAGCATTACCGTTGCCAGCATTGCCAGGCTGCAAATCAGACTCAGCACTATCAATCTGAATGTTCAACTCGCCCTTATCCACAGTAGTAGGCGCGTTATCATTCACACCATAACCTGCTTCAGAACCAGAACCAGTATTGCCAGTTCCAGCACCAGGAGTTGGAAGTGGGTTTGGAGTTGGCTTCAAATCATGCTCAGCCTTCTTCAAATCCTCAACAGCCTGATTTACCTGATCCTGAGTTGCATTCGGATTATTGTTCACTTCGTTAGCGTGATCCAAAGCGTGATCATAAGCCTGCTTCTTATCCGAAGGAGCATTCGTATAATCATCAGACTTCTTCACATCACCACTATTCGCAATCTCATGCTGCAAACTACTCTTATCAACAGAAGGAGTTGGAGTTGATTCTGGCTTCTTACCATCCAACGCAGTCTTAGCAGTAGTAATAGCCTGAACAGCGTTAGCAACATCATCAGCCGTAGCATCAGTCTTAGCTAACACGTTTTGACCATCACTAATAGCCTTATCATAAGCACCCTGCTTATCAGCATCAGCATACTTATACGCGTCAGAATCCTTCACCTGCACAGCAGCATCAACAAGATCCTTCAAACCACTCTTATCAACAGAAGGAGTCGGGGTTGGTTCTGTCTTCTTACCATCAAGAGCCTTGCGAGCATTCACTAAGTTAGCAAGAGCAGCACCGATTGCATTCTGCTGAACTGCAGCCGTAGCACCAAGTTGAGTTACTTTATTTGCATCCTTAGCATTGTCAAGAGCAGCCTTTGCATCTTCAAGAGCTTTATCGAATGCATCCTTCACATTCTTCGTTGCATTCTTGTATACAGGCTTTTCCTTCAAAGCAACATCATCAGTGTACTCTTTTTGCAAGTCGTCAGTGTACAAACCAACACCCTTAACAGAGCTATCAAGACCTTGCATAGCTTTAAGCAAATCATTGTACAAAGCGTTAGCACCGTCAGCGTTAATATTGTCGCTGTCTGCGCCATCAACCTTATCTAGTTGAGTGTTTGCAGCCTTCAAAGCAGCATCGAAAGCAGATTTCTTATCTTCAGTGGCAGAAGAATACTTTTGATCTTTATTATCCTTCTTAAGCTTGTCTGCACTCGTAGCAAGATCAGCCAAACGCTTCATCACACCGTTCAAGTTCAACGCTTGCTCAAGAGCATCATCGATGTCATCCTTGCCAGTAGACTTTCCAGCTTCATCAACATGATCAGAGGCATCAGTGCTATCAAGAAGATTCTCATAATACTGCTTTTGAGCCTTGTTCAAATATGTAAGCGCAGCAATCTGCTTCTTAGCATCCTCAATCTTTTGAGCTTTCAAGTAACGATTAGCAATACCGGTTGGATCACCAAGCATAGTTGCAGCATTGATTTCATTCGTAGCTTTTTCCTTGTCAGCAGCAGAAAGATTACTTGCATTAATACGTGCAATCTGAGCTTTCTTCTCTTTGGCAAGTTCAGAATTTTGATCGTTGGTGATACTAGAAGTATCGCGCTTAGGCGTATTATTCTTGATATCTTCCTTAGCAGCATTAAGCGAAGTATCTACGCCATCAACATCCTTCTTGATTTCAGAAGGCTTAGTTGCTTTGTTAACAGCAGTCTTAGCATCATCGATTGCTTTAGTGGCAGCTTCATATGAAGTTTTAACGCTCGCTTGCTGTTCAGAAGTCAACGCCTTGTATGCTGCATCAAGCTCTGCTTTCTTAGTTTCAAGCTTCGCAATACCAGCATTCTTGGCATTCTGCTCGTTACTTGTATTCTGTAGCTTTGCTTTTGCAAGAGCATTATTGATGCTTTCTGCAGTAGCATTACTATCCTTTAGAGCATTTTCCAAATCGGTAAGCGTTTGATCCTTGCCAGGAGTTCCACCGAGCAACTCATGCAAGGCTGCATCATCAGCGTGAGAAGTCTCAGCCTTCTTATCATCACCTGCATTACCATGGTCAAGGAAGTAAAGCTGTGCTCCTTCAACTTCCTTCTTAGCGGTATTAAGTTCACTGAGTTTCTTGGCTTCATCAACAACGCTATTCACGCCGTCTTTGCCATCAACGCTAGTTGCTTTATCAACCTTACCCTTAAGAGTATTCTTTTCATCATCACTCAAATTAAGGAGCTTGCTGATAATATCTTTAGCAGCTTCTTTAGCAGCATCGAGTTTCTGCTGGTTCTCAGCGTCAGTACCACTCTGATTGCCGCTTATCTCGTTACTAACTGTTGGATTTGTAGATTTTGCGTTTTCAGCAGCTTTCTCTGCAGCTTCATTCAAAATCTTTTGAATGTCTTCAGCAGTAGTTGCTACATCAATACGATTATCAAAACCTTCCTTATCTTTCTTAGTCAGATTTGGATTATGATCGATAGTTTCCTTAGCTTGCTTTCTCATCTCCTTAAGCTCATCGTCGCTAAGCTTTGGAGTTGCTTCCTTCTTCTTGTAGCTAATAGCAACAGTGAAAAGCTGCTTACCATTCTGATCCTTAAAGACAATTGACTTATAGTCTTTTTTACCATCGGTTTCACTGGAAGTAACTGATTTGATATTATCGTCAGCAATCTCCATGTCAATAGTGCCAGACTTTGGCTTAAGATCAGAAGCAGATGGAAGGTACGGAATAGTCATGCTTTCCGTTTTTATTTGGAAGTTATTCTGCCCATCATAGTTAGCGTCAAAGAATGCTTTAACAGCCTTCTTGAAATCATCTTCAGTGAGCTTGGTTGGATCATCAACTACAACATCACCAATAGAATTGTACGTACGATCAGCATGCTTTGCTTCACTCAGCTTCTTAATAAGATCACGAAGCTTTCCAGCATCAGTCATCTCATCAATAGCTTTATCAGTTATTTTATCTTTATCCAAACCAGCTCTTGTAAAGTCAGATTTAGTAAGATTTTTCTTTTCATTCAGAAGATTCTTAGCAAGCTCTTTCAATTTTTCAACGGTGTTGTCCGTAGGAGTCTGCTGAGTACCCTTTTTAACATACAAATCGCTGGCTTGGATGGTAAACAACGGCATTTCCGACTCAGCATTCCAATCGCCACCATTGTCATCATCAGACCAAGGGTGACCATGAACTGTAATAGCAAAACCGCTAGTAGGATCTATACTAAATGAAGTCATAGGTCCACCATTATTACCATGTGCACCGTAAGGACCCATATTCTTGGTACCAGCTTTTGGAGTCCAGGTTGTTTTAACAGCAACACTGTCTGAAACAGAAGCTAAATCATCTTCAGATACATTATCGTAATTGTCTTTTACAAACTGCTTTAATGCTTTAATAGCATCTTGAGCAGTTGGCTTATCTTTATCAGTTTCAATTTTTCTAACGTTATATGTAAACTTATCCTTTTCATTCCCTGGGACAGTATCAGTCTTGCTCGTAGGCGTCTGCGGCGTAGGATTCTGTGTACCAGTTCCAGTTGACTGCTTCTTATAGAAGATGCCGATTGGATACTTTCTATCTTCATATCCTTTAGCCTTGAAAGTCACAGTACCATCCGCAATACTAATCTTTGCAGAAGTAAGAGTTACAGTCTTATTACTATCGCTTGCGTCCTTAGCTGTTAAAGCTTGCAATGAAGCTTCAAGGTTGGTAAGTTGCTTCTGATCAATTGTTGCAGTCTTATCAAATGGATCGAAAGTTACTTCCGCAGGTGTTGCTGGTAAATCAACCGTAAACTCTTTGGTAGTTTGCTTTTGCTCAGTCTTTTGAGATTGCGTCTGCTTCTTCTTCAAGAACTGCCAAGCAGGAATGGTAGTTTGTGAGCCATCTGCCCAAGTAATTACAGCATTGTTTTTGTTATCAAACGTTACAGGAGACGTATTCTTGTTATGCTTTTTAGCATCTTGATAAACAGGGAAACTATTATTTGCTTCATCAAATTCCGACGCAATAGCAGTCTTTTGATCTTTAGTTAATGCCTGAGATGGGTCATCTACTTCCGTAGGAACTGGAACGCGATACGGCGCCCAATCGGCGATAGTTGCGCCTTGATACACCAAATCAGACGCAGGAATTTCAAGCGTTGAACCATCTTCGTAAGTCACAACAAGGTTCTTGCCGTCTGCATCAAAAGCAATAGCATTATCCTTAGCAAGATGCTTGCTAAATTCGCTATCATCAGGGTTAGCCTTCTTAAACGCAGCAATAACAGTCTTCTTGTCCTCATCGGTCAACTTAGACGGCTTCACTACAGGCGTACGAGCTGGAAGCGTTGGCTTGTACTTGTCTTTATCGGTTTCGTTCTTTAATACCAACAAGCTAGCTGGCATAACGCGCTTAGTGCCGTCTGTAAAAGTAATAGTCGCATTACCTTTAGTATCAACGCTAACGCCGTTTTCTGCTACCAGCTGATCAAATAAGTTTGGATTTTTTGTATCCGCACTCTTATTAGCACCATTAATAGCAGTTTTTACTGCTTCCTGTTCATCACTATCAAGCTTTTCAAGATTCTTTACAGGCGTCGGCTTAGGATATTTCAATTCCAAATGATCAGCAATCTTTGGCGCACGCATCGTGGTACCTGCAACGTAACGCCAATTGCCAACACCACGGTAAATACCTGCAACAAACAACAGCGGCTTCTTATCGCGCTGCTTCCAAGCATCATCCGTCATTTCTGCCACATACGACATTTCGTAGTAGCGTTGACCAGCAGACTCCCAGTCAGCAAAAATACCCTGGAGACCGTTAGCATTACCGTCCTTATAAATATCCCACTGACCTTTGGTATTACCAGAATTATCGTAATCTTTCTCATTCTTAGTAATACCGACCATACGCTGCCAACCCTTGCCATCGATGGTCTCGTCACCAGAGTAATAATCGCGCGAAACACTGTTCTTCCACTGATCTATGTTGTTATACGTACGGTCACTTGCTACAACATAGCCTTTTCTTAAAGCTTTACTAAGCTTTTTAGCGCCAGGAGTATCTGGACTAGAAGCCTCCTGAGTTCCTCGCTCATTCCTTACTAAACGAATTTGAGAAATCGTATCTGTTTTCAAACCTTTTGGTACACCAAACCACCAAGTTGGTCTTAAAGCCCACTTATCTGGTTCTTTATTTGAATCCTCAGGATTATTAGAAGTATATTCAACGCGCACAAACTTA
Source organism: Gardnerella vaginalis (assembly GCA_946997215.1). GTDB lineage: Bacteria > Actinomycetota > Actinomycetes > Actinomycetales > Bifidobacteriaceae > Bifidobacterium > Bifidobacterium vaginale_I. Next base: position 47,203 of record CAMPUL010000005.1, read on the forward strand.
CCAAGCGTATCAACACCATCGTTTTCACCTTTAAGCGCGTCAGCCTTAGTTTTATAATATGTTACTTTAATCAGCAAACGATCTTTACTGTAATCAGCGTCAGCTTTGTAGCCGTAATAAACGCGAGCACCGTCACCACTTACATAACCATCAGCATAGGCAGGAGAAACGAATACCCCCCCCCCCAAGCAACATTGATCCAGCAAGCATAGCAGCGCACACGCTCTTTGAAAGAACTGGACGAGAATCAACCCCAACACCAGTGTTAACACTAGAATAAACGCCAGAATAGTGCTTAACTACACGAATCTTCTTAGACATACTCTTACTCCATTATCTTATTCTTTGGATTAATGTGCCAATCCGACCACAAAATCCACACAATAACGCAAGGTATATTTTACTAATTGTTTTATACAATTTAAGATTGATTCGTATGATGACTTTTATGTAATTAGCACGCGCAACCCACAAAAATCTCGGTGATGAAAGCTACGCAATTGTTAAAGTACGTAAGAGGGCTGGGTGATTCTACGTTCGCTTGTTACGCTCTAAGCGCGAAGGCAGGTCGGAGAACAAGTGAGGTAGAGATTCGAGATTTTTCGCAGCGGATGAAACGAACCTCAGCATGAAATGGTGATTCGCTGAAGCAGCAAGAAAAATCGAGAATCTCGGTGATGAAAGATACACAAAAGTTCTAGATATTCAGAAGGTTTGATGTATTTCTCTACGAGCAATAAAAGAGGAGCGTAGCGACGGGACTTGCGAGGAGAGAAATACTCAAACCTCGCGCAATACCAAGTAAGAAAACCGCGCGCTACGCTCTAAGCACTCAGGCAGATTCAGACGCAGACTTCGTTTCTGGCAAATCATCCCATCTGCCAACAAACTTCTTGTAGGCATCCTGGTCAATAACAACGTCTAACTCGCCAATCCAAGTGAAAGGATCATTCGCTCTGCAGAATCCATTCTTAAAGAAGTAAAGGCCTTCGTCCATGCTAAGCGAATAAGTTCCGCCCATGTTGAACCACTTTAAGCCAAGCTCCTTAGTGCGCAGAATCAAATTCCAAATGCACGTATAGCCTGGAGCAACCTTTCCGTGCATAGTCTGAGTTGCGCCGTAAATGTACCACAAAGTGTCTTTGTACGGGAACGAAAGCATGCTTGCAACTGGCTCGCCTTCGTACTCGCAAGTGCAAATCTCAATCTGTGGGAAGGCAGCAAGCAAGCGCTCAAAGTATTCAAATGGCCTATATTTAATGCCGTGCCTGTTGGCCATAATTTTTGTAAGCTCGTAGAAGGTTTTCAAGTCTTCTTCCGACCTACTCCAGCGAGTTGCAACACCAGCCTTAATGCCAGCACGAATATGCCTTCTTGTAAGCGTGCTAAAACCAGCCATAAGCTCTTCTTCGGTTTTGCCTTCAACCTTAAGCATAATCTCGTGAAGCGGGTTGGAGTAAGACTTAGGGTGGAATCCCTGGCCTCTAAACGTGTAGCCAGCTGCCCTATACTTTTCTATAAGAGCCTCGTCGGTTTGAACGCAAGGGTCCATTCTAAGCAAAAATGCGTTGTACTTTTCAAAAAGTGGCTTTGCTTCGTTGATTAGCTTTTTAGTGGTTTCAACGTCGTAAAAGTCGCAAACTGGGCCTCTAGGAGCGTAAAACAGCGTTTTATCGTCTACAGCCTTAATGCCAAGAATAGACACTGCAGCAGTAATCTTGCCGTTTTCTTCCAGATAAACGTATTCGCTAGACCAGTTGTTTTTAACCTTTGCCCATGCCATGTCTTGCATTGCATTGGTGTACGGGGAATTTTTTACAAAGTCCTCGTATTCCTTAACTTTAGCAGAATCATTTTTATCTAGTATTGGCATTTGCACTCCTTTTTTAGCTCAATACACGATTTTAGCGCGACGACCGTTTAAGATATTGCCTTTAGCGTTTTACAAGACGATTTATGCGATTTACACGATTTATACGACTTGCGATTTATACGATTTATACGATTTGCGATTTACGATTTGCGAGTAGAAGCTTGCGACTAGCGACTAGCGACTAGCGACTTGCGACTAGCCTCCAGCCGCAACAACCCACAACTTCTAACGCGTAAGCTTTCTGTGCAAGCGATGCGGGCGAGCAGCTTCCTCACCAAGGCGCGCAATCTTGTTTTCCTCGTACGCTTGGAAGTTGCCTTCAAACCAGTACCAATTTGCAGGATTCTCGTCGGTGCCTTCCCAAGCAAGAATATGCGTTGCAACGCGGTCAAGGAACCATCTATCGTGGCTCACCACCACAGCGCATCCTGGGAAGTCAAGCAAAGCGTTCTCTAAGCTTTCAAGAGTCTCAACATCTAAATCGTTAGTAGGCTCATCAAGCAGCAGCAAGTTGCCGCCCTGCTTAAGCGTCAAAGCCAAATTCAAGCGGTTACGCTCTCCGCCAGAAAGCACGCCAGTAAGCTTTTGCTGATCCGAACCCTTAAAACCAAAGCTTGCAACGTATGCGCGAGTAGGAATCTCAACGCCTGCAACCTCAATAAAATCAAGTCCACCCGAAACAGCTTCCCACAGATTCTTATTTGGATCCAAGCCTGCGCGATTCTGATCTACGTACGAAATCTTAACAGTGTCTCCAACTGTAAGCTCGCCGCCAGAAAGTGGCTCCAAGCCCACAATCGTCTTGAAAAGCGTAGATTTACCAACACCATTCGGGCCAATCACGCCAACAATGCCGTTACGAGGCAACGTAAACGACAAGTCGTCGATTAACACGCGATCGCCAAAAGCCTTGTGAATATGCTTCGCTTCCAAAACTTGCGATCCCAAGCGTGGACCTGCTGGAATTTGAATCTCCGAAAAATCAAGCTTCTTGGAATTGCGTGCCTCTTGCTCCATTTGGTCATAACGCTCCAAACGAGCCTTATTCTTAGCCTGACGCGCCTTAGGCGAGCTACGAACCCAATCAAGCTCATTCTTCAAACGCTTAGCAAGCTTGGCATCCTTGGCACCTTGGATTTCCATACGCTTAGCTTTGGTTTCCAAGTATGTGGAATAATTACCCTTGTACGGGTAAAGCTGACCGCGGTCAACTTCGCAAATCCACTCTGCAACATTGTCCATAAAGTAGCGATCGTGGGTAACAGCAATAACAGCACCCTCGTACTTATGCAAGAACTGTTCAAGCCAAAGAATCGACTCCGCATCCAAATGGTTCGTAGGCTCATCCAAAAGCAACAAATCAGGAGCTTCAAGAAGAAGCTTGCACAATGCCACTCGTCGTCTTTCGCCACCCGAGCACACGGAAACAGGCGAATCAGGATCTGGGCATTGCAAAGCGTCCATCGCCTGCTCAAGCTGAGAATCCAAATCCCAACCGTTTGCTGCATCAATCTCCGTTTGCAGCTTACCCATTTCTTCCATCAATGCATCAAAGTCGGCATCTGGATTTGCCATCTCTTCGCCGATTTTGTTGAATCGATCAACCTTTTGAGCAATCTCGCCAAAAGCCATCTTAATGTTTTCGCCAACGGTTTTAGTCTCGTCCAGCGGCGGCTCCTGTTGCAAAATGCCAACGGTGTAGCCTGGAGTAATCGAAGCTTCGCCGTTAGAAACATTCTCCAATCCAGCCATAATCTTTAGCAACGTTGATTTACCCATGCCGTTAGGCCCAACAACGCCGATTTTTGCGCCCGGCAAGAAGCTTAAGGTAACGTCGTCTAGAATTACGCGATCTCCGTAAGACTTGCGTGCCTTAATCATTTGGTAAATAAATTCAGCCAAAGTAATACCTTTCTTAAAATTGTTAAACCGCTATTTTGATTGCTATTTTGATTGCCACTAAGCGCCGTTAGTTGCCATTAGTCGCAGCTAACCGCCATTAAACTGCCGCCGCCTGCTTCGCTCGATCCGCAGAATCGCCAGCCGAATCTGCTCCATCTTCTGGAGGAATCTGACACATCCATTCTCCAACAATGCCAATAATCATGTCTATAATGCACACAATTCCAGCAATAACGCATTCGCGAATAACGTTGGAATAAAGCGGAATATCCGCATGCGGCCAACAAACAAAAATCTGACCTGCATACCAGCCCGTTAAAATAGCGCCAGCCATTCCAAGCGATTTTGCAAGCATGAGTGCCGAGACTGCCATTTGCATGTTAAAAGGCTTGCGATCTTTTGGCTTAGAAGTAGCGTATTGATGCGTTTGCCAAGCAAGAACAAACGTTACTATTCCGCCGATTATCATAACAGCCAAAACAATCCAAGGAGCGCCCGAAAGCGATATTGCGCTCGATTCTGTAACCGACACCAAAAACGCGCCGAATACAAATCCAAACAACAGTCCAAGCGCAAAATACCACCAAGGCGTACGATAAGCTTTCATCAGCACTCCCCAATAATCCAGCGCTCAGAATAAATGCCAACTTGCGAAGCATCTTGCAAAAGCGCAAGTTTGTAAGAGACTGGCTCTCCATCAATTGCAGCGTCTGGCTCAACTTGCATCCACGGCTCCAATTGCGCGGCGCTTAAGTGCAAAGGATTGCTTGAATCCATTGACTTTGTAGACGCGCTATCTAAGCCGTATTCCCTGGTTCCAACAACGTTTAATTGCAAATCCAAAGAGCTGGTAGAATCGGCAAAATTTTGATCGCGCTGCATTTGCTCGATTCTTTGCGCGAATTCCTGATTGCTCATTGTTGTAGACGCCACTACAACCGCGAAAAAATCTTCACCGTTTGCATTGCTTGCCTGGTAAAGCGCCGAAACGCCTTCGACTTGAGTTACGCTATGCGAATCTTTATGCTCAAGTCCGCTTAACACGTTTAGCATTGCGTGCATTGTTGAATCGCTTTTTTTGCCTTGCATAGAAACCACTGCAGTTGTTTGCATTGGGCTATTTAGGGCATTTGTAGCATTTGCGACATTTGCAACATTTGAGTTATAGGAAGATTTTTGCGATTCTTGCGACTCGGCGGTTGCTTGCGATTCGCTAGTTGCTGGCAAATCGCCAGTTGCTTGCGATTCTTGCACCGCAACACCAGCCTTAGAATCCGCCTTAGAATCCGAATCCTTAGTACTCTTCTCTAAACTCGCACCTGAAACATTCCTCTTTAAGCTTTCAGGAATCTCTACAGGAGGAATCGGCGAATCTGGGCGATCCGCATTAGAAAGCCACAAATCGCGCTCTGGCGCCTTACGAATCTTAGAGAAGATTTGCTCAAGTTCCTTCTCGTTAAGCGTCTCCTTAACCAGCAGCTTGCTAACAAGCTCATCCAAAATATCGCGATTATTGTTAATAATCTGCCAAGCCTCGGTATGAGCTGTTTCAATAAGCTTATGAACTTCTTCGTCAATCACTTCCGCAGTCTTATTAGAGAACTTACGCGATTGCAAAGAATCCAAAGAACCAGAAGAATCCTGATCTGCATCCATCCACTTTACGGCACCAAGCTTAGACGAGAAGCCATATTCAACAACCATCTTGCGAGCGATTGCCGTAGCCTTCTCAATATCGTTAGAAGCGCCAGTAGTTGGATCGTGGAACACAACCTCTTCCGCAGTGCGGCCGCCCATAGCATACGCCATTTGATCGAGCAGCTGATTTCGCGACTGAGAATAGCGGTCGCTAGTTGGCATAACAGCCGTGTATCCAAGAGCGCGTCCACGAGGCAAAATCGTAACCTTAGTAACAGGATCCGTGTGATGCAAAGCAGCAGCAACAAGCGCGTGACCACCTTCGTGATAAGCCGTGTTGCGCAACTCATCCAAAGCCATGCCCTTAGACTTCTTTCTAGGGCCAGCCTGAACGCGGTCAATCGCCTCGTCAATAGCGCGATTATCGATAAGCTGAGCGCCAGAACGAGCGCAAAGCAAAGCCGCCTCGTTAAGCACATTAGCCAAATCTGCGCCTGTAAATCCAGGAGTTCGAACAGCAACCATATGAAGATCCACGTCTGGAACAAAAGGCTTGCCCTTAGCGTGAACCTTAAGAATCGCCTCGCGGCCTTCCAAATCTGGAGCTTCCACAGCCACCTGGCGATCAAATCGACCTGGTCGCAAAAGCGCAGAATCAAGCACATCTGGTCGGTTTGTAGCGGCAATAATAATCAAATTAGTGTCGTTATCAAAGCCATCCATCTCTACAAGCAGCTGATTAAGCGTTTGCTCACGCTCATCATGGCCGCCAGTCATGCCACTACCACGGCGGCGACCAACGGCATCAATCTCATCAATAAAGATGATTGCTGGAGCGTTCTTTTTAGCTTCATCAAACAGCTCGCGCACGCGAGACGCGCCAAGACCAACGAACATCTCAACAAAGTCCGATCCAGCCATTGCGTAGAACGGAACGCCAGCTTCGCCTGCAATTGCACGCGCAAGAAGAGTTTTACCAGTTCCTGGAGGGCCGTAAAGCAGCACGCCGCGCGGAATGCGCGCGCCCAAAGCCTTGTAGCGAGAAGGATCCTTAAGGAATTCCTTAATCTCCTCAACTTCTTCTACTGCAGACTGCTCTCCTGCAACATCCGCAAACTTAGTTTTAGGAGTCTGACCTTCCAAAAGCTTTCCGCGACCGCGGCCGCCACCCATGCCAAGCATTCCGCCGCCTGCGCTTGCCATTCTGCCAAACATGAACCAAACAAGTCCAAGCAGAATCAAAATCGGCAGCATAGACGTAATCAAGTACGAGAAAATGCTAGAAGTTTGTATGCTAACAGTCCAACCGTTTGTTGGCTTAGCCTTTTGAATCTTTTGCACAACTGTCTTGCTTTGAGCAATCGTGTAGTAGAACTGAACGTCTTTTCCGTAATCGTGCTTTTGCTTATCTCGCTTATCTAACTTAACGTACTTATTGTTTAGAGTAAGCTTAACAAGCTGCTTATTGTCTATAACTTCAACGTAATTTGCACTACGATTATCGAGCAACTCTAGGCCGTCTTGAGTGTCGATTGTTTGCGAACCATTATGCACAAACATTTGGAATGCAGCTACAGAAAGCAAAACTAAAATAACAATCCAAGTCCAAGGCGACTTAAAGAATTTACGATTGGAATCGGAATTATTGCCATCCTTTGGATTGGCGTTATTCTGATTTCCATTATTCTTATTACGATTCTTGTTCTTATTCTTATTTGAATTGTTTCCAAGATTAGGAGGCAAGAACGGATTGTTGCCGTTTCCTCCCATAGGACTTTTCATAGGTCCACCCATAGGTCCGCGAGGCGACATTGGAGAAGCGCCCATACAATCAGACTCCTTTCAGGATTCTAACTAACAACACTCGTCTAAACACGTGATCACTAATCGCAAGCAATCAAAGAGTAGCTGCTGCAATCGCTGTAATTAATCGCTAAATAAATAGCATGTAATCAATCAAGATTACTCAATTGCAACCATCTAATCAAGACTCATACACAGAAGGCTTAAGAACCGCAATGGAATTAAGATTCCTGTACTTTTCGTCATAGTCCATGCCAAAGCCGACTACAAACGCGTCTGGAATCTCAAAACCAGTGTACGCAATATCTACTTCCACCTCTCGGCGAGCTGGCTTTGTTAAAAGCGCAAACACCTTTACACTTGCGGCTCCCCTGCCCTTAAGCTCCCTAACAAGCCAGTCCAAAGTCTTGCCCGAATCAACAATATCTTCCACAATCAGCACATCTCGACCGCGAACATCTGTAGTTAAGTCCTCGCGAACCGTAATTTGGCCGCTGGTCTTAGTGCCACTGCCGTAGCTAGAAAGACTCATAAAGTCCATCGGCGCGTTAAGGCTAAGCTCTTGCGAGAAAACAGCAAGCGTGTTTACAGCGCCCTTAAGCACTGCAACAAGCAAAATATCGCGGTTTTCGTAGTCTTTGCTAACTTGAGCGGCAACCTCGCGAATGCGCTTCATAAGCTCTTCGTGGCTGATTAATTCGTAATCAATATCATCTCTTATATCTGCAACTTGCATGCTAACTATAATTGCATAAGAGAATGACGGACGTGTTACAACTTACGCATTAGGATTTAGACTATAAGCATGGTGTACTCATCTTGTTGGCGCAAAGGAATCGGCCAAGTAAAACGTTGCTTTAGTAATATTGGGTTAGGAGTGCAAGACCCGCAATTCTTGCAACACGGCGAGCATGCAACTTTGCCATCCGCTCCGATTGTGTTGGTCGCCTGCTCTGGCGGTCGCGATTCACTTGCGCTAACGGCGCTTGCATCAAAAGTGTGCGCAAGCAGAGGGATTCGATGCGCTGCAATAATCGTAAATCATAATCTTCAAAAAGACTCCAGCAAAGTGGCGTTTAATGCAGCTAAAACCGTTGCAAAACTTGGAGTAGACGAGTCACTCGTATTTGTTAAATCTGTGCAAGTTAAAGATAACGAAGAGGGAGAAGAAAGCGCAGCTAGGGATGCTAGATACGCTGCGATTATTGAAGTTGCAAAAGATTTGCGCGCGGCGGCGGTTCTTTTAGCACACACAGCAAACGACCAAGCAGAAACGGTTTTAATGGGATTGCGCGATTCTGCTGGCTTGGAGGCCGTAGCTGGAATGAAAGACGTTACAGTTAGGGAGAATGTGCTATTTGCGCGGCCGCTGATTAATCTTACGCGGCTTGAAACCACGCAGATTTGCAAGGATTTGGGCGTTGAATGGTGGGATGATCCAACAAACGGCGATTTAACGCCAAGTAATGTTGATCTACCAAAAGCCTACCCATTGCGATCTAGAATCAGGCATACCCTTATGCCGTATATTTCGCGATTTTTTGCGTCAGACATGACTTTGCTGCTTGCAAAGGGAGCAAAATTTGCTCAAGACGACCTAGACTACATAAACTCTCAAGTAAATCTTGTAGAAAAAGAGGCGATTGTAAAAGAGGATTGCAAAGTCAAAATCAAACTTGCGACTTTAGCAAACAGCCACATCTCGATTAGGCGACGAATCGTAGCTCGCGCGCTAAGTGCTGCTGGAATACGCTTTTCGTCAAATCATATAGAATCAATCGACGAGCTAATAACAAACTGGCATGGCCAAAAGCCGATTGCTCTTCCAGAAGGATATGAAGCAAGCCGAAAATCGCAGACTATAACGATTCGTGAACGCTACTAAAGATTGGTCAAATCTGCCATCATCTTATTAACGCCAACATAAGTGTAGTTAACGTCTCCAGGAGGATTAACAACAACCGCAAAGGTTAGCGCTCCTCCCGACTTTCTAGAAACGTTGCCAACCATAGACGAAACATCACCCAAAAATCCAGTTTTAACACGCATCAATCCAGCGGCCGACTTATCAACAAGACGCTTTCTAGCAGAAGTACACCAAACGCCTGGCAAAGCCAAGCCTTCTGCCGCTGCCGCACCAAGCCCCGCCTTAAGATTTTGCGCTTGAACTTGAATCAAAGTAACCGCGCGAACAGCGGATTTAGGCGAAAGTCCCGAGCAATCCGACATGTGCAATCCGTTTATATCAATACCTAAATCACGCAAAACATCTTGCACAGCCAAAGTTGCACCCTTTGGAGAATTTGACTTACGCATAGCTAGCGCAGTTAAACGCCCGAACTCTTCCGCAAGGGAATTGTCGGAATGCCTAAGCATGTACGCCATTATCTCGCTTAGCGGAGCAGAACAAACGCGCGCAATCTGGCTAAAATCGGCGGAAATAAGCGATTTTTTGTAGCTAACATGCATGGAGTCTGCGCCAGAAATTTTAGCTGCCTTAGTGATTTTTGCAGAATCGCCCTTCCATTCGCGAACGTCAATGCCATATTTTTGCAACAAATTTGCAAAAATCAAACCCGTACTAACAGCAGGATGCCTGTCTAAAAGCGGATAATCGTCGGTATCGTCCGCGTCGTTTCCGTACGAAACCCACGCCGCAAAATCGCGATTTCGCCCCTCATCTACAGCCACAGAAGACGTTGGCGCATAAAAACGGCCTTCCTCATCGTTTTCGCTAATAAGATCTGGATAACGCTTTGCTCCAAACAGCGAATCGTCAACAGCAAACTGAACAATCTTAACGCCCCGCTTTTTAAGAGCTGCAGCCGTTTTATTTGCAAGAGTTTCTAAACCTGCTCTACCGTTTACGTGATTCGGGTCGCTTTGCCCAGCCCCAAGCAGCATGTCTCCGCCGCCGCGCAAAACAATTCGCGCAGCACTCCCACTCTCGTCGCAGCTTGCATAAACCAGCGTGTCTAGCGTTGAAGCCATGTCTAAAGTATGCGAGGCCGCTAGAGCTGTAAGCGTTTTCATTGTAGACGCTGGTTGCAAAGCAAGATCTTCGTTTTTTGCAGCAATAATCTTCCCGTTTGCATCCGCTATAACAGCTGCCGCATTTGGCCCAAGCGCGGGATTTTCAAGGAATGTTTGCAAAACCTTTTCCGCAGCATCTTTGTCAACTGGCTTGTTTTTATCTAATTGCTTTATTAAAGACGCGTAATGCGCTATTTTCTTAGGTTTTGGACTGCTTAGCTCTTGCAAAGATTTATTGTTTTTAATTGCCATTCGCGACTGAATAAAATCGCGATTTTGCAAAAGATCTTTGCTATCAAACAGGATGTATCCGCACATTAGTGATACAACGCTTGCAGCTGCGATTAAGCACACAACAGCGCGATTACGTGACTTTGGCGGCTTTTGCGCACCTAAGCTAGACGTAAATCCAGCTTTTTCTCTTGATTCTTTAGACGTAAAAGCATCTTCGGGAATCTCGATTATATTATCTGGATTCTTAACGTTTTCATCGTCTTGCATGCGCACGCCGCCTGTTTTACCGATTAATTGCAACTCTGTATAACTATACAAGCCATGTAGACTATATAAGAACTACATAAAGTCTACATAAGCTATACGCTTGCACACATAAATCGCAGATCTTACGTGCGCATTAATACTCAAGCAGTAATCGAGGCAAATCTGCGCAAGTTTTCTACAATACGAATCATGCGCTTATCCATTACTTTGCCACCAATAATTACGCCAACAGCCAGCACAATTGCGCCGTTCACTACGAACAGAATGCATGCAATCCACAGCAGTTGCGGCGCAAGAATAATAAACGCAATCACAGCCGCAGCCGAAGGAATCATGCAAACTACAGAAAGAAGCATAAAGCCGATAGCTGCAAAACTTCGCCCGCCTGCAGAACCTTGCGGCCTAGAAAATGGCTTTTCGATTGACGCTACAGGGTACATTGCAATGCACGAAGAAATTAAGCCTATGCCTATGGTCGCAAAAGCTACTCCGATTGGAGAAAGAGTTTGGAACATAACTGCATTCATATTTTGATGAACATTTGCTACAAAGAAAAGGAAAGCGTAAACCCCTATTCCAAGAATTGCAAAGTACACAGCGCAAATCACGGACCAAACTATTGCGTGCGCTAAACGATCGTGCAAACCTTTTACGCCAATAATCGCATGCATAGTAAAAGATGTTCCATCGTATGCAATATTGTTTCCAACAACCATTCCCATAAGCGTCGCAGCATATATCATCCAGCCAGAAACACCTATGTCCTGTGCTATAGAACCAAATCCTTTAGCATTAAAACTAGTTCCTCCTGCAACTATCAGCATAAAAAGCGGCGCAATAAGCAAAAACAGTTGACGCATATCTCTTCTCATAACGCTAATAATTCGCGCAATAATCGCACCAACTATGTTGTCTGGAACTGCTGCAAATAAGCCAATTCCTTTAGTTTTAACAACTGTTTTTTGTTCACCGCGAATAAGCTTAGGCTCTAATTTTGCGCAAAATACAGAGATTGCAAAGCAAGCAGCAATTGTTACAACGCAAATAAGGAAGCGAATAACAAGCGCAAAATAGTTGCTATTAATAGCGTCAAGCGGCAAAGCCATAGCCGCACTTAATGGTGTAAAAGCGGACACAGCGCAGAAACTTGAGCCAAACCAAACTCCATTTGGCGTGCTGCTATGAGTGTTCATTGACGAAACAAAAATCATGTACACTACGAAAATAGCAAAGTAAAAAATGTTTCTTGAACGCTTGTTTATTAAAATAGTGTCCAAAAGCTCAATAAGCATTTTGCTTAAAGACACGATTGTTGCAACGTAAAGCGGAGCCGCAATTACGCTTGCTAAAACTGGCACAATTCCAAAGTTTCGGTACGCTAAAGACCACAAAGCAAGCGCGATTGTGCAGCTTACAGAAAGCGCTCCAAAAAGTGAGCCAAGAAGCATACCAGCTTGCTGCTTTACGCAAGGAATGCCGTAAAGCGCAAAACTGCGCGATTTTAGCGTTGTGTCGCTGCCTAACATAAACAAGTTTATAAACAGCGTAAAAATTGACACAATCGACGCAATCATTATTGGAATCAATTGGAATTCCTGCCAATCTTTAGTATCTGCAAGCATTCCTGGATTAAGATACTTTCCTGCTTCCCAGCCTGCAAAACCAAGAGCGCATATAATCGCAAGTCCAAAAACAATTGATATACCAAAGCCGATTTTTTGCCAAATCGACTTTCGCATAACGGAAAAAGTAAGCGCCCAACGAAGGCGAACCATTGTAAAAATCATAGACATTACGGTTCTCCTTTTTAAGCGTTGAGATTGGTGGAAGGTGCAGGAGCGTTATCAGACTTACCGCCATTAAGCCAGTCAATGCGCGCAGCCGCGTGACGCCCGCCAACAAGCTCCATGAAGCGATCTTCAAGATCTTTGCCCTGAGCCACCTCTTCAAGAGTGCCAGCAGCCGCAACATGACCTTCGTTAATAATTGCCACGTGCGAGCACATTTTTTCAACCAATTCCATAACGTGCGAAGAAATAATCACCGTTCCGCCAGTAGAAACATACTCGGCGAGAATATCCTTCAAATTTGCGCTAGAAACAGGGTCCACTGCCTCAAAAGGCTCATCGAGCACAAGCACGCGAGGGCTGTGGATCATAGCTGTTGCAAGGCAAATCTTCTTAGTCATACCAGTTGAATAGTCCGAAACCATAGTGTTTGCGGCTTCTGTTAAGTCGAAAGCAGAAAGCAAGTCGTTTGCACGCTTTACGGATTCCGCGCGACTCATCTCGCGAAGCATGCCAGCGTAAGTTAAAAGCTGAAGGCCGGTAATCGTCTTAAAAATCTCATCTGCTTGAGGCATTAAACCGATTGCGCGCTTAGCGCTATTTACGTCACTCCAAACATCGTTGCCAAAAATCGAAGCCGAGCCAGCATCTGGCATAAGCAAGCCCGTAAGCATCTTAATAGTAGTAGTTTTGCCAGCACCATTAGGGCCTACTAATCCATAGAAAGAGCCTGCTGGAATATCTAGCGAAAGATTATCTACAGCAACTTTCTTACCAAAAGTCTTAACAAATCCGCGAATAGAAACCGCAGGAACTTCTGAATTGCTATCACTTGCATCACTCGAATAAGTGTTTGCACCAAAAACTGGAACAGAATCCACCATATAAACCTCGCAACATACAGATAAACGCACGTATTGCGCCACATTAATTGCGCAATCGCACGTTTATATCAAGGATTCCATTATCTCATATCTTGCGTATAAACACACTACGAGGCAGGTCATGTCGTTCGCGCAGAACGCAGCAAAACTATCGCCCCGTGTGATGAATCGGCTTCCACTCGCTCTTAGAGAACACAGCTTGGAACGCAATCGGCACATACGAAAGCATAAAAATCGGGAAGCTAAGCGCGTACGCAAAAAGCTCTTTGTTAGTGGCCCCAAGCTTATCGTGTTCTACAAGAATGGTAAGCGAAACAAACACCATCATGCCCAAAACGCTTGTAACAGTAGTAGTTATAAAGCTAAGCGTTGAATCAATCTGACTTGCCCACGTAACAAATCCAAATGCTGCAAATATAAATCCGAGTATAAGGCGAATAATCGCAAGCACCATAAACGGGCAAAGCATAAGCGTAAAGTCAACAGACGAAAAATCGCGCTCACGAATTCCGTGCCGTATAAGAGCCGCTCCGTAATATCGGAACACTTGCAAGAAGCCCTTACTCCAACGCAGTCTTTGCCTCCAGCTTTGCCTAAACGATACAGGCTGCTCGTCGTAAAGAACCGCTGACCCGCAATAGCCAACTTTGTCGCCATGCAAAATCGAGTCCATTGTAAACTCAAGGTCTTCTGTAAGAAGATGGAACTTCCACCCACGATTTCTGTGCATAATCTCGCGCGAAAACATGAATCCCGTTCCGCCTGCGTGGCAGCTAGACCCAAAAAGCATGCGCGAATTGTTGGTAAATCGCGATTCGCGTATGAACCACAATGCGGACCCAGAAGACACCCAATTATCCGATAGGTTCACGGAATTTCTGTAGCTTGTTAAAATCTGATACCCTGCGTGGAATCCCTTATTCATCTCTTCAAAATAATGCAAATCCAGCTTATTGTCGGCGTCAAAAACAAAGTATGCGTCGTAATCTTTGTCTTTTCCAAGCTCCATTATGTGATCCAAAAGGTAGCTAAGCGCGTAGCCCTTGCCAATATGCTGCTTATCGAATCGCTCTATAACATTGCATCCGTAATTTCGCCCAACTTGCGCAGTGGTATCTGTGCAATTGTCGGCAACTAGCCAAATATCTATTAGCTGTTGATTATAAGTTTGATGCTGTATGCACTCTATAAGATTGCCGATTACAGCTTCCTCATTTCGCGCAGATATTAAAACCGCGTAATGCTTGTCCATTGGCGCTGGAGGGAAAACCACTGGCTTTGCAACAAGTGACGCAACTGCACAAACGCCTTGGTAAATAACGCTACTAACGCCGATTATAATTACTAAAACGTCGAAAATAGACAAAAGAATCATTTATTCCACCCGCTTCGTGGATTTGTGTTTGTGTTCGATTTTTTGTTTTTACTTTCGTTTGGAATTGTAGCAGATTTATTTGCTTTCGACTTATCTTGCGACTTACCTTTAGCATTTGCATGCAACACGTCGGCTGCTTGCGATTCATCGGCTGCTTGCGACTTATCCAAACCCGAATTTTCCGCACGCTTCTTAGCAATATCCTTATTTACAGCGTCTAAAACATCGCGCGAAATCGCCATAGTAGCAATATATCCAGAATCTTCTTGGGAATTTTGATTTTCGTTAGCATCACTAGAAGAAACATAAGCTTGCTTATACCAATACATAATGTCTTCATTAATCGAAACTCTAGAAGACGAGCCTTTCATAACTCTAAGCACACTATCTTTAACAGGCTTTACAAAACTATTGCCAATCGCTTCAACACTCGTAACCATAATCGACTTGCGATTAGGCTTTGGATCGTTCATTAATGGAGAATCAACAAGCTTATATTGCTTTGTGCAAACTTTAAGAATAGCTTGCAAGCTGGCAGTAACAGGAAGCGCCAAAAACGCGCCAAGAGCGCCAAAAACAGCACCCATAATCAACACCGACAAAAATGCTACAGCAGGATTTAAGTCCATTGTTTTCTCGGAAATCTTAGGAGAAATAACCATGTTTTCAATCTGCTGATAAATCGTAACAAAAATAAGAACAGCCAAAGCGGATGCAAAACCGTTGGAACCCCAAGCAAACACAATTGGCAAAGCTCCGCCTAAATACGTACCAATCGTTGGCACAAATTGGGAAACAATTCCGCAGAACAGCGCAAGCGGCAGCCAGTACGGAACTTTCATAAATATTAGGAAAATCGCAGTACCCGTTGCATTAATCGCAGCCAAAATTGTGCGCGAGAACAAGAAACTAGATATTTGCTCTTGAACAACCGACCATATAAACAAAAATCGCCTTTGCGACTTAGGATTTAGCAAACGGCAAACACTTCTACGCATTGCAGGACCAGCCGCCGAAATATAATAAGTAACCATCAAAATGGTAAGCAAATCAAGCAAAGCGGCCATCAAACCCCAAGTAGTATTAAGCGCAAAACCGCTAAAATCCACAACCCAAGATGTTTGAATGTTGCGCAAAATCTCCATTCCAAGCTGCTCAATATTTGGCATCTTAAACCCAGTAGAATTGAGCACAAAATGCGCGAATTGGTTGTATAAATCAGGCAAACCAAGAACCATAGAAACAGCTTGTTGCACAAAAAGATTACCAAAAAGAACAAGAAGCAAAATAATAACCGCAAGCACCCCAACCAAGCTTGCCAAAGACGCAAAAGCCCTACTCCAACCGTGTTTTATAAGGCGCACAACAAGTGGTTCAATCGCAAGCGCTATAAAAATGGAGATTACAACGTCGAAAACTATAAAAGCTATACTTCCCCACGCGAACCAAACAAAAATCGCTACAAACGCTGCGATTACAGCATACATAAGCGCGCGACTGAGCCAATCAGGAGGCCTACGATTATCTCCCTTAGCTGGAAAAATCGAAGCCAAGTCGATTTTGGCGCTTGTGCCGTTGCTATCCATACGGCTTTCGTAGTTTTCTTTATTTGTCATAAATTCCATTGTACTTTACAAAGCGTGTAACACAATCGTAACCAGATAGTCGAGTCGCTGAAATCCAAAATCATATACAACAATCTAAACTATTTAATGAGATTTTATGAAAGGATTGTGGCATGACCACTTTACAAACTAAAGAAGATGCCGAAGCTCTGATTAAGCAAGAAGGCATTGAGTACGTATCCGTTCGATTTACAGATTTGATTGGCGTTCAGCAGCATTTTACTGTGCCTGCAAGTGAGTTCTTAAACAGCGCATTTACGGATGGAATGGCCTTCGATGGCTCTTCTATGCAAGGATTCCAGGCTATCAACGAGTCCGATATGAAGCTTATTCCAGACGTAGACACTGCTTACATTGACCCATTCCGCAAGCATAAGACTTTGAACGTTGCTTTTTCGATTGTGGATCCTGTAACAGACGAGCCTTATTCTAGGGATCCTCGCCAGGTGGCAATTAAGGCAGAAGCCTACTTAAAGGCCACTGGTATTGCAGATACCGCAAGCTTTGCCCCAGAAGCCGAGTTCTTTATTTTCGACAAGGTGCGTTTTGCAAACGATATGCAGCGCTCCTTCTATGAGGTGGATTCTAACGAAGCTCCTTGGAATTCTGGCATCGACACCGAAGACGATGGCAGCAACAACATTGGTTTTAAGAATCGCGTAAAGCACGGCTACTTCCCTGTTCCACCTGTTGATCACAATCAAGACTTGCGCGATGACATGGTTTACAATTTGCAAAAGGTTGGTTTGATTCTTGAGCGTTCTCACCACGAGGTTGGCGGCGCAGGTCAGCAGGAAATCAACTACCGTTACAATACGCTTGTTCATGCTGGCGACGACTTGATGAAGTACAAGTATGTTGTTCACGAGACTGCTGCTTTGGCTGGCAAGGCTGCAACATTTATGCCAAAGCCAATTGCTGGAGATAACGGCACTGGCATGCACTGCCATCAGTCGCTTTGGAAGGATGGCAAGCCATTGTTCTATGCGGAAACTGGTTATGCTCAGCTTTCCGATATTGCGCGTTGGTACATTGGCGGCCTTATTAAGCACGCGTCTTCTGTGCTCGCTTTTACGAATCCTTCGCTTAACTCTTACCACCGCTTGGTTCCAGGCTACGAAGCTCCTGTAAACTTGGTCTACTCGGCTCGTAACCGTTCTGCAGCTATTCGTATTCCTCTTGCTGGAGAAGCTCCTGCTGCTAAGCGTATTGAGTTCCGCGCGCCAGATCCTTCTTGCAACCCGTTCTTGGCGTTCTCTGCTCAGCTTATGGCTGGCTTAGACGGCATTATGAACCACATTGAGCCTCCTGCTCCTGTTGATAAAGATCTTTACGAGCTTCCTCCAGAGGAGCATGACGGCATTAAGCAGGTTCCTTCTTCGCTTGGTGAAGCTTTGCAAGCTTTGGAAGAAGATCACGACTTCCTTATGCAAGGAGATGTGTTTACTAGCGATTTGATTGAAACTTGGCTTAATCTAAAGCACGAAGAGATGGATATGGCTCGTTTGGCTCCAACGCCACTTGAGTATGAGCTTTACTTCCACATCTGATATTTGTGATTAATAAAATCCCCCGCAAGAAAACTTGTGGGGGATTTTAATTTACATTAGTCTTTTATTTTAAATCGCAAATCCGAGTGTTCTAGCAGCTGTTACTGGAACAGCTTCATCTGCCCAATAATCCTCAAGGTTTTCGTCGCTAGAAAGCGAGCGCATCTCTGCGCGATCAATGTAAAGCTCGCCGCGCAAATGATCCGTCTCATGCTGGAAGATTCGTGCTGGCCAACCGTGCAAGCGCTGCGAATGTTGCTTTCCATCCTCGTCTTGCCAAGTGGCTTGAATGTCTAGCCAGCGCTGACGAACAGCTTGATATCCGGCAACACTTAAGCAGCCCTCGTAAAAACTGCGCGTTTGCGTGCCAATTGGCTCATAGTGCGGGTTAATAATCGCTCTAAATGGCAATTCCGCAATATCTCTAGGATCGTCTTCGTCGTCTCTAACGTGGTCTTCTACAACCGCAATCGCTAAGCCAAGCCCGATTTGCGGAGCGGCCAAACCAACTCCTGGAGCGTCTAGCATAGTGCTGTGCATAAGCGAAATAAGCTTATTAAGCGTTGCGTGCGTAAGCTGACCATCGTAAGCAACCGTTCGCTGCCTTAAAACAGGCTCCCCTGCTTGAACAATCGACAAAACACCATCTTCTGTAGCAGAATCCAAAAGTCGCTCTACTGCGCGGCTAAGCTTAGTATCGACACTTGCGTGATGCGTAAACATAGGACTCCTTTACCAGGCGATTCATAAAACTTCTAAAGTAATCTATAAATCTAAATTCGACTATTGCTAATGGCATATATATCAACAACAATACCAAAAGAGCTAGTATATCAAGATTATCCGCTTTTTGTAGCTCTAGACGGCGTGTCTAACAACATTCTCAGGAAATCGTTAGCGCGGTCTAAGCGCGCTAACGTCTTCGCTTGCGTTGAAAGCACACCGCGCTTTCAACCCTAAGCAAGCTCAGCGCTCCGAATTACCTTTTCGCGCTACGCTCTAAGCGAAAAGGTAGGTCGTCGCGCTACAGCTTAAGATTATCCGTTACAACTTGTGCAAGTCGCGCGCAAACCTCATCTGCTTGCTCTTGCGTTGCAGCTTCGCACATAACGCGCACAAGTGGCTCTGTTCCGCTTGGTCTAAGAAGAACTCGACCCGTGTCTCCCAAAAGCGCGCTCTCCTTATCTACTGCATTAAGAACAGCAGCATTAGTTTTAGACGCCATCTTATCTACGTTTGGCACATTTACTAAGCATTGCGGAAGCTGCGGGAAGTCGGCAGCCATTTGCGAAAGCTTCTTGCCCTCTCGCACAACTTCTCGACACAACGTAAGCGCTGTAAGAGTGCCGTCCCCCGTGGTTGCAAACTCGCGATTAATCACATGCCCCGACTGCTCGCCGCCAAGAGAATAATCGCCTCTAAGCATCTCTTCTAGAACGTAGCGATCTCCAACGCTTGTTTGAACAGTGGAAATGCCCATGTCTTTTAGCGCAAGCTTTAATCCAAGATTGCTCATTACAGTAACAACAAGAGTATTATGATTCAGCTTGCCTTCGGCTTTCTTAGAGCGCGCAAGAATGCCCATAATTTGGTCGCCATTAACCATGTTTCCGTTTTCATCTACAGCCAAGCATCGGTCCGCATCTCCGTCGAAAGCTACTCCCAAATCGGCCTTAGATGCCTTAACCATAGCTTGCAATTGCTCGGGATGCGTGGAACCAGCATGATCGTTAATGTTGTAGCCATCTGGAGATGCGTTAATCACAATCACTTCTGCGCCAGCTCTGCGCAATGCTTCTGGAGCTACTACAGACGTTGCACCATTTGCGCAATCTGCCACTACTCTAAGACCTGCAAGCGGCTTAGGACGAGTAGAAGATTCACTGCTTAAAGGTGCTACAGAAGAAACAAGATGATCAATATAAAGATTTGTAGCTGTAGTGGTATCGTGACTGATTCGCCCAACGCCACTGCCTGTAGGACGCTGCCAATCCTTGCCTAAAACCGCCTCAATCTCATCTTCTTTACTATCCGGAAGCTTAAAACCACCGCGTGCAAAGAACTTAATTCCATTATCAGGCATTGGATTATGCGAAGCAGATATTACGGCACCCATTTCTACGTTTAGAACAGAAGTCAAAAAGGCCACACCAGGAGTTGGGATTATGCCAGCGTCTATAACGTCAAATCCGCCTGCACTCATGCCTGCAGCTAAAGCAGACGCTAGAAAATCACCAGAAACGCGAGTATCGCGACCAACCAGCGCCCTTCGCCTAGCGTGCATCTTTGTTTGTGCAACGCGATTATTAGAATCGCACTCACTTGTTGATTCTGTTGATTCTGTTGATTCTCCTAAAACTCGAACGGCAGCATCGCCTAAATCTAGCGCTAATTGTGCAGTTAAATCGCGATTCGCTAATCCTCTAACGCCATCGGTACCGAACATATTTGGCATAATCAGACTCTTTCAATTAGATTTCAAAAAACACACTGTGTTCCATTTTACTCTGCAATGCGCTAGACGCGCCACAATTGCACACTACGACTTGCGTAGTTAACAATTAATCACCCAAAAATAGGATTATAGGCTCAATATCGTAGACACAAAAAAGACCACAAAAAAAATTAAGCCCGCCTAAAAAGACGGACTTAATATTTAATGCTTTATTTAATGCTATCTAATTCTTGAAGTGATTAAATCACTCAAATAAAACCGATAATCTAAAATCAGGCTTCTACTGGAGCATTAACGTCTGCAGGCAAAGCAGCCTTAGCAGCTTCGACGATTGCCTTAAAGGTTTCAACGTCGCTAACAGCAAGCTCAGCCAAAGCGCGGCGATCCAATTCGATGCCAGCTAAGCGCAAGCCCTGAATAAAGCGGTTGTAGGTGATTCCTTCTGCGCGAACAGCAGCGTTAATACGCTGAATCCACAACTTGCGGAAATCACCCTTGCGAGCCTTGCGGTCGCGGAAGTTATAAGTAAATGAGTGGAGCAGCTGTTCCTTTGCCTTGCGGTAAAGACGGGAGCGCTGACCGCGGTAGCCAGAAGCCCTCTCAAGAACAACGCGACGCTTCTTGTGAGCGTTTACTGCGCGCTTTACTCGTGCCATAAGTATTCCTCAGCTTTCTTAAAAATTTATGATTGCGTATTCGTTTACAAGCAATTCTTACTTGTTACTTACTTAACGAGCAAGCCCTTAAGCTTCTTGCTCTGCGCAGTAGCCAATACTTTATCTTCGGAAAGAGCACGACGTTTACGAGCCGACTTGTGCTCCAAGTTGTGGCGCATGGCGCTACCATCGTGCATCACCTTACCGGTACCGGTAAGACGAACGCGCTTGGACGCTGCGGAATTAGTTTTCATCTTCGGCATTGCTGCCCTCCTTATGATTCTGATCAGATTCTACAGAAGCTTTTGCGGACACATAGGCCGCTGCCTGAGCCTCTTGCTTTGCCGCAAGTCGTGCTGCTTGACGAGCTTGACGCTCTGCGCGCGATTCGGCGCCTCTACGACGCTGCTCAGACTGAGTATGAATCTTTTTACCCTTAGGGGCGAGAGTCATTATTATGTTACGACCCTCCTGCTTAGGGGCAAACTCCACGGTTCCACTTTCGGAAACCTCATCTGCAAGCCTACGCAATAACTCAACTCCACCTACAGGCCTCGACTGCTCGCGGCCGCGCAGCATAATGGTGACTTTTACTTTGTCTCCACCATTTAGGAATCGAAGAACATGACCCTTCTTAACGTCGAAATCGTGGTCGTCAATCTTGAGTCGGAAACGAATTTCCTTAATCTCGGCCGTACTTTGATTACGACGCGCTTCACGAGCCTTAATCTTCTCGTTGTACTTGTACTTACCGTAGTCAATAAGCTTGGCTACAGGAGGCTTAGCAGTAGGCGCAACCTCTACAAGATCGAGGTTTGCTTCCTTTGCCAGGTTCAACGCTACCGAGGTCGCAATAACACCCACCTGCTCGCCTTTCGGACCGATAAGGCGTACTTGTGAGACGCGAATCTCTTCGTTAATGCGTGGTTCGTCGCTAATGATGACTCCAATCCTTGTTAAAACAGTGGAACAGCACACCAAAAGGTCAAAGATAAATTCAAGTTCAAACATCAATCAAATGCGCTCAAGAATAGCGCTGTAGCAAGCATATTGCCACGTGACCGAAGTCATGAACCCGAAACCCTTTAGGCTTCCAGGTGGGATATACCACTTTCTTGATTACTCAAGCCAAATGTCTATTTTACTTGGAGACTTGACAATAGTCAAACATGCTCAAAAATACTAAACAAGTCGCATTAAATATCAACAAAACACGCTATATAATCGCAATTCCGCGCGCGCGATATTATATGACTATGGAGCCTTTGAAGCGCTGCGTTGTTTTAGCAGCTGGAGATTATTACGACCATACGCGCGAACACGTTCCTGATCGCGCTTTAACTATTGCAGCAGATGGTGGCTGGGATCATGCGTGCAGACTTGGTTTGCATGTTGATGCTCTAATTGGCGACTTTGACTCTGTGCGATTAAAGCTCCCAACAGACGCTGCGATTACGCGACTTCCTGCCGAAAAAGATGACCCTGATTTGCTTTCTGCTCTTAAAGTTGGCTGGTCTAAAGGATCTAGAGAATTCCATATTTTTGGCGGATTAGGCGGACGCGTTGACCACACGATTTCCAACATTCAACTTATGGTTCGACTTGCCGTTAGAGGTGGAATCGGATTCTTGTATGGAGACGGAACGATTGTTACAGCAATTCACAACGGTTCCCTCGACTTTCCTGCGTCCAATGGGCCCGAAGGCCGCATGGTTTCTGTGTTCTCACACACGCCTATTTCTAGCGATGTAAACGAGATTGGGCTTAAATATCAACTTCAGCACGAAACTATGTATGGCGATGCCGTTCAAGGCCTAAGCAACGAGTTATTAAACGACACTCCTGCGCATATTGACGTTCACGAAGGCACTCTTGTAATCACATTTCCTATAGACGCTCCACTGCCGCAAGTCAGCTGGTTTAAGCGTCCAGTTGGCGATTTGGGAGATATAAACACTAGCATTTCAAGCGCTCTAGCCGTTTCGCCAAAATAGTGCGAATAATCGCAAATGCGCGATGCAGCAAGGCAAAACTTGCGCAAGTGTAGTACAAAATGATGCACTAACGTAGTACATACCGCACATTAAAATGGACACGTTAGTTTAATAACGAAAACCGAAAACGTATTGTTAAAAATCGCGAAAAATCGCAAAAACCGTGCGTTGAGGTTTCACTCAAGGGAGATTCCACATGACAGTCAAGATTGGTATTAACGGCTTTGGACGTATCGGCCGTTTGGCATTCCGTCGTATTTTTGAGCTTCAAGCTCGCGGCGGTCAAGCTGGCGATATTGAAGTCGCAGCCATCAACGATCTGACCACTCCTTCAATGCTTGCTTACTTGCTTAAGTACGACAGCACTCATGGCACTTTCCGCCACGACGATGGCACCCCAGTTGAGGTGACTTCTACCGAAGACGCAATCGTGGTAGATGGCAAGACCTACAAGGTTTACGCCGAAAAAGACGCAAACAACATTCCATGGGTTAAGAACGATGGCGTTGAGTTCGTGCTCGAATGCACCGGTTTCTACACTTCTGCAGAAAAGTCCCAGGCTCACTTGAACGCTGGAGCTAAGAAGGTTCTTATCTCTGCTCCTGCTAAAGACGAAACCACCCCAACCGTTGTGTTTGGTGTGAACCAAGAGATCTTAAAGCCAACCGACAACATTGTGTCCGCTGGCTCTTGCACCACCAACTCCATGGCTGCAATGGTTAAGCTTTTGCAAGATAAGTGGGGCATTAAGTCCGGCTTTATGACCACTATCCACGCTTACACTGGCACCCAAATGATTCTCGACGGCCCACGCGGCTCCAAGCCACGCAACAACCGTTCTGCTGCTTGCAACACAATCGAGCACTCCACTGGTGCTGCTAAGGCAATCGGCAAGGTTGTTCCAGAGGTTAATGGCAAGCTTCAGGGTCACGCTCAGCGTATTCAGGTTCCAGATGGATCCGTTACCGAGTTGACTACCGTTCTCGAGAAGCCAGCAACCACCGAAGAAATCAACGAAGCCTTCAAGAAGGCTTTCGAAAACTGCGAGTACTTCGGTTACAATGCTGACAGCATCGTGTCTTCCGATATCATCGGCGACACCCACGGTGGCGTTTTCGATCCAACCCAAACCGACGTTAACACTGTTGACGGCGTAACCTTGGCTCGTACCGTTACCTTCTACGACAACGAGTACGGCTTTACTGCTAACATGATTCGCACATTGCTTTACTTCGCTGAGATTGCTGAGTAAAATTAGCGAAACAAATAAAGCTTACTAGGCTAGTAAAGATAGCCTAGTAAAGCTAAATAAAGCTACAAACCCCTTGCGGTGACTCATCGCAGGGGGTTTTCGCAACGCATTGCACACGGGGGTAAAAATGGGCAAAAAACATGCTGCAACAGGCAAAGCAACGCCAGCAATCGCACAGCTAGAAAACGCTGGAATCACATTCCGCGTTGTTGATTACGAGCACGATGCAGATCACATGGACGACGGCTACGGCATGGAAGCAGCGCAAAAGTTAGGCGTAAATGCTGAACAAGTTTGCAAAACGCTTATGGTAGACACAGGCGAAAAACGCGTAGTCGGCATTGTGCCAGTAAACGCCCGATTAAGCATGAAGGCAATTGCTAGCGCAGTAAATGCCAAAAAAGCAAGCATGACTAGCCCGGATGTAGCTCAACGAGAAAGTGGCTATGTTGTTGGAGGAATCAGCCCATTTGGTCAGCGCACTCATCACGAAACCGTTCTGGATGATAGCGTTATGCACTTTGACGAGATTCTTGTTTCTGGAGGAAAACGCGGACTAGACGTTGTTCTAAATCCAAACGATTTGGTTAGCTTGCTTAACGCAACTGTGGCAAATATTCTAGCTTAAAACTAGCAAACGTCGTGGCAACGTGCGATAATCCGTAAGGTTGTTCATTTTAATCGTTAGGAGTTTATTATGGGTATGCGTGGACGCAAGCGCAAGGCTCGCCGCAAAAAGGCAGCAAATCACGGCAAAAGGCCAAATGCTTAATGCAAATGCTTAATGCAAATGCTTAATACGTTTGATTTGCGTATAAATTTGTAACTAAAAGCCCACGGATCTATTACCGTGGGTTTTTTGTTTACGTGATTTTTAATCGAATCGTCAAATCGTCGAATAGTCAAAACATCGAATCTTCAAACAATCAAACACTTAAACAATCAAAGACTTAAGCACGCGCAAGGGTCTTCGCTGCATTCTAGGATTATTGCATGGCAAAGAACATAGATGAGTTGCTAGAAGCACTAGAAAAAGCACCGCAGCAAGATAAAAACACAACATTGTGCAAATCAATGCTGCTTGGCTTCGACACAGAAACAACGGGCGCGATTATTGGCAGTGATTCAATATGCTCCGCAACGCTCGTTTTTAGAGACCCAGCGCACGGGCATAACAATGACGTTATTGCAACGTGGCTTGTAAACCCGCATAAGCCAATCAACCCTAAAGCAAGCGAAGTAAACGGCTTTACAAACGAGTTTTTGCAAGAAAACGGAGGCGATCCAACTCAAGAAATCGAATTGCTTGGAAAAGCCATTAGCCTTGCACAAAGCAAGAATATTCCACTTCTTGCATACAATGCGCCTTTTGACGTTAAAATGCTAAACCATGATTTGCAAAGATGGAATCTTGATTCGTTGCAAAATCGCCCAAAAAGCACGGTTAATGACGGCGAGATGCTTGTTGTAGACCCACTTGTTATAGACAGAGCTATTTCTAAGCGCACTGGCAAACGCACACTTACATACACAACGCAATTTTATGGAGTGGAGCCAATTGGCAATTTTCACGATGCTACAGCAGATACAGTTGCTGCAGTTGATTTGATTGAGCCTATAAGCGAGTTGCACGAAAACGTTGCAAATCTTAAGTTATGCGAGATTATGACTTGGCAGCGAGACGCTTACGCAAAGTGGAAATTAAGCTTTGATAGCTGGCTTAAGTCTAAAGGAAGACCAGCTAGCGAAGGAAGCTGGTTGTGATTAATGGCGATTCGCGCACATTTTGCGCATTTTGCACAATTTGCGCGCGGAAAAATCGCAAGCATCCGCACATCAAATAAGCACAACTAAAATAAAATAAAATAAAAAACGCAAATAACAAAAATAATACGGAAAACAACACGGAAAAGCGAAATGTCTTTACAAAAATTATCTTTAGACGAAGCAAGCAATATTTTGTTAAAGCAAAATCTTTTGCGAGAAATAATACAAAATAAAAGTGCGCAAAAACATGACGATTTAACGCACGAAAACGACCAAACTTGGTCAATAGATGCTAGCGATTTTAATGGCCACTCAAAGCCGTACAGCCACATAACATACGATTCGCGCGATATTAAGCCAAACACATTGCTTTTTATTAAAGGCAATTTTAAGCCAGAATACCTTAAAGACGCAGATAAAAACGGCTTAAATGCATATGTTGCGCAGGATTGCTACGCGGAATACACAAATGCGGTTGGGCTGATTGTAACAGACGTTCGCAAAGCAATGAGCGTACTTTCGGCTGCATTCTTTAACAATCCGCAAGAAAAGCTTACGACTATTGGCATTACGGGAACAAAGGGCAAAACAACAACAGCATACTTTACTCATGCTATTTTGAACGCATATTCTAGTGGCAAAGCTGCGCTATTCTCTTCTGTAGACAATTGTTTAGACGGCAAAACATATGTTGAATCGGACTTGACTACACCAGAAAGCCTAGACGCGTTTAGAATGATGAGCCAAGCTGTAGAAAATGGCATGAAATACCTTATTATGGAAGTTTCGTCGCAAGCATACAAAGTTAACCGCGTGTATGGATTGCACTTTAATGTTGCGGCATTTTTGAACATTAGTCCAGATCACATAAGCCCAATCGAACATCCTACTTTTGAAGATTATTTGTATTGCAAGCGTCAAATCGTAAAAAATACGGATGCGCTTGTGCTTAATGCGGATTGCGCGCATGCAGATTTGCTTCTTCAAGACGCACAAAAAAATGGCGTAAAAGTCACGACTTTTTCAAGAATACACAAAGAAGAACTAGACGGAAACACTTGCAATTGCTCAGAATGCAGCGATTATTCCGATATTCACCCTTACGAAAATAGCGAAAAATACCCAGAGCTTGTTTTGCCAAGGTATGTAGCGATACCAGAGCCGCAAGGGTTGCAAGAATTACCAAGCTCACAGGAGCATTGTATTGCGATTTTGGAAGGCGAAGCTAGCGAGTACGTAAATCAAGACATGCCTAATTACAGCGCTATAGACAAATTCAATCTAAAAATTGCTGGCGACTTTAACTACGAGAACGCATTGGCTGCGATTGCAATCGCACAAAACGCGCAACCAAATTTAATCAACAATGTTGAAGATTTGCACGCGATTGAAAACGTTGAAATTTCAGGGCGAATGGAGATTTTTAAGGATCCAAAATCCAACACGATTGCAATCGTTGACTACGCACATAATTACGTTTCTGTAAAGGCGCTACTGAACTTTGTTGAAGAAAGATACGCAAGCAAGAGTTTGTACACTACTCTTGTTACGGGGTCTGCTGGAAACAAAGCTTACGACAGGCGCAAAGAGATTGTTCAAGCTGCGCAAAATCGAATCGATGAGTTTGTGTTTACAATCGAAGACACAAACACCGAAGATCCAATGGATATTTGCAACGACATGAAATCTTGCATAACAAGTCCAAGCGTTAAGTCGCAAATAGTAATCGACAGAACGCAAGCGATTGAGCACAGCGTAAACGAAGCTAGAGAACGCAATGAACGCGATGAGAATAACGATTTATTAAACGTAATCCTCATTATTGGAAAAGGCGACGAACGCTGGATTAAGCACAACAACAAGCACGTTCCTTACGAAAGCGATTCGCTTGTTATTAAGCG
>CAMPUL010000006.1 GCA_946997215.1 Gardnerella vaginalis
TTAAATAGCTTACAAGTTAAATAGCTTACAAGTTAAATAGCTTACAAGTTAAATACAAATGCCGCCTAGCACCGTTAAAACAACGGCAAGCTAGGCGGCTTCTTGTTATTTATCACTATCGCTTGTTGTTGTAGAAGATGAGTCAGGTGTTGAAGCTCTTCCAGGCTTTGTAGTGGTGTCTACAGGAGGCTGAGGAGTTTTTACAGTAAGCGTTATGGTAGAGCCTTTATCTATCTTAGACCCTTCCTTTTCCGACATACTATCAACAATATCGTCATCCGTAGCGGAGCCATCAAAAACAACCTTAAAGCCCTTTGCTTCTAGTATTTGCTTAGCTTGCTTTAATGTTGATGTTCCAAGAGCAATATGAGGAACTTCTACCTTAGGCTTTCCTTTAGAAACATACACAGTTATAGCACTATGAGGTTTTACAGCAGCTCCAGAAGACGGATTCATTTTAGTAACCGTTCCTTCTGCAACAGTATCGGATTCTTCTTCTACGGTATTAACCGTAAATCCAAGATTTTGCAATTCGCCAGTAACAACGTCTTTAGATTGTCCAACCATTCCATCTGGAACCTTAGTTAAGCCAGAAGAAATGTACAAAGTTACCATTGAACCTTTATCTGCAAACGAATCTGCAACTGGGTCAGTTCTAGTAACATGATTCTTTTTAACGTCTGTACTATCTTCCACTCTAACGTTAGAAATCTTAAATCCTGCACGTTCAAGAGCTTTTCTAGCTGCTTCTTGCGACTTTCCAGTAACATCTGGAACCTTTGTTGATTGAGGACCAATAGAGAACCAAACGCTAACTCTAGATCCAGACGCAACCTTTTCTCCACCTTTAGGAGATTGCTTGGTAAAAGCACCTTCTGGCTTAGTAGACTTATCGTCTTCCAAAATATCTGGAATAAGACCAAGCGCGCGAAGTTTTTCTTTAGCAGCATCTTGAGTTGTAGTTTCGCTAAATGTTGGAACAACAATATCTCCAGCTAGCTTATTGCGATTTAGCATAAATAGGATTCCACCAACAACGATTGCGCAAACAATCGCAGACACAACAGAAGCAATAACAATGCGCTTGCTTCTTTTTGCCTGATTTGCAGCGCGCTGAGCTGCTCTTGTGTTGTAGCCCGTATTTTGATACGCATCAAACTGGCCTGTAATCGCTCCAAAACTTTGAGTAGATGCAGTGTCTGCCGCTCCCATAGCTTGAGTTGCCGCATTCTGCTCCGCCTGCTTTCTTGCGCGCATATTAGCTAAATCGGTTAGCGGATTAAAAGCTGCTGCAACAGGAACACCGCCGTTCATAAACGCTAATATGTCGTTCTTAAATTCAGCAGCCGTTGCATACCTATTCTGCCTATCTTTTGCCATTGCTTTTGCGCAAATCTTATCCCACATTGAAGGAAGACCTGGAACAAGCGTGCTTAGAGGAGTTGCAACTTCTGAAACATGCTGATACGCGATTGCAACTGCAGAATCGCCAGTAAAAGGCGGCCTTCCAGTTAGCATCTCGTATAAGACGCATCCTGCAGAATACAAGTCGGACCTCATATCCACCTGTTCTCCACGCGCCTGCTCTGGAGACAAATATTGCGCAGTTCCAACAACACCTTGCGATTGTGTCATTGTTGTTGCAGAATCGTCTAACGCTCTTGCGATTCCAAAATCCATAACCTTAACAATGCCCTGCTCGGAAATCATAATGTTTCCAGGCTTAATATCTCGGTGAATCACGCCCATTCTATGCGAATACTCCAAGGCGTTCAAAACTCCAAGCATAACTTGTTCGGAATCTCTTTGACTTAAAGCACCATTCATCTTAAGAATATCGCGAAGCGTTTTTCCTTTAACGTATTCCATAACAAGATACGGCAAATGCTCTTCTACACCATTGTCGTCTACAACAGACTCTTCTCCAGAATCATAGATATTCACTATGTTTGGGTTATTCATTTGCGCAATCGAATGTGCTTCTCGGCGGAAACGAGACAAAAAGATCTCGTCATTTGCCAAATCAGAACGCATGATTTTAACAGCAACGGTACGACCCAAGCGCTTATCTTCTGCGACTCGCACTTCGGCCATTCCACCGCGGCCAATCAATTCACCTAATTGGTACCGTCCATTCGCTAATGAGGTAGGCATTGTGTTACTCATTGCTGCTCCTTGCGGTCGTTATTATTCAAAATGTTAATAATATTAACTTGTGTTTTTGGAACACTTCTAACGCTGCGTTTAATGCGCTGACCGTTGGAAGAATCTATTGTTTTTTTATTGTTAAATGCTGTTTGCTGATCCAAAAGTCTTCTTTCAATTTTTGCAAGTACTTTTGAAACAACAAGAGCGTCTTTAGGTCTATCTTCTGGATTCTTAGAAAGCATTGACATTACAAACTGTCTTAATTGAAGGTCAACACTATCTGGAAGAGGTGGAACAGGGTCATTAACGTGTGCGGCTGCAATATCTACAGGAGTAGTTCCAGTAAATGGCCTATGCCCACAAAGTCCTTCGTATGCAACAACTCCAAGAGAATAAATATCGGATTGTGCAGTTGCCTGCTCTCCTTGAGCTTGCTCTGGGGAAATATATTGAGCTGTTCCAACAACCATTCCATCTTGAGTAATCTGTTCTTGGTCGCTAGAGTACGAAACACCAAAATCTGTTATCTTTACGCTTCCCGTTTCGGAAACCATAATATTTGCTGGCTTAACGTCTCTATGAATAACACCGTGGGAATGTGCAACAAAAAGACCTCTTGCAGTTTGAATAAGTATAGGCAGCAATCGCGTTGGCTCAACAGTTTTTTCTTTATGATATAAGTCTGCTAAAGACTTACTAGGAACATACTCCATAATCAAAAAGCCAATACCATCATGCTCGTAGTAGTCAAATAAAGCTGCAATATTTGGATGAGCAAGATTTGCTGAATTATGAGCTTCTGCTCTAAGTCTACGCAATTTAGCTTCAACATTGCTTGTATCGGTTCTAAGCGCTTTAACGGCAACAATCCTGCCAAGCTGTATATCAAAGCCCTTCCAGACTTCCCCCATGCCTCCTTGTGCAAGTCTTCTATCTAGTCTGTATCGATGATGAACTAACTGTCCTTCAACAAGTTTCATTGCTTAAGCGCCTCCTTCATCACCTGTCTCATAATTGGCCCTGCTGTAAGCGTTCCATACGTACTAGCATTGTGAATAACAACTGCTACAGCTATTTTAGGGTCTTGTGCAGGAGCAAATCCAATAACCCACCCATTAATAGCCTGATTTCTAAACCCAATTTGTGCTGTTCCAGATTTTGCTGCAACAGCAACATTTGGCAAAGAAAGATTTTGATTACTTTTTACAACTACACTTTGCATCATAGCATTGAGTTTTGCAGCACTTTGTGCGCTTAAAGCTTGACTCATAACAGTAGGCGTTGTTTGAGAAATAACAGACAAGTCACTAGACCTTACGCAATCAACAAGCGTTGGCTTCATAAGTGTTCCATTATTTGCAATAGCAGCTGCAATCATAGCATTTTGAAGAGGGGTAACCCTAGCATCTCCCTGACCAATTGACTGAAGAGCAAGCTTATCTTGCGTAGGCTTTTGATTAAGCAAAGACGCAACAACCCTCATTGGGAATCCTGTTGAATCAGATCCGTCTAAAGTAAATGAGCTAAATAATCCAAACTTTTTAGCTTGCTTAACAATAGCATCTGCTCCTAAAGAAACTCCTAGTTGCGCAAATGCAGTATTTGAAGAATAAGCTAGAGCATCTTCAAACGATATTTGACCATTCGATCCACTAGCGCTTGGAACAACATTCGTAAGATGCGTTTGCGTTCCTGGAAGAGTATACGAAGATCCAGCTGGAATCGAAGTATTTAAATCATATTTTCCACTTTCTAGCGCAGTTGCCGCAACAACCGTTTTGAAAGTAGAACCAGGAGCATAAAGTTCAGATATTGAACGATTTAGCATTGGATTATATATGTTAGATATAAGATCCTTATATGCTCTGTTTGCTAAAGCAACATTGTGAGATGCAAGAGAAGAAGGATCGTAGCTAGGCGTACTAACCATTGCTAGTATTCTTCCAGTTTTTGGCTCTATTGCAACTAAAGCACCATTCTTGTCTTTTAACAAATTGTATGCAAGAGTTTGAAGCTTAGTGTTAATAGATGTTTCTATAGAAGCACCTCTGTTTTCTGCTCCTGTAAATAGCGACTTAAACTTTTGAAGGAATAACGCGTCGGATTCTCCACTTAAAAGCTGATTTCTAGAAGCCTCTATGCCTCTATCTGCTCTTTGACTTATTGAATAATAACCCGTTATTGGAGCATAAACAGAGCCATTAAAATATGACCTTTGATACACAAACGCATCTTTAGATGGATCTGACTTTGCTAAAACAGTTCCATCGGACGCAAGAATGGCTCCTCTTGGAGCGCCAAATTCGTGATATAGTGCACGCCTGTTTCTAGGATCAGAATTTAATTCGTTTGCTTTTATAGACGTTATGTACGTGCTAGAAATACATAAAACAACAAACAACACGATTACTGCACTAAAAAGTTGCTTCAAGCATTTATTCATAAGATTCACCCCCATCTTCTTTAGGATTAGAGGATTTATTTTCTCTTTGCTTAAGCTCTCTTTCCCTAAGAGCAGCTAAAGCTTCGTATTGGAAAGTATCAGACGTTACAGCAGCCTCTGGCTTATTAGCTGCATTAGATATAACAATCAAAATAGATGCAAGCAAATAGTTAGCAACTAGAGAAGACCCGCCAGCTGCCATATAAGGCATTGTTAAACCAGTAAGTGGAATAACAAGCGTGATTCCGCCAACAACAGTAAATACTTGGAATGCCATTGTAAAAACAAGACCAGATGCAAGAAGCTTTCCAAAACCGTCTTTAATCTTCATAGCTGTAATCATGCCAGACGCAATAATAATCATGTAAAGCATTAAGACTATAAACAGTCCAGTCAATCCTAATTCTTCCCCAACCGAAGCGTAAATAAAATCGGAGTTAGCAAGTGGCGTTAAAGAAGGATGACCTTGTCCTAATCCCGTTCCAGTTACGCCTCCTGCAGCAAGGCCGAATAATCCAGTAACAATTTGAGCAGACCCGCCTGGGAATCTGTTGTAAATAACTGGGTCGTATGGGTTAAGCCAAGCGTCAACTCTGTATTGAACGTGTGCAAAAAGTTTAACAGCAACTAGGCATCCAATTATAAATGCTATAAAGCCTATTGCAAGCCAGCCTTTTCTTCCAGTTGCAACGTAAAGCATAGAAACAAACATTGCAAAGAACATTAATGATGTTCCTAAATCGTGTTGCACAACAAGCACACACATAGAAGCAGCCCAAACTAGCGCAATAGGACCCATATCTTTGAATCGTGGAAGATGAATTCCAAAAATCTTTGTTCCACCAACCGCAAGTCTGTCTCTATGGTCAAACAAGTATGCTGCAAAGAAGAAAGCTAAGAATAGTTTTGCAAATTCTCCTGGCTGAATAGTGTGATTTCCAAAACCAATCCAAATTCTCGCTCCGCCAATTTCCTTACCGACTATTGGAAGCATTGGAGATAAAAGAAGGACAAGACCAATCACCATGCTAACGTACGAGAATCTTCTAAGAATCCTATAGTCTTCTAGAACCATCACAAAAATTATGGATAATACAAGAGCAACACAAACCCAAACAAGCTGTTTCATAGCAACATTAGTGTTATGCTGTTTATCTATTCTTGCAATCATAACAGTGCCAATAGCTGTAAGAAGAAGAATACAAGGGAGTATTACCTGGCTAGAATAAGGCTTTTTTACAATCAAAACGCCCCACAAAACAAGGTACAACGCTGTTGTTAAAGCAAGCATACCAACATAGTTTGCTGGAACGAATCCATTAATCCTTAGAAACATTTGCAAAAATGCCACTGCAGATATAATTACAGAAAACAGTAGCAAAGATATTTGCTTAATACGCATACTAAACATGTTCACGAGGTTTTACCTCCTGAATCATTGCTTGAATCTACGACTCCACTATTGTTTCCGTCTTTATTATCTGAATTAGAAATAATACTTTTTGGCTTATTGCCGCGCTTCTCGCTTTCTCTAGCACGCATTTCTCTTCCGATTAGCCTTGCATGGCCTCTTGCTTCTTTAAGACTGCTAAAGCTAATACCTTCATCAAGCTGATCTTGCCAAGACTTATCTAGATTCTTAACTCTAATATTTGTTTCTTCAATCTGATGTGAAAGCTCTAATCCAAATATGTTAGTAGGAACACCTTGGTAAATAACTACTTTGCCATTTCCTTTACCAATGTAGTATTGCTTTTGCGTCCAAGAATAAACAAGATAAGCTCCACAAGCAACAATCGCACACACAACAAGCGTTGCAAAAGCAACACCTATTCTCATCCATCTTATTCTAATTCTATTTGCTTTATGTGCTTCTGCCTGTTCTCTTTTAACAGCGCGCTGAACATCTGGATCCCTAGGATCTGTTGATATTCTACCGTTCTTCTTTTTTACAATAGGAATCTCGTTTGTATCTGTAGACCTTAATTCCTCTTCGTTTCTTAAATGAGAAGGCTGTACAAGTCGAGTAGTTTCTACAATTTTCTCATCTTTTTCCGCCGATTTTGCGTCTGTTTGCATAAGAGCAGCAGCTCTTTGAGCAGGAGAATCTTTACCTTCACGCAATGGTGGTGTAGAAGAAACAGCTTTATTAACAATATCTGCTATAGACTCTAAATCTTTGCTTGCAGCACCGCCAATTAATGGAGTTTGGTGAGGCAAGTCAAAAGCATCTGCGTCTAGTGCCAAAGTTGCATCTGCTATAACAGCAGTCGCATTATCTGTGCTTCCTGCTTTAAGTGCCATATAAACAAGTTTTTGAGCACACTCTTCTTGATTAGATACAGTGCTCATAACTTCTTGAATTGTGGAATCTTCTAATACTCCACACACACCATCCGAGCATAAAAGCCAGCGATCAGAAGGGTGAGCCTGCCTAATAGCAATATCTGGCCTTGGATCAATATCAAAATCACCTAAAACGCGCATAACAACATTTCGCTGCGGATGATTTCTTGCTTCTTCTGTAGTAATGTGACCCGTGTCTATTAAATGTTGAACGTAACTATGGTCGCAAGTCATTCTTGTAAGATGATTATCTCGCAACAAGTACGCTCTAGAATCACCCAAATGTGCAAGAACCCAGTAACCATTTACAAGAGATACTGCTGTTACTGTTGTTCCCATTCCAGCAAGTCTGCGCTCTCTTTTGGCTTTGCCAACAATTGCGTCGTGAGCAGCCATAATCGAGGTTTCCATCATTGAAGAAACAGCTTTTACATCATTTGGCCTTGAATCTTGCTCAATGTGCGCTAAAGACCTAATTGCGATTGTAGAAGCCGTATCTCCTCCAGCATGCCCACCCATACCGTCGCAAATAGCAGCCAATCTTTCTCCAGCAAATGCCGAATCTTGATTATTGCTCCTAACAGTACCAACATCGCTAACAGCTGTTGAATACATAAACAACGCTTTATCTATAAAGTATGCCTTATTTAAGTTTTGTTCTTCACTTTTTGCAGCATTATTTACTGGATTATTATTTATAGCGTCACTACTTACAACGTTTGTAACACTTGCAACGCCATTACTTACAGAATCAACTTGATCTTGCTGCTTTTGACTACTTGTTTTATCTTCAATGTTTGAATCGAATTGCGCCATTTACTCACCTCAATTCAAACATTGTTGCTCCGATTCGCACAGGCTTGCGCGGAGGCAAAACAACGGGTTCATTAACTCTACTATGACCTATCATAGTTCCGTTAGTGCTACCTAAATCTTCAAGAACCCAAGAATTTACAGATTGATTAAAATACACGCGCGCGTGATGAGAAGAAACAAATTCGTCATTTAGAACAACCGTATTGTTTGCAGATCTTCCAAGAGTTACGCCAGAAGGTTCCAATGGGAACGACGAACCAGCTAAAGGACCATCAATAATAACAAGCAAAGTTGGCATCTCAGCTTGATTATTCTTCTCTAAATTAGCAGAAGCAATATTGTTACTTCTTAAAGATTCATCATTAGAAGGATTTGACCTACGATGAGACTTATTCTTCCAAGCTTTAGACTTTTTAGGACTAAAAATCTCAATATCTTTGCGTAAAGATCGAACAGCAAACCATACGAATACCCACAAAAGTACTAAAAAACTGTACTTAAGTATAGCAAAAGTCAACTCGGTTAATATCATGCGTGTACTCGTATCTCTTTACGTATTCGTCTACTACTCCTGATCTTGATCCGAAGCCCAGTAAAGAATACGGGTGCGCCCAATAGTAATAGTGTTTCCATCTAATAATGTTGCTGCTGGAGTTTGATGACCTTCAACATAAGTACCATTAGTGGAACCAAGATCCCTAGCAATAACACCGTCTGGTGTAACGTCTATTCCAAGATGCCTACGAGAAATTCCAGGATCGTCAATAACAATATCGCAACCAGAACCTCTGCCTAATATTGTGCGATCTTTTGTTAGCAAATACCTATTCCCGTTAATCTCCAGCATTGGATGATTTTCTGACTGCTCTTGCGTTGTTACAGGAACAGCGTTTCCTGGAACAGAATCAGAAGTTAAATTGAAATTACCTTTTGTAAGATCGGTATCTTCTTCAAAAATAACTGCAACTGGGCCAACAAAAGCATAATGCTGACTTTTTGCATACTGTGTAAGATTATCCGCAAGCTCATTTGCTAAAGCTTCACTACCAAGCTGATCAAAGTCTGGAGTACTAAGTTTAAAGTGATACTCATTTGGTGCAACCGTACGATCGCGATCAATTGGCATAGACTGGTTATCAATTTCTCGCTCTAATGCACTAGAAAGATCAACAGGTTGCAAGTCTTTAGACCCGAATTTTGCGAAGACTCCATTCATTGCACCTTCAACGCTCTTCTCAAGTCTGTCAAGCACGCTCATTGTAAACCCTTTCTACCTTTTCCTCATACTACTCGTCACCTCGTACGGTGTACAAATCACATCTAAATACCAAACATGCGTTTGCTAAATTTATTTACATACTTATTTATATACTACATTTTTACAAAATTATGCAAAATAAACAAATAAAACTTATAAACCCATTTAATATTACAAATACATACTACAACTTTATTATATATTTCTAAGTGTAATCTTTAACTATGAATCAAAAAAATAAGCTTTACGAATTTTTAGAAAAAATAAAGTTCTATATAACTAATAATAAGAAGTGTTCTATTGTTATACTTCTTTTGATTTTAGTGCCGTTAATTGGAAAACTTTTGCTTGTTAATAGTGCAGAAAGATCTTTTGAATCACATATAGTTGCCTTTTTCCACAACTATTCTCCGTCTTTTATAATGGCTCTTTCTAAACTACTTGCAATAGTTTTTTCTACAAAATCATGCATTGTTATACTTTTTATTTTGGCTGTTATTTCTTATTTTATAAAACGAGATTGGCGCATAACTCTAATACAGCTTGCGACTTGCCTTTTGCCAATGATTTATATTTTTGCTGTTAAATTCATAGTTCATAGGCCTAGACCATTTATTGGTGTAAAAATTAAAGTTCCACCAGATCCAAGTTTTCCAAGTGGTCACACTGCAGCAGCAGTAGCTATTTGTTCAATGGCTCTTATGATTATTTATATTGCAAATAAGTCTTTCTTAAGGCTTGGATTAATCGTTAGCATTATTATTGTTGCTATTGTTGCAATTTCTAGACTTGTTGTTGCAGCGCACTTCCCTAGTGATGTTTTAACTTCTGCAATAATGTATCCAATACTTGTTTTGTCTATTCTCAATCTATCTAAAAGTAATAGTTTTATTTACAACAAAATATTAAGAAAATTAAAATAATATAGGCATAAAAATAGACATCAAATATTAAATAGCAGAAGGGATTTTCTATGTTTAATGGTTTCAAAAAATTTATTGCACGAGGTAGTGTAATCGACATGGCGGTTGGTGTTGTTATGGGCAGCGCCGTAACTTCCGTTGTTACTTCGATTGTTAAAAACATTATTAATCCGCTTATAGCAATGATTTGTGGAAAGCCGGATCTTGATGGTGTTTTAACAATAACAATAAATGGTGCAACAATATCATTTGGTGCCGTTCTTGGATCAATCTTAAACTTCCTTATTGTTGCTGCAGCTGTTTATTTTTGCATTGTTCTTCCTATTAATAAGTTAAGGGAGATTGGTCTTCCTTTCTTACAATTTGAAAAAGAAAAGAGTGATGAAGAAAAACGCAAAGATCGCGAAGAAAAGATGATTAAAATTTTGGAAGATATTCGAGATCTATCTTATAAAAAATAGTTTGTTTAATGATTTTTATAAATAATTTTTATAAAAACTAATCCCCACTAATCTACTTAAAGTTTAGTGGGGATTAATTTTATGAAATTAAATTATTGATTATATATGCTTTTTGCTTTAATCATCACCAAGAGTTAAGTGAATTCCACCAACTAATGATCCAACAACGTTATAAAGCAAAGATCCAATTGCAGATAATAATGTTGCAATAACTATTTCTACAACAGAAAAAATTATTACAGCACTTAAAACAGTTGGCAAAGAAAACACGTCTGCAAGATTAAAACCATTGCTATCTAAGCCTGTTGATGAAACAATCTGTGTTACTTGATCAAAAACACCAACCATATTTAGAAATAGCCACACTAATCCAGCTGCAATAACTTGTATTATTCCGCCAGCAACACTTAGCAAAAATGTTACTTTTGCAACGCTCCAAGCATCTACTCTAACTAGGGAAAGACTCATCCTTCTAGCTCTTGGTTGAGTAGATTTTCTAACACTATATCCATTAGAAGAAGACGTAGCCGTTGCACTTACTGTTCTTGGAGAACTAGTATTAGATTCTCCACTAACTTTGCTATTGGATACTTCAAAATCTTCACTCATCTAAGTTCCTTCCAATAGTTTTTTCTGATGATTCTTCATTTTGAGTTTCATCATCATCTCTTTCCTCGTTTCGAGCAATCGAGATGATTTCGTCACCCTTATCTGGCTTTGCTAAAGTCACACCTTGAGTGGTTCTACCTGTGCGCTTAACTTCGTTAACATCGGAACGAATCACTTTACCAGACTTCATAATTGCCATTACTTGATCTGTTTCTTCAACAATCAAGGCACCAACCAAAGAACCGCGGCCTTCTGTAAGCTGTACAGCTTTAACACCGTAGCCGTTTCTTCCTTGCAAACGATACTCTTCAATAGCTGTACGCTTAGCAAATCCTTCGTTTGTAACAACAAGAAGATCTTTGCTTGTATCTACAGATACAACATCCATATCGAGTAATTCGTCGCCTTCACGGAATCTCATGCCTTGAACGCCTGCAGTTTGGCGACCCATTGGTCGAAGTTGCTCATCATCTGCTCTAAACTTAAGGCTCATACCAAGCTTAGAAACAAGAATAATGTCGTCTTCTGGATTACATAATGCTGCACCAATCAGCTCGTCTGTTGGCTCACCAGTTTCTTCGTTTGCCATTAGTCGAACAGCAATCAAGCCACCTTGACGTGGAGAATCATATTCTTGCAAAGCAGTTTTCTTAACTTTTCCAGAACGAGTTGCCAATACCAAATACTTTGCTACATCATAATTTTGAATTGACAATACTGCTTGAATTGTTTCTCCAGGAGTAAATTGAAGAAGATTTGCAACATGTTGACCCTTAGAATCTCTTGATCCTTCTGGAAGCTCATATGCTTTAATGCGGTAAACGCGTCCGCGATTAGTAAAGAACAAAAGCCAATTATGAGTAGATGTTAAGAAGAAGTGATCTACAACATCATCTTCACGAAGCTTTGCTCCCTTAATACCTTTGCCTCCACGATGCTGAGCACGATACTCGTCTGCTTTTGTGCGCTTAATATATCCTGCGCGAGTAACTGTTACAACAACGTTTTCTTCGGCAATAAGATCTTCAACGTTCATTTCTCCCGAGAATGGAAGAATCTTAGTTCTACGCTCATCGCCATACTTTGCTACGATTTCGTCAAGCTCATCGCCAACAATCTTGCGTTGACGCTCTGGGCTTGCAAGAATATCGTTATAATCTTCAATCTTGCGCATTAATTCTTCATGCTCGTCGAGAATCTTTTGACGTTCCAAAGCTGCGAGCCTACGAAGTTGCATTGCAAGAATAGCATCTGCTTGAACTTCATCAACATCAAGCAAATTCATCAAACCAGTGCGAGCTGTTTCAACATCTTTAGATGAACGAATTAATGCCACAACTTCGTCAATCATATCCAAAGCTTTTAAGTAGCCTTGCAAAATATGATCACGCTCTTCAGCTTCACGCTTTAAGTAACGTGTACGCCTATCAATAACTTCAAGCTGATGACTTACCCAATGACGAATGAAAGCATCCAAACTCAAAGTGCGAGGAACACCATCAACCAGA
Organism: Gardnerella vaginalis; assembly: GCA_946997215.1. Classification (GTDB taxonomy): domain Bacteria; phylum Actinomycetota; class Actinomycetes; order Actinomycetales; family Bifidobacteriaceae; genus Bifidobacterium; species Bifidobacterium vaginale_I. Next base: position 12,513 of record CAMPUL010000006.1, read on the forward strand.
GCAAGCATGTTTGCGCCGAAAGTCTGCTGCAATTGTGAATGCTTATAAAGATTGTTAAGAACAACTTTTGGAACAGCGTCACGCTTAAGAACAAGAACCAAACGCTGACCTGTACGACCAGACGTTTCATCGCGCATATCTGCAATGCCTTGAATCTTGCCGTCGCGCACAGCCTCCCTAATTGAAGCAGCTAAGCGATCAGGATTAACTTGGTATGGAAGCTCAGTAACAACCAAGCACATACGTCCCTTAATTTCCTCAGTATTAACTACTGCGCGCATTGTGATTAAGCCGCGGCCCGTACGGTACGCTTGCTCAATTCCTTTATGACCTAAAATGGTTGCACCAGTAGGGAAATCAGGTCCTTTAATTCGCTGAATTAAAGCTTCAAGAAGTTCTTCTTTACTTGCATCAGGATGATCCAAAGCCCAGTGCACACCATCAGCCACTTCACGCATGTTATGAGGTGGAATATTGGTTGCCATACCAACAGCAATACCAGCAGAACCATTAACTAAAAGATTTGGGAAACGAGCTGGCAAAACAGTAGGCTCTTGAGTTTTACCATCATAATTTGGCAGGAAATCAACGGTATCTTTATCGATATCTCGTACCATTTCCATAGCCAAAGGTGCCATACGGCATTCCGTATAACGCATTGCTGCTGCAGGATCGTCACCCGGAGAACCAAAGTTACCTTGTCCATCAACAAGCATGTAGCGCATTGACCAAGATTGAGCCATACGCACCAAAGTGTCATAGATAGCAGAATCACCGTGAGGATGATACTTACCCATAACATCGCCAACAACACGAGAGCACTTGTTATATCCGCGATCTGGCCTATATCCGCCATCGTACATTGCATAAATAACGCGACGATGCACTGGCTTTAAGCCATCTCGAACATCTGGCAAAGCGCGCTCAACAATAACAGAAAGTGCATAAGCAAGATAGGATTCACGCATCTCTTGTTGCAAATCCATATGCTTTACGCGAGCACCCTTCATTAAGCCATAATCCGTATTATCTGCTTCTTGCGGGCTTTGTGGCTCCATTGAACCGTCAGATAACTGATCTGGCTCTTCGCTATTATTAGCGGCATTTATTTCGTCTACCACTGTAATTCCTTTTTATTAGCTTTTAAGTTTATTTGCTTTAATGCTTTTACTGACAATTTTTAACAATTTTTAAGCGTCAATAAATCTTGCATCGTGAGCATTACGTTGAATAAAGAGCCTACGAGGTTCCACTTCGTCTCCCATAAGCATTGAGAACGTTTCATCAGCTCGAGCAGCATCTTCAATATGAATTTGCTTTAAGATTCTGTGCTCAGGATCCATTGTTGTTTCCCACAATTCCTGATAGCTCATCTCACCCAAACCCTTGTATCGCTGAATGCCTTCGCCTTTAGGAAGTTGTCTGCCTGCAGCTTTACCTTCTGCAAGAACTCTGTCTCGTTCTGCATCCGTATAAACAAAATCATGCGCACCCTTGCTCCACTTCAAACGATAAAGCGGAGGCATTGCAACGTAAACGTAGCCTGCTGTAATCATTGGACGCATATAACGGAAGAACAGTGTTAAATTCAATGTAGCAATATGAGCACCATCAACATCAGCATCAGCCATAATAATGACTTTGTGATATCTAACTTTGCTTAAGTCGAAGTCTTCACCATAACCGCCACCAACAGCAGTAATTAATGATTCAATAGTTTCCGACTTCATCATTCTGTCGATTGATGCGCGCTCAGTATTCAAAATCTTACCGCGCAATGGCAAAATTGCTTGAGTAATAGGGTCTCGTCCTTGAATTGCGGAGCCACCTGCGGAATCACCCTCCACTATAAACAGCTCGCATTCTTCTGGATTATTAGACTGGCAATCCTTCAATTTATCTGGCATTCCAGCAGTTTCAAAGATTGACTTTCTACGAGTATTTTCACGAGCTTTCTTAGCTGCAATACGCGCACGCGATGCTTCAATCGCTTTTTGAATAATGTTCTTTGCTTCACTTGGATGAGCATCGAACCAATCTCCAAGCTTTTCAGTCATTACTCGCTGAACAAAAGTCTTAGCTTCGGAATTTCCAAGCTTTGTTTTAGTCTGACCTTCAAACTGTGGAGTTGTAAGCTTTACGGAAACAACTGCAGTTAAACCTTCGCGAACGTCATCACCAGAAAGATTAGTATCTTTTTCTTTTAATATGTTCTTTTCTCGAGCATAACGATTTACAAGAGATGTAAGAGCAGCACGGAAGCCTTCTTCGTGCGTTCCACCTTCTGTAGTAGAAATCGTGTTTGCAAAAGTATGAACTGCTTCCGAATATGCAACAGTCCATTGCATAGCGATTTCTGCAGATATACCAATCTCAAGGTCTTCTGCCTCAAAATCAATAACATCTGGCTCTACTGGAACAGACTTACGAGATTTAACTAAGTAGTCAACGTAATCTTTAATTCCGTGATCATACTTGTAACTAACGCTTTGATGTTTTTCTTCGCTAGTTGATTCATTTTCTCCAGTGACTTCGTCTCCTGCTTCATCAGGCTTACGCAAATCGGTTAGAGAAATCTTCAATCCCTTGTTAAGAAAAGCCATCTGTTGGAATCTAGATCTCAAAGTCTCAAAATCGTACGTAGTTGTTTCAAAGATTGCGCCATCTGGCCAAAATGTTACAGAAGTACCAGTAGATTCGCCATCTTCCATTGGCTTTCCTTTTTTAAGAGGAGCCGTTGGATGCTGATCTACATACGTTTGAGTCCAATGGAATCCTTGACGACGAACTTCGATTTCTACACGCGTAGAAAGAGCATTAACAACAGATATACCAACGCCGTGCAAGCCGCCAGAAACAGCGTATCCGCCGCCACCAAACTTTCCGCCAGCGTGAAGCTTAGTCATAACTGTTTCAACACCAGAAACACCTTCGCCTGGCACTTCGTCAACTGGAATACCACGCCCATCGTCCACAACTTTTATTGCATTATCTGGCAAAATTGTCACTTCAATGTGAGAAGCATATCCAGCCAAAGCTTCATCAACCGAATTATCTACAATCTCGTATACAAGATGATGCAAGCCTCTAGGACCAGTTGAACCAATATACATACCTGGCCTAATTCGAACTGCTTCCAATCCTTCTAGAACTCGAAGATCACTAGCGTCATAATGTTCAGGAGAAAGTGAATCATCGAGCTGAGCATCATCTAGTTTATGTTCTTCAACAGAATTTTCCATTGAATTATCTTCAGTGTTTAACACTTTAGATCCCTTCCCGTATTACCTCATGCCAAGAGGCATTTACGAGGTCGATACACGCTAGAAAGCACAAAAAAGGGTCTTCTAGCGATTTAACTATATTACACAACATTCTACACATGCATAATGACCGCTCTTTAGTAAGAGCCTTTATTAACGATTCTTAATGTTAAACCTACTGTTTATTGATTTTTTGCCTGTTTTTTGCAAAGATGGTCCAACTATTTTGACTTCTTTAATATTAATATTCTTTGAATATTCAAATATTTTTTTCTCAAGCATAGGCTTGCAATAACTAAGTTGCGTATACCAAACATTTGATTTTGTTCTAACAATTAAAACACCATCTTTTATTTTGTCTATATAGCAATTCAATGATGCGCTTTTTCCAACTATTTTCCACCAATCTTCGCGCATTTTTGCTATAGAAAGTTGCTCATTCCAATTGTTTTGATTAGCAAAATTTGCAAGTAAAGAATAAAGATTTTGTGGATCTCTACCAGGTTTTCCAAAACTTTCTAAAGCTTTATAAGCATTCTGTTCGTTAACTACCTTTTTTATTGCCTTCTTTTTAATAGGCATAAAAATTAACTCTGGAAGCTTTCTTGTGTCTAATTTTAGTATTTTATTTACGGGAATTTTCATCTACTATCCCCTAAATTTTTAGACTTATTTTCATTTTCGTCAACAAAATCGGCACTATTTTTACGACTATTAACAATATTTTCCAACAAAATTTTATGATTAATATCAATATTGTTTTCTAAAGATTTAGAATCATCTTCATTTTGATTTTTTGCTATTTTAGAAACATCAATAATCGAGTTTTCTAACACACTTTTATCTTTTGGTATATCACTTAAAGACGCAACAGTAATAAAAACTTGATCTTGATTTTTTGCAAATTCTAAAATTTGTTTTCTTCTAAACTCGTCTAATTGTGCAAAAACATCATCTAAAATAACAATAGGTTTTTTCCCATTCTTTTTTTCTAATGACTTAAATAAAGCCATTTTTAACGCTAATGCAAGAGTCCAAGATTCACCGTTTGAAGCGAATTCTTTTGCATTATAATTATTAATCAATATAGTAAAATCGTCTCGATGAGGCCCTATTAGATTGTATCCTCTTGCAACTTCTCCATTATAAATTCTTTGAAAATGCTCACTAATCGCAAGCCTAATAGAATTATCATTATTTTCTTCAAAATCGTTTTCGCTAAAATCAATCTCACTAAAAGATGGATTATATTCGATTAACGCAAAATTAGATGAGTTAGAAAGCTGTTTAACAATATTTGAAAAAACATTATTAAGTAACTCTATTATTTTTTTACGTAATTTTGTAAGAATTATTCCAGTTTCAATAAACTTAGCAGTCCATACTTCTAAATCAGACACAGTATTGTAATTATTCATTGAATTTGGTGAATAATTATTAGACAAATTTTTTAATAATGCAGAACGTTGCTTTGCAATATGATTATATTCTTGCAAAATTTGCAAATAGTTTGGTATTAATAATGTTCCAGCTTGGTCAATAAAAGTTCTTCTAACAGTAGGATCTGAAACAATCAAATTTTGGTCTCTTGGAGTAAAAGAAACACAAGGAATTAAGCCAACTATATCTTTAATGTATAAAGATTTTTTACCATTAATCCTTGCTCTATTAGCACCCTTTAGATTAATGCTTAGCTCAAATGTTGTTTCGTCTAAATTATCTGAACCATCTAAAGTATTACTATTGCAAGTATTGTTAAAATCCTTAACATTTGCGCGTATTGTAGCGCAATTATGATTTATCTCTATTAATGGCGCTAAAGAAGATACTCTATGACTTGTTCCTGTTGAAATAACTTCTAGAGATTCAACAATATTAGTTTTACCTAAACCGTTTGAACCTACTAGAACATTCATTTTTGGGGAAAAGTCGAGTACACAACTACTCCACGAGCGAAAATGGTTTAATGCAAGCTTTGAAACATACATTTATTTGGCTACGTTATTCGTTTACATTTATTAGTTTTAAGGATGCATTGGAACAACAAGATATCTGTAATTCATGGATTCATCTCCATCTGCTTCTTGTTGACCGTTAAATTCAACAGGCTTAACAGCAGACGTGATTTTAGCGTGAATAAATGGCTCACTAATAGCGCTTAATCCTTCAATCAAGTAGTTAGGATTAAAAGCAACAATAATATCTTGACCATCCATATCTATGTCAATAATTTCTTTTGCTTTAGATTCACTGTCGTTTCCAGCACTTAGAGTGAGTTCATCTTCCGCAAAAGACATGTAGATTGGAGCATCTTTTTCTGCAACAATAGCAACGCGTTTAATTGCGTTAATAAGCATTTGTCGATTAATAATTGCGTGAATAGGATACTCGTCAACAAATAAGCGGTCTACAGAAGGAAATTCTCCATCAATAAGTTGAGAAGTACTAACTCTTCCAGAATTTTCAAATCCAAGAATAGAAGGTTCTTGCTCGTTTAAGTTAATAACAACATTTTGATGTTCGTCAACAGAGCGCGAAATATCTTTAAGAATGCTTCCCTTAATAAGAGTTGAAGTATTTATATCGCTATGTTCTGGAGTCCACTTAAAAGTGGAACGAGCAAGACGATATCTGTCAGTAGCTGTAAAAGTAACAGTATCGTCTTCAAAATGAGCATGAATTCCTGTTAGAACTGGCCTATCTTCTTCTCTAGAAACTGCTACAGAAGCCTGATTTACAGCCTGAACAAAAGTAGGAGCATCTACTTGACCAAGTTTTGAAGGAATTTCTGGTAAATCTGGATATTCTCCTTCTGGCATAAGTTGCAAAGTAAATGTTGACTTTCCAGAAGTAATTGTAAGAGTTGTTTCGTTAGAAGATAAATATGTTTTTTCTGCTGGCAAAGATTTTGTTATATCTGCAAGTAGTCTGCCTAAAACGAGCACACTCCCTGCTTCATCTACACCTGCTTCAATGTGATGACGACTAGAAAGTTGATAGTTAAATGCGCAAAGTTGCAAAGTTCCGTCTTTTGCTTCTAGCTTTAAGCCAGCAAGAATAGGATTTGCTGGACGATTATCTATAACGCGAGTAGTCCAAGATAGTGCGTCTGCAAAAGAAGCGGAATTAACTTCAACTTTCATATTTCCTCATTTCAGTAAAACTGTGTTTATTCTATCTCATTGGCTAATGAAAATCTAATTTAGAAATAAGTGCTAATCGTTAATAAAAAATATTATTATTATTCAAAAATAAAGTAATAATAGTAATAAGCAATGTGGAAATGTTAACATGTGACTAGAAAAGCTTCGCTAAAGCCATTATCCACATAAGTAAAATGTGAATAACCTATGGGTAATTGTGTGCAAAAAGATTCGAGTTATCCACATTCAAAGCTATTTTTTTACTAATCCACATTTTGAGCGGCTTTATAAACAGTTTATTCACTTTTTTAACGGCGTTTTCCACCACTTATCCGCAGGGTTTAACCACATTTGTGACTAACTATGTGGATAACTTTTTTTATTTTAATTAACAGAGTTGTATAGATTTGTGTAAAACTACTTTTTATTCGTAGGATTTTGCTTTAATCGAACAGTTAATTCCATAACATAGTTATAGATTTCCTGCTTTTCTTGCATCTCTCCGCTAATGCGCGTATAAGCATGCATAACAGTCGTGTGATCGCGGCCGCCAAAGACTTCGCCAATATCAACAAGACTCATACTTGTCATTTCTCTAGCTAAATACATTGCAATTTGACGTGCCAAAGCAACATTCTTAGTTCTAGATCTGCCAACAATCTCGTCAAAAGTCATATGGAAGTACTTAGCAACTTGACCAATAATATCTGTTGGACGAATTTCAATATCGGAAGCAAAGAAGTCTTGTAAAGCTTGTTCTGCCAAGGCTTTGCTTACAGGTTGATTACTTAAAGATGCAACGGCTGTAACTCTAGTTAAAGCACCTTCAAGCTCACGGATATTCTCTGTAAAACGCTCCGCAATAAGGTCTAGAACATCGCTAGGAACATTAGAACCATTAGTTGACGCCATCATTCTTAGAATGGCGATTCGAGTTTCTAAATCAGGCGGCTTAATATCAACAGTTAAACCAGACTCAAATCTAGAAATAAGTCTTGATTCAAATCCTCTAAGATTTTTAGGAGCAACATCGGAAGCAATAACAATTCTTTTACTTGCTTGATAAAGAGCATTAAAAGTATGGAAGAATTGTTCCAGAGTTGCTTCTTTTCCTCCCAAAAACTGAATGTCATCGATTAAAAGAACATCAACTTCGCGGAAGCGCCTATTAAAATTAGCGATTTGACCCTGATTTTGACTTGTGTTTTGTAAAGCCTCAATAAATTCGTTAGTAAATTCCTCGCTTGTAATATAACGAACCTTAAGTGAAGAATCCTTAACAAGAGCATAATTGCCAATAGCATTAAGCAAATGTGTTTTACCTAAACCAGATCCGCCGTAAATACATAAAGGATTAAAGTCTTTTCCAGAGCCTTCTGCAACAGCTAAAGCAACTGTGCGCGCAAAACGATTAGAATCTCCAGGAACAAAAGTATCAAAAGTTGCGCAAGTATTTAAGTGAGTAACAGGATCCCTTTTTATTGAAGAAGGAATTTTTGCTTGCGGATTATTAATACCAGAATTAATACCAGAAACATCTAAACCAGTGTTTTGCATGGTATTTAAGCCAGTTGCGTAGTCAAAATCTTTTTGAATAGGAGTATTGCTAGATGAACCAACATTTTCAACGCTATTAGTGTTTACAAGATTGTTGGTATTTTCAACAGTTTTTGCGCCAAAATTTGATTTTACGTTCTCTAAAGAGTTGCTTTTAGAAGAAGATAAGTCTGAATTAACGTTTGTATTTTCTTCTAAAGTTGTTGAAAATACTCGGGAAGTCTCGTTTACATTTTGATTAAGATTGCTTAAATCGGAAGTGCTGTTAGTGGCATTGATGTTAGTTGCTGCACTGTTAGTTGAAGTATTGTTATTTTCTGATTGAGAAACAATCTTAAATGCTGGAAACATATCTTTTCCAGTACAAATTTTTAATGATGTAAGAAGAGCTGAACTAAGCTCATTTTGCAAAGCTTGCTGTGTTTCTATATTAGAGACGCAAAGAACAATAGTAGTTCCAAAAATAGATTCAGGTTTTACGCTTTCAAACCAGCTTTTATCTCGGTTGCTTAAAAGGGCATTATGACGCAACACTGCAAGGGTATTTGACCACACAATAGTGGCTTGCGCACTTGGGTCGCTAAAAGAATCCGTCATACTACACCCCCCTAAACTTGCAGAAACATTTATTCGATTCTTTACGCTTAGACAAAACAGAGATGCAAAACAGAGATACATATCCATTCGCGCGCGTAAAGAGTGCTAGTAGAATATGTTTACTCCGACCCTAAGAAGTTATCCACAGCCTCGCGTGTTGAAAATACTTAATTGTGAATAACATGTGTGTAATTTGTGGATAAGATAAAAGCTTTTAATCCACATTTTTCAAGGCTTTTACAAGTGGTTTGATTTGGTGAAAATGGTACAGAAAATTTTACGGTGTTGAAAAATTTGACTTATTAAAGCGTACTTATAAACACGTTTAATCAAAAGTTTTTTGACTATTGGTGAGGGGTAATAGTAATTTAGTATAGCTTGACTCATACGGAGCCGTGCTTTTGCATGGCTAAATACAGGAGCGTTAGTTATGAAGAGGACATTCCAGCCTAACAACCGTCGTCGTCACATGAAGCACGGCTTCCGCGTTCGCATGCGTACGCGTGCTGGCCGCGCAGTGATTAATCGTCGTCGCGCCAAGGGCCGTAAGACACTATCTGCCTGAGATGGGGCGCGTCGTAAAGCATGGATAGGCTGAAAAGCCATCGCGATTTTGTTGCGGTGCTCAAAAAACGACGCAAGGTGTGTTCACGGGATATCGTCGCGCATTACAACATGCGTGGCGGTATAGCCGTGTTAAACGCGCTTAACGAAGGCGAAAAAACAAGTCTGAATCAGATTGCCACGGGTCGTGATGGTAATACACCCGCGGCATTTTGTGATACCTTAAATCAGTCTCAACAAAATGAAGCTGACTTAAGGCTAGGGCTTGCTGTATCTAAAAGCGTAGGAAAAGCTGTTATTAGAAATAAAGTAAAAAGACGCTTTAGAGTAATAGCAAAAGAACATCAATCGTTATTGCCAAAAGGTTGTGACGTAGTTCTAAGAGCCAAATCTACTGCTGCTAGTGCATCGTTTGAATCATTAAATGAGCAGGTTAAAAAGATTTTTGAGAAAATAACCAAAATTGTTCAAAATCAAAGCCATCAAATAGCGCAAGAAGAACACCAAGAATACCAACTAAATCAACCATCAGAATCGTTGAAAATCGGCGAAAACAACAATAAGTTGGTTTAAGGAATAGTGATACAGCTATGAATAGCAGAAAAAGTGTTGTAGCGAATTTGATTATAAAAGCGATTCGCTGGTATCAACGCGCGATTTCTGCTAATAGACCAGCTTGCTGCCGATATTACCCAACATGCTCAAGGTATGCTATTGAAGCAATTAGCCGCTATGGAGCGTTTAGGGGCGGTATCCTAGCCGCTTTGCGACTATTGCGCTGTAGGCCATGGACTAGTTGCAGTATTGACGACGTACCACGCAAATATTCAATTTTTTATCGTTGCGCTTGGTCTAAAGCGCATGAAGAGCCACGGTTAACTCCCTTGGCTGAAGAAGACAAGGATAACTAATGTTTAATCAAGATCACTTTTTACTTGATAACGGACCTTTGGGATGGTTCTATAAAATCCTTACTCCAGTTGAATGGCTTATGACTCAAGTAATGTCAATTTTCCATAAGCTATTTGTTCTTATTGGAATGAATGAAATTGGGTTCTCCTGGGTTCTTTCAATCGTCTTTCTTGTGCTTGTTGTGCACGCGTGCATATTCCCTGCCTTCATAAAAAGCATTAAGGGCATGCGCAATATGCAAGCAATCGCTCCTAAAATGAAGAAAATTCAGCAAAAGTATAAGGGTAAAAACGATTCTGCTAGCAAAGAAGCAATGCAGCGAGAAATGATGAAGCTGTATCAAGATAACAACGCGAATCCTGCAGGAAGTTGCTTGCCAATGATGATTCAAGGTCCAGCGTTTATGAGTATTTGGTACACGCTTTCCGCTATTCCATTTATTGCTAGAGGCAAGCATGCTGCTCTTGGTGCTTTTGATATTGCTACAGCGCAGCAATTCGTTAAAACGCACGTATTTGGTGTTGGTGTTGCAGATACATTTATGACTGTTCAAGCGGGCGGAAAAGTCGTTATTGTAATCTTTGTTATATTGATGTGTGCTGCAATGTGGTACATGCAATTTAACAATATTCGTAAGAATCTTCCTCCTGAATCTAAGCAAGGCAGCCAATACACAATGCAAAAACTTATGATGTGGGGATTCCCGTTAATCTACGTTTTCTCTGCATTTGCTCTTCCGTTTGCAATGCTTGTTTATTGGCTTGTAAACAACATTATTAACATGCTTCGCTCTATTTGGCAGGTGTATGCCTTCCCAACTCCAGGATCTCCTGCAGCCGAGGAAAAAGAAAAGCGCGATTACAAAAAAGAATCCGAGCGCCGAAAGCGTGAAGGTTTGCCTTCTATTGAGGAAGAAAAGCTTCAACAAGCTCGAGAAGTTGCTAAGCGCAGAGAATCCGAAGGGTTCCAACGTAAGCAGCCTAATCGCAAGCGAAAAACAAGTAAATAATGTAAAAACAAGGTAAATGTGAATTTATTTATTAGATTTATTAAAATTATTAAAATATTTATAAATTTGGATTTATCTTCAGTTAAACTGTACACAGAATTGTGATTCTTGACATTTATTGAAATTAAGGAGTATGTAAATGGCGCAAGACGAGACCAGGAGCATTGACCAGCTCAATGAGGAAGCTGATATAGCTGCCGATTATTTAGAAGGACTTTTAGATATTGCTGATTACGAAGGCGATATTGAAATGGGAGTTCGCAACAATAGACCAATGATTCAAATTGTTGCAGACGACGATTCAGATATTAAGCATTTGATTGGTAGAGATGGAGAGGTTGTTGATGCTTTGCAACAATTGAGCCGTCTAGCTATTCAGCAAAAAACTGGTGAAAGATCGCACTTAATTGTAGATGTTGATGGATTCCTTAAGCGTAAGCGTCAACATTTGCGAGATATTGCACTCGATGCTGTTGATGAAGTTCGCGAAACTGGCGATTCTGTGAGCTTAAAGCCAATGAATTCGTTTGAGCGTAAAGTTATTCACGATACAGTTAGAGAAGAAGGCTTAAGGTCTAGGTCTCATGGAGAAGAACCACACCGCTACGTTACTGTTTATATGCCTGCAAGCGCCATTGATGACGATGATTTAGATGAAGATGTGGATGTAGACATGGATGATGTAGACGTAGAGTTGGATGAAGAGTACACAGAGTAGCAATTAGCTTAAACAAGAAGTAACACAATAGAACAAAAATGTTTTGTTGTGTTACTTTTTGTTTGAGAGGCTGATTTGCGGAAAAGATTTTAGATATGGAACAGGCTGATAATTTACAAAATAATGTAGATGAAAATAATGTAGATGAATTAGACAACTCCCCTTTGTTGAGTGAAGTTTTGGGCAATGCTCTTGATAAATGCAAGATGTTTCACGTAAAACTTAAGAAAGAGGGATTAGTTCGCGGCCTTGTTGGTCCTAGGGATATGAATATTCTTTGGGAAAGGCATATTCTAAATTCTGCTGCGGTTGTTCCATTTGTTAAGAAAGCAGTTGAAAAGTCAAGTAAGAAATCTATTGCAGACGTTGGAAGCGGCGGAGGTTTTCCAGGAATTGTTGTTGCTGCTTGTTTGTCAGATTGCAAAGTAACATTAATCGAGCCAATGGAAAGACGAGTTCTTTGGTTAAAAGAATGCATAGAACTTATGGACTTAAAAAATGTTACAGTTTTTCATGGAAGATCAGACGAAGTTATATCTAAAGTTAAGTCCCACGAAATTCCAGCCTTTGACGTAGTTACATGTAGAGCTGTTGCGCCTATGACAAAATTGGCCGGCTGGACCATTCCGCTATTAGGGAAGAATGGCCAGCTAATTGCGTTAAAAGGAAAATCTGCACAAGCAGAGATTGATAAAGCTGCAAAGATGATTAAAAAAGTAAAGGGATTAAATCCCAGAGTGGTCGATGCTCCTGTTGCTAAGGGCCTTCAATCAACAAGTGTTGTAATAATCGATAAAGGCTGATTGATAAAAGCTGATTTAAGTTTTGTGATTTAGTTCTGTACTTTTACTCGCAATTATTTTTTGTATTAAATTTCATTGAATGTTTCACGTGAAACTGAATAAAGATGTTATGTGTTTCACGTGAAACGGCGTGTTTTTGTAGTATTTTTTGCAATTTTTATGGTGTTTTATGTCCATAGAAGAAAGGAAACTTGAAAATACTACGGTTAAATTGGTTAGGTTTGTAATTTCCCATAGGTGGGCGGGGTGGTGTGAATGGTGGAATCAGCAGAAGATACAATTAAACGTATTTTTGGGGATTCTGGATCTTCCTTGGGCAGTGAGTTGGCAGATATAACCAGTCGCTTCCACGCCATTGATGGCGTTGTGTTCCCTAAGCCGAAGACTACACGTTTTATTGCAGTTGCGAATCAAAAGGGCGGAGTTGGAAAAACCAGTTCCGCTGTGAATTTGTCGGCAGCAATGGCTGTTGGCGGCTCAAAAGTTTTATTGATTGATATGGATCCGCAAGGTAATGCTTCTACGGCAATGAATATACCACATTCTTCCGCAGATCCTTCTATTTATGATGTTATTGAGGGAAGAAAGACTATTGCCGAAGTTAAACAAGAATGCCCAGATATTGCAGGGCTAGATGTTGTTCCAGCTTCAATTGAGTTAAGTGGTGCTGAATTAGAAGTTGCTCAAATGGAAGATAGGAATAATCTTCTTAAGAATGCAATTGATGAGTTTTTAAGGTCCAGCAGTGAACATTACGATTACGTTTTTATTGATTGCCCACCTTCTCTTGGTCTTTTAGTAATTAATGCGATGTGCGCTGTGCACGAGATGCTAATTCCAATTCAAGCGGAATACTATGCGCTTGAAGGATTGGGTCAGTTGATTAGAACAATTGGTTTGGTTCAAAAACACTATAATTCTGCGCTCGTTGTTTCTACAATGCTTGTAACAATGTTTGATAAGCGAACTCTTCTTGGTAGAGAAGTTTTTCAAGAAGTTAAAAATCATTATCCAAACATTGTTCTTAATACCACTATTCCGCGAACTGTTAAGATTCCAGAAGCGCCAAGTTTTAATCAAAGTGTTATAACCTACGATCCACATGGAACAGGTGCTGTGTCTTATAGAGAAGCTGCATTTGAGATAGCTAATAAGTCTGACGTAATTTTGTCTGTTATTGAATCAAAAAGAGAGGGTAATGAATGATGAGTGCAAGTAAATCGCGTTTGGGGAAAGGATTGGGCGCATTATTCCCTGCACTTCCTGGAGAAGATAGTTTAGATGAGTTTGCGAATAAAAAAATTGAAGATGTTTCACATGAAACATTAAAGAATGATGATACTTCGAACACTGTTTCACGTGAAACGGATAGTAAAATCATAGATAAAAATACGCAAAAAAGTGTTTCACGTGAAACCAAAGTATTTACAAAAAAGCCAGCTAAGGTTCCTAGCGTTAATAACGCAATTTCCCCGCATTTAAGCCAAAAATTAGGGGAAAATACTTCTGTTTCACGTGAAACAGTGCCATCAATCGCAAGCAAAAAAAAGCATTCGTCAAAACGATCTTCTATGCCGTCAATTGATGACGTTACAAGGCCAATTGACTTTTTCTTTGGCGATTCTGCTTCTAAATCGTTTGTTTCTTCAAGGCAAAAAAATGAAGATAATGATAAAAATAAAGTTGCACAAAAAATATCGCAAGATAAACAAACAAGCCAGACGCAAGAGCTAAAGCCTATTGAAGGTGGGTATTTAGAGTATTTAGATCCAAGTGATATTGTTCCAAATGCTCATCAGCCACGTACGATTTTTGACGAAGAAGAGCTTCAAGAATTGTCTGCTTCAATCAAAGAGGTTGGAGTTTTGCAGCCGATTGTTGTGCGAAAAATCAAGGATATAAGTCAAGATGATTTGCACAATGCACATTATGAGCTAATAATGGGTGAGCGAAGGTGGAGAGCAACGCAATTAGCAGGTCTTAAAAAGATTCCAGCGATTGTTAGAACCACTTCGGATGAAAACATGCTTAGGGATGCGCTTTTGGAGAATTTGCACAGAGTTGCATTAAATCCGCTAGAAGAAGCTGCAGCTTATGCTCAAATGATTGATGATTTTGGACTTACGCAAATTCAACTTTCTAAGTCCGTTTCTAAGTCTCGTCCGCAAATCGCAAACACCTTGCGACTTTTGAATTTGCCAGCCAGCGTTCAAAAGCATATTGCGTCGGGAGTGCTTTCTGCAGGTCACGCTCGTGCTCTTCTTGCATTAGCTTCTACAGAAGAAATGGAAGCTCTTGCAAAGCGCATTATTGCAGAAGGTTTATCGGTTCGCAGTACGGAAGAAATTGTTTCGATTAAAGTAGATAATGGAGACGATTCTTCTAGAAGAACTAGAGTTAAAAGAAACAACAAGTGGGCATCTTCGCCAATTAGAAAGCAGCTTGAAGATAGATTCTCCACAAAAGTGGCCATTAAGGGAAGTGAAAATCACGGAAGAATCGAAATCGTATTTTCCTCTCCAGAAGAATTGCAACGAATAGTCAATATTCTAGTAGATAAAAAAGATTAATAATAAGCCCCCAATGAGCTGTTAGTAGCAACCATTGGGGGCTATTGTTTCACGTGGAACAAAAACTATTGTTCGTTTAAATCAGTCAAATCGTTCAAATAGGCTTGTGCATCAAGAGCTGCGCGGCAGCCCATGCCAGCAGCAGATATTGCTTGCCTATACACGCTATCTACAACATCGCCAGCAGCAAAAACACCAGGAACTGAAGTTCTAGTAGATGCTCCTTGTACAGCAATAGTACCGTCTTCATTAAGCTCTAAAGCGCCATTTAAGAAACTTGTAGATGGGGAGTGTCCAATAGCAACAAAAATGCCGCATGCTTCAATATTTTGCGTCTCGCCAGTTTTAACATTCTTAACAGTTACAGATTGCGCATCTCCATCCACGCCATTTACAGAGCAAACAACAGAATCTAAAACAAAATTGATTTTGTTGTTTTTGCGCGCGCGGTCAACCATAATCTTAGACGCGCGGAATGAATCACGCCTATGAATAAGCGTTACGCAAGAGCCAAAACGAGTCAAGAAAAGTGCTTCTTCGAAAGCAGAATCACCGCCGCCTACAACGACAATAGGCTTTTCCCTAAAGAAGAATCCGTCACAAGTTGCACAATAAGACACACCGCGCCCAGAGTATTCTTGCTCTCCAGGAACTCCTAATTTGCGCACTTGTGAGCCTGTAGAGACGATTACAGCCTTAGATGTGTAAGTTACACCATCATCGGTTGTAACCGCTTTTGAATCGCCATTAAAATCTACAGAAACAACATCGTTAAGCAAGATTTGCGCGCCGAATTTTTCTGCCTGTTTTTGCATTGCTTCCATTAGGTCTGGGCCTAAAATGCCGTCTGCAAAACCTGGATAATTTTCCACTTCGGTAGTGTTCATAAGCTGGCCGCCAGGCGTTAGCGCTCCAGCAATAACTAGAGGGCTGTAACCTGCGCGCGCTAAGTACAAAGCCGAAGTGTACCCAGCAGGGCCAGAACCAATAATAATTACGTTTTTTTGCACAGTTTTCATAAAATATTCCTAATAGTCTTAATGATTTTTAGTAAATTCTAACGTAGTTTATATATAGTCCATTCATTGGTATAGACCCTTGTGGAAC
Organism: Gardnerella vaginalis; assembly: GCA_946997215.1. GTDB lineage: Bacteria > Actinomycetota > Actinomycetes > Actinomycetales > Bifidobacteriaceae > Bifidobacterium > Bifidobacterium vaginale_I. The sequence continues at coordinate 28,756 of CAMPUL010000006.1, forward strand.
CCACAAAATAAAGTCTTGCGCAGTTATAGGCTTTTTGAACTTTACGTCTGTTACTCCGCTAGCATCAAAAGTAAAGTCTGCAACTTTTTCTCCAGCGCTAGGATCATTCTTGGAATTTGCAATCAAATATCCATGCCCACCCGAAGAGCGAATCGAAACAACAAATCTGTATGCTTCTTGAGGCTGAGTTAAGTGCATGTAGTAGCCGTAGCCGCGCTGATTGCCCGTATCTTCCAAGAATTGCTGAATATCTATAGGGTAAGGTGTGTTGTTAGTAGGCATTTTAGGCGGTGGTACTTGCTTTACTTTCTTGCGCTTATTTTGCTTTTTATGCTTGTTTTTAAGGCTCTTATTGCTCTTATTGCTCTTATTATCCTTATTCTTTTCTCCAGCCTTATTTGCATCAGATTCACTAGTACCAGGCTTATTTGGTTGCTTTTCTTTAGACGAATCGCTTTTATCTTCCGAAAGAACACCTTGGCTTCCAAAAGGAACATTTTCAACACTTTGCGAATCCCAAGAATTAGATTTTGCAAAGTTTGATGGCGCTTCGTGAGAGTTAAAAAGACTATGCAAAGATATTGCAAAGACAACAATCACTAGCAATGCAACAACGCCAATAGCTAAGACTTTTGTAGAAAGTCCTCCAAAAATCTTTGCATCTGCAATGTCTACATTGTTTTGACCAGAAGATTTCTTTGCTTTTAAGTCGTCTTGATGCTCGTGAGGTTGGAAGCTAGGAGGCATGGATGAGTGAGACAATAATCCAGTATTTTGGCTGCTATAATCGCCATATTCCTCGTTTTCTAGCTCCTCTTCTCGCAACGCTCTAGCGGATTCTTCGCCAGGAGCAATAAAACGCCCGTTGCTGTCTACAACAGGCACTCTTCCCGTTGATTCGGCTTCTAATGGCAAGATTTGCGGTTTAGAAAGCAATTCCGTATGTTTTGTGTTACTGCTTAGAAGGTCTTCAAAGTCGAATCTTCTAGGCATTAGTGGCGAAGATAAGTCATCTTTTTGTGAATAATCGTTTCCAGAATTTAGCGAGCCTAAAGAGTTTAGCGAGTTTTTATCGCCATTTTCTTTTGCATACGAATCGTTTGTAGAATCCTTGCTACTGTTTGCATTCCCGCTATCCCAGTTATTCTTGCTATTCTCGTTATTCTCATTATTTTTATTTTCGCCAGCCTTATTCTCTTCGCTTGCTTGCGATTTATCGGTTGAATAGCTAGGGAAGCTTGTGTATGTTGAAGACAAATTGTGGAAAATTGAATCATCAGCATCTAACTCAGTTGGAGCTAAAATATTCGCCATTTCTGCTGCAGCAATATCGTGGAAGTCGTAGTCTGTTCCAGTTGAATCGGATTCTGGTAAAGAATCAAGTTTTTTATCAGAATTATCGCCATTTCTTTTTAGCAAAGCGCTCAATGCACCAATGGTTTTGCTTGCATTTTTAATGCCAGTGTTTTTAGCGTTTTTGCCAAACTTGTTAGGCTTTTCGTTTTCGTTTTTTATTGATAAATCACTTGAATCCAAAATGCCAATAGATTCTTGACTTGATAATTGGTTTTCAAGCAAATCTTCGTTCTTGGATAATCCTTCTGGAAAATCAATAAGATCCTTGTCTTTGCAAGGTAAAAGTAGTGCTTTTTGAATAGAAGATTCGCTTGCATCGTTGTTAAGAATAATATCTTTTTCGCTAAGCTTTTTAACAGGAGTATATGTGCCTAAGAGTGCCAGAAGCTCCCCAATAGATGCCATTGGAATAATGCTTGGATCTTTTGCAGAGGAAAGGCCTCTTTTGCAAATCATAACAAATTCGCCAGGAACGCCGTCTGCAAGTCTAGAAACGTTAAAAACTGTGTTATTTTGCTTGTATCCTGTACGCGTAAGAAGAGCATATAAAAGTGCAGAAAGTTGATGCGTTGCAATGTTTTCTACGCTTTGTGGCAAGTCTTTAGACTGTTCTTCGCTTTTGTCTTGATTGTCGCTCTTGTCTTGCGAATCCTGTTTATTCTGCGAATCCTGCGCGTCTTGACTATTTTTCTTATTCTGTTTATCTTTCTTGTCTTGCGAATCCTGCTTTGTGTATTCAACAGTAACGTCTTTTAGTAGAGGGCTTATTGGCGCGCAGGCTAGCTCTACTCCATTATTTGTGATTCTTACTGTGTTTGTTGAAATAGCATAATGAGTTATTCCAGATGCAAGAAGTTTGCTAAGCGCATTTGCTGCTTCGGCAACAATAGAGCGTATAGCTTCGTAGCTAAGTGTAGAGCTATGTGATTTTATGTAGTCGTCTACAGTTATTCCAGAATCCAACTCAGTTATAATGATCGCAACGTCATCTATGTTGTGAATTTTTAGAACAGGTGTAAATTTGCGGATTCTAGAGAGTGCAAGAGTAGAAGATATTGTGTTTACTTCGGGAAGGAATCTACGATCGCGCACAATAAAGAGCTGGCAATCTCTAGCAAGTATGCGGTCGCTAGCTTTCCATACTTGAACGCCTGCTTCTTCTCGCAAAGGCGATATTAGAGCGTAGCGATTAAGTATAATATCTCCCAACTGAGGTTTCATCTACTCCCCGACTTCCTACATGAGTAATGAATATGCGTAAATAATAAATTCCATCAATTATTGTAATTGTAGAATTTAGTAAAACGCTCTTTATTTTGCAATTATTGTTGTTTAATTGTTGTTTATTTATTTTGATTTAATTATCGCTCATTGTGTTGATTTATTTTTATCGACTTTTATTGCGACGATTTATTGTTTACTATTGTGACCTTTTATTGCACATTATGCACTGTTTTTGCCTATTTTGAACGAATAATACGAGATGAATTATTTTTGTTGCTACTGTCACTACTGTCACTACTGCTTTCACAAACGTTTTTTATATCACTTTTGGCATTACTTTTAACAGTATTTGCGCGCTCAAGATTCAGCAAGAACGACCATTTTACGCCGATTCTTTTAAGAATTGGATTAATAATGCTTGCCAATTCACTAGTTCTTAAAAGCAAGAGAGTAGATACGTAAACGATTACAAGAATAATAGTTATAATTGCGCAAACAAAAATCGCAAGCAACCATCGATTAACACCACGAAGCTTTGTTGAATCTAAAGAAATCCACTGGTAAATAAATTCTCTAGCCAAAATTCCAACAACAATAGAAACAATCGAAGCCGCAATTACCTTTATGTGAGTAACAATAAGCTGCTTATCGTCTAAATTATTGTTAAAACGAGACCTAATCATTTTAACAAGAGCAGGGAAAGTAAGAATGTAGCTAAACGATGCAGCTGCTGCTAAAGCGCTAACCCAGTAGTTTGGCGGAAGGAACTTTATGCAAGAAAACACAATAACAAGCTCTACGCAAAGTTGCGCTGCACAAAACATAAATGGATGCTTTCCGTCTTCAAAAGCGTAGAATGTGCGTTGAATAATCAAATATGCGCTAGATAATGGCAAACCAATAGAAAGCATCATAAGCGGATCAGCCATTAAGTATGCTTCTTTTATGCTAATTGAAGGCAAAAGAGCCAAAGAGATAGGCATTGGAATAACAATAAAAGCAACGCTAAAGAAGCACATTAAAATGCTAACGCTTCTAATGCAAGAGCTTAAATCTGCGCGAACTGTAGATAAATCGTGTTGTGCAATCGACTTAGAGATCTTTGGAAAAACAGCGGTTGCAACCGATACAGCTATAAGCGAATATGGCAGAATAAACATTGTGTATGCGTTTTGAAAAGTGGCGTTTCCTGCAACATCAAATTGGCTTAATCCCAATGTTTCTTCGGCTATAGAAGGTGCGCTTGTTGTTATGTGAGTTGTGGCCATTGTAGAAAGTTGACTAACAGCCACGATTGCAAAGCTCCAAGCTGCAACGGGGCCCATAGAACGCAAGCCAATGCCACTAATGCCAAAACTTGGCTTATACTTTAATCCGATTTTTTTAAGAGGAATAAACAAAACAAGTGCTTGAACTGCAACGCCTAAAGTCCAAAAACCTGCCGTTAAAAGCATTGTAGTGTTATTCCAAAAATGTACGCCTTGCCTACTTGCTTTGCCAAAAATCGCAATAAAAACACCAAATCCAGTGCAACTAACAATGTTTGCAGCAACAGAGCTCCAAGCATACATTGCAAACTTGCCTTTAGCAGCTAGAACTTGGCCGAGTACGGTATAAAGGCCGTAGAAGAATATTTGAGGCATACACCATAGCGTAAAAGCGTTTGTAAGTGCAATCATTGCTGGGTTTGATCCAACGTAAAGCCATGTTAAAACAGGTGTGGCAATCGCCATTAAAATAGTTACGCCTAAAAGAAGGATAATAGCAAATGTTATTAGCTTATTTAGCCTATTTTTTGCATCTTGTTTTTCTAGAGTTTTAACGATTTGTGGAACAAGAACAGCATTGAAAATTCCGCCAGAAACAAGCGTATAAATAAGCTGAGGAATCATAGACCCAGCCTGGTAAGCGTTTGCTGCCAAGCCAGTTGTGCCAAGGGCTGCGGCGAGCAAAATTGTTCTAATCTGGCCAGTTATTCTAGAAGCAGCTGTGCCGCTTGCCATTATAATCGAGTTGCGGCCTACTGAATTCATTCGTCTGGGTCCTTTTTACGATTAAACTGCCTCCAAAGCCCCAAAGCTCCAAGTGCAAAAGCAAATATTATAATAATCGTACCGCTTTTATCGCTGATTTGCAGCGTGCTTGTGATTGTCGTCTCTTTAGTTCCACTAAAAACGTTGTGGTTTCTATCTTCTAGAGCAAAAGTGGCTTTAACTTTGCTAGACGTTGTAGATCTAAGCGGCAAAATCACCTGGGATTCGCTATTTGCTGCGATTTTAACTGGTGTTTTTCTTCTAGTTACTATTTCCATAGAATTGGTATATGCAGTTAAATATACGCTAATCGGGTATGGGTTGGTGTTGCTTATTGTAATCGGCATAGTTGCTGTTTCGCTTACAAGAGTAACGTCTTTTGGAGGAATAATATTTATTCCAGAAGTTAGCATTTTAGCTAAATCGTGAGTGCCGTCTTTAGTTTGTGGCTGCGATTTACTAGCGTTGTTCGATTTACTAGCGTAGTTGTTTGATTGGCTAGCGCTATTTAACGTATTATCTAGCTCTCTTTGAGCCATTGCGTCAAAAAGTTTAATAAGATTTTCGCTCCAGCTTTTGCTATTTTGATTAATTTTTAGCTTTGCATTTTGTTTTGCAAGAGATTGAGCATCTGATTCGCTAGTTTTATGATGATTAAGCTCATTGCAATCAAGAATGCTGTTTATAAATTGGTTTACTAGCATTCTATCGGAAGCTAGTTGGTTAATCTTAGCTTTGCTTGCGATTAATGATTTTCCTTCGATTGAACTCGCCTTAGGAACTGGGCTATACCCAAGGTGCTCTTTAGTAATCGCCTTTGATTGTGTTAAAGAATTTATATCTAGAAGACTAAGCCAAGGCGATTTTTCTAGAATGCTTACAACTGATTCAATTAAAGGTATAGAAGAATTTGGGCTAAAAGTTAGTAGCAAATGCCTAGGCATATAAGGCTGTTCCATCTGATAGAAGGCGCTTTGCGCTGCAAGCCTGTTTAGAAGGCCTGCGCTAGTAGATTCTGCTGCTGATTGAACGCTTGTAAAATGTCCATTTATTAGCTCGTTAAGTGTTTCTTGGCAAGAAAGCACTTTTACTATGCCAGAAGATGTTTGAACCTCGTAAACACCATTTTTTACTGCAAAACGGTTTGCTAGAGGGTCGAATCCGCTAGTGGCCACTACTGTTTTGTATCCGTTTGCGGCAGCCTGTTCTAGTGCGCGTAGAGTCCATTTTTCGCCTGTTTGAAAAGCGTAGGAATCAATATTTAACGGCTTTGTTGTGGAATTTTCTAATACAGATGATTTTTTACTCCAAGAATCTAAACCAATTCCAGCTAGTTTATAAGAAACATGATTTTCAGATTCCGCATACCTGCTTATGTTAAAACCGTTATTTTGCATAAATACGGAAGGAGTAAATGTTGGTTCACTAAATTTAAGAGTGTTTGGGTCTGCTATTGTTTGCAACTTTGGATGCTTTTGAACAAGATTTATTAAAGAATTAATGCGCTTAATACTGCTTTTACTAAGCCTGATTTTTTTGCTAGTTGCAGGACTTGCTGTAGAGCCTGTTGTAGGACTTGCTGTAGGACTTGCTGTAGGACTTGCTAAATCTTCTTGCGATTCACTAATGGCGCTAATAGAAGGAGAAATATTGTGCTTGCTAATGTTGTAACGCCAATCGGAAGATTTTGCGATTATTGGCATTAGTAAAGTCACATTAATTGGCGGAGTTTGAATGTTTTTAATGCCAATATTTGCTCTAGTTACAAACGATTCAACAGAATAATAATGCTTAAAATCTAAAGAAGAATACGTTATTGAAACAGGTTTTGGACCCCAATAAATAATGTTTGAAAGATTTTGACTGTTTGCATCAACGTCGATTTGCGCACTATAGGACTTTCCGCTTGCAAGCGCTGGAACACTAACTTCTCCTATTAGCTGAGGAGTTGGAATCCTAGACTCGGCTTGACTCCATTTTTGCAAGTCGGTTCTAGACATAAAAGTGTACCAAGGGTTAAAAGTGACTTGAATTTTGCCTTCTGGAAAATCTTTAGAACTGTTATTTTTAAGCAGAAGACTAATGTGGTATCCGCTTTTATCTGTAAGAATCGAAGTTGACTTTACGATTTTTAGTGAGATTCCTTTGGATTTTGTGTTATACAAAGAGTAGGAAATTAAGGATGACTGATTAGCATACGCGACTTTTGGTGCGAAGAAAAATGGGAAAGTCGCAAGCAAGAGTGCCATTAGAACTGTGGTTACGCAAAGTCTTAAAAACGCATTTTTTTGCGACTTACGCAACTGGTTTTTTGAAAAATCAATCACATTAATCACATTAGTAACGTTAATCACGGTTTTGCCGCCTATTCGCCTTCTTAGCATACATCCATGCTATTTTTCGTTCGTTTGGGTAGCTCAAAATATCGTTAAGATTCTTAAAATCAACCCAAATCGCGTCTTCTGCTTCGTGATCTGGGTCTCCAAGAACAGATAATTCGCCGCTAACATACTTAAGCGCAAAGTGGTGAACAAGTTTATGTACACGCTGGCTTGTTCCAGTAAACCAGTAGTCGATAGTTGCAATTGAATCAACAACTTCGCCAAGAATCCCCGTTTCTTCGCGAATCTCCCTAACTGCTGTTTGTTGCGGTGTTTCGCCTTTTTCAATATGGCCTTTTGGCAAGCACCATTCCATGTGACCACTTCGCGAATGTCGAGCTATAACCGCGACACGCCCAAGAGAGTCAAAAACTAATCCTCCAGCGGAATATTCTCGAACAATAGGCAAATCCTGTGTGTCTAGAGAAGCAAAAGTTTTAGGACCGTCATTAACTCTTCTTTGAGGCATTAATGCAGGAGAAGGAGCATTAATAGAAGATATTTGCTGCCTGGATTCCGTTATATTAACATGAATGTTTTCAACAGTGTAATTGCCCGAAAAGCCCGAAATATCAACAAAAATCGACTCCTCTTCCTCTGCTTGTTGTGGCTGAATTTTGCTTTTCATTCTAGCAACATCAAGAGGAGTGACTCGAATGCTTGGAGTGTTTTGGGTATGGCTATCCGAGGCTCTGGCGAGCATGCGTCTTAAGTCTTTTGGGGTAACCATACACTCCACCTTACTCAATCCGCTGTGCATTGGGGTAACGGTATGCTGGAATATAGTTTGATTTTTGCTGAAAGGGTGTTTTTAAGCGTGTCTGTGAACTTTGAAGTTTGGCCAGAAGCCATAGAGTTGGGTAAATTATTTGCCGATCACAATTACGAGTTGGCGCTTGTTGGCGGCCCCGTGCGAGACATGCTTTTGCATAGAGTTTCGCACGATCTTGACTTTTGCACATCCGCTAAGCCAGAAGAATTTGAGCCACTTCTTAGGTCTTGGAGCCATGACGGTTTTTGGGATATGGGTCGAAAGTTTGGCACGCTTGGTGCTTTGAAGCGCAGAAAAGACGGAACCGAAGTAAAAGTAGAGATAACAACTTATAGATGCGATGCTTATAATCCAGATTCCAGAAAGCCAGAAGTAAAATATGGCGATACTTTGGAAGGTGATCTTTCTAGGCGCGATTTTACAGTAAACGCAATGGCTTTGCGCGTGCCAAGTCTAGAATTTGTGGACCCATTTGGTGGAGCAAGTGACTTATCTAAAGGTATTTTGCGAACTCCAGTAGATCCACGTCAGTCTTTTGACGACGATCCTTTAAGAATGATGCGTGCTGTTCGCTTTGTTGCTCAACTTGGATTTAGCATTGAAGCAAGCACAGCTGAGGCCATTTTGAGCATGGTTTCTAGATTAGATATTGTTTCTGCGGAGCGCGTTCGCGACGAAATAACAAAGATGCTTCTTTCAGCAAATCCGCGCGCTGGAATTGAAGCAATGGTTGATTCGGGTATTGCGGATAGAGTTTTGCCAGAAATTCCTGCTTTGCGCTTAGAAATTGATGAGCATCACAGGCATAAGGATGTTTTCGAGCACACAATGATGGTTCTTGAGCGCGCAATAGCGCTTGAAACAGATGACGAAGGTGCTGTTCCTGGGCCTGATTTAACTTTGCGACTTGCGGCTCTTTTGCACGATATTGGCAAGCCGCGTACTAGAAAGTTTGAAGACGGCGGAAAAGTCAGCTTCCATCATCATGATGTTGTTGGAGCTAAAATGACTAGAAAGCGCATGAAGGCTTTGCATTTTGACCATCATATTATTGACGATGTAAGCGAGCTTGTGAATTTGCATTTGCGATTCCACGGCTACGTAGACGAGCCTTGGACGGATTCTGCAGTTAGAAGGTACGTTAAGGATTCTGGTCACTTATACGAGCGGCTAAATCGCTTAACTCGCGCAGACGCTACTACCCAAAACAAGCGCAAGTCGCTTATGTTTGAGCATGCGATGGACGAGATGGAAGATCGCGTACGCGAATTAAAAAAGCAGGAAGATTTTAACGCGATTCGCCCAGACTTGGATGGCAATGAAATCATGAATATTCTTGGCTTGGAGCCTGGCCCTATTGTTGGAAAAGCATATAAGCACATGTTGGAATACAGACTAGATAATGGTCCTGTAGAGCACAGTGTTGCTGTTGACGAGCTTAAAAAGTGGTACGAAAGTCAATCTGAATAAAGCGAATCACGCAAAGCTCAGATACACGCGCCAATACAAGTTAGAATAAAGCGAGAATTCTACTGAATAGGCTTGTGGTTTGAAGCTTTTGGAAGATTCTTAATTGTGTTATACGCTGCGCAGCCTCTAATATCGTTAATCGTAGCTCCAGCAGCAGGAACGTCGGTTTTAGGACGAAGATTGCTAAAAGTGGCTCCTAAAACAACGTCAATAAGCTTATCTTGACGGTCGTCCATGCGCAAAATAGCGTCCTTAAAATTGGCAACTAGTGTATAAGCTTCGTTAATCGACTGTTTTCCAAAATAAATTGTTGTGCGCTTAACGCGAGTTTCGCTATTTCCAACTTCGATTAAGTTAAAACCGCGATTTCTAAGGCCTTCTCCAACAGCTCGCGCGAATCCGCGGAATTTTGTTCCATTTAGAACGCGTATAGAAACAGCACGATTATCTATATAAGACGCTTTATTTTCGTCTTTGTTTTTTACAGCACAAGGCGCTTCTACGCCATAGTTTGGGTCGACTTCTGGAGTTCTAGGAGCACCAATTCCAAAAAGATGAGATTGCACAATAAGAGCTAGAACAAATGCAATTGCAACTCCGATTGCAACAGACGATAGCACAAATCGTTTTCTTTGATACATGAACTCTCTTCGGGCTAGTCGCTCGTCGTAAAACTGCGTCATGCTAACTTCCGATCTGTACTGTGTGCTTGTATTGTGCGCATTGTGCGTGCGTATGCGTATGCATAAGTGTTAGCTATTTTACTTACTATGCATGACGGCGTTTATCAGCGTACTTTAACTGTTAAAAGCTTTGGACAGAGCTAAAAATTCGTCGCAAGTTAAAGTTTCGCCTCGTCTTGTTGAATCAATCTTAGAAAGTTCGTAGGCTTCTTTAGGAACAATGCTCTTTAGTGCTGCATTTAGCGTTTTTCTTCGCTGTTGGAATGCTGCATCAATAATCTTAAACACTTTTTCTTTTTCTTGCTCGCTGCCTTTTGGATTATCGTTTCTCTTAAAATACACTAGCGCGGAGTCAACATTTGGAGCAGGCCAAAATACGTTTCTGCCAATCAAACCCGCTTTTTGAGCAGTGCCGTACCACGCCAACTTTACGCTTGGAGTGCCATATGTTTTATTGCCAGGCTGCGCACATAAGCGATCTGCAACTTCTTTTTGAACCATTACAAGAAAGCTTGTAAGATTATCGAATTTTTCTAGAAGAGTAAGAATAATCGGTGTTGCAACGTTGTATGGAAGATTTGCAACAAGTGTAAAATGCGCCGCTCTTGCTAAATCGGGAACGTCTTGAACATTTACTTCTAACGCGTCTTTAAGAATCACATTAAATCGTTCTAAAGCGTTAGGCATAAACTCTTTAACAGTTTTTGGCAAACGTTTAGCAAGAGGTGGGTCTATTTCTACAGCAGTAAGATTTGCGCCCGTTTGAAGAATCGCAAGTGTAAGCGAGCCAAGACCAGGGCCTACTTCCATAACAAAATCGTTTGAATTAATTTTTGACGCGGCAACGATTTTTTTAACTGTTCCTGGGTCAATAACAAAATTTTGACCAAACTTTTTTGTAGGCGTAATGCCCTCTTGTGCTGCAATTGCGCGAATATCGGCTGCTCCAAGAAGGCTGCCTTCTTGATTTTCAATATTATCTTTCGTCAATTTAGTACCATCCAAACTTTAATACCATCCAATTTTTTGTGAATACTTCCAGGCTTCGCTAGGATTTCCATATTTACTTCTAATGTAACTAAGACCCCACGTTATTTGTATTGACGCGTCTTCGTGCCAGTTTGCTCCCGCGCTCGCCATTTTGTTTGCTGGAAGTGATTGCGGAATTCCGTATGCGCCAGAGCTTTTATTTTCTGCATTCCAACGCCAATTCGATTCTTTTGTCCACAATTTAACAAGGTCTTCCCACATTGCGCCAGTCCAACCAAGTTGTGCGCATGCTGCTTGAGCATAGAGTTTTGCTTGTTCTGGTGTTGCGTGAACCATGCCGTTTGGGTTATCTGCAGGCGCGGGTGCAGGTGCAGGAGTTGGCGTGGGTGTTGGGGTAGGTGTTGGTGTTATAGCTTGTGAGTTTTCAACAGTTTGCTTAGAATTTTGCTGATTGTTGTTATTGTTTTGTTGAGTATTTTGATTTTGTGTGCTCTGTTGTGTGCTTTGGTTTTGCGTATTTTGTTGATGCGTATTAGTTTTTTGTGATTGAGTTTGATTATTTGGTTTCTTGGTTTCTTGTTTATTGATTCGTTTGCTTGGCTTAGATTCGTTTTGAGTTTTAGGAGTAGATTTTGCGCCAATTGCAACAATTTGATCAATCGATGGCTTAACAATTGACTGCTTTATTAGAGTTGCATTTTGAGCTTTGCCATCTACATAAGTCACGTTATATAAATCTATGCGCTCGCCATTTACGCCAGCTTGTTTAATAACACTAGCTCCTATTGCAAGACTTGGGTCGTTTACGTTTACAGTGCTAAATGGAATAACAACGTTTCTAGATTCTTTTCCATGCGTTACTCTAAGAATGCGAAGCAGTGTTTTTCCGTTTTCTTCGCTAACGGTTACTTGGTCTTCTTTTCCTAAGACTATTCCTAAAGAATCAAGAATGGAGCTTGCTGGCAGAGTTCCATCTGGAACAACTCTTGTTTTGTTATCGCAAATAACTGTGACTGGTCCTTTTTTGTTAATTGACAATCCGCCCGTAAGCTTGTTGTAGATGTTTTGCAAATTAACAGTTATTTTTGCAGCATGATCTGCGTTTGCTTGGAAGAATCCGATTAATTGGTCAATGCTTGTTGCAACGGTCCAAAATGGTATTGTTACACCGTCTACTGTAATGGATGTTTGATAAGCGCTTCTAACGGTAACAGTTGCGTGATCTGCTAATATGTCTCCCGAAGTACTAATAACCTGGTCGTGTGTTTTAACTGGTACTTTTTGTTCTTGTAGAAGTCTTTGTGTAGTAGATGCATAAGTTGTTACTACTTTAGTTTTGCCATTTATGATTAAAGCAATAGATTTACGCGCAGAAAGTGCAAAAATCCCAGTGCTAGAAATAACAAGAGCTAGAACGCATATAAAAACGCGTAGTCTTCTCATTATTACAAACCGCTGAGGCGTCCATCTGCGTGCCATTCAACCTCACTTTCAATGCAAAACTGAATTTTAATTATAGCAATGATTACAATCAGCCAAAAATAAGACTATAAGCATATGAATCTAACTTATTAAAAATGCGTTAAGAAGAATCAGTCTTAAATTATAAAACTATAAAATTATAAAACTATAAAAGATAAAAGGGGGCAGGAGAGAAGGGGATTTGTCCTGCCCCCACGAGGAGGAGCTGGTTGGGGGACGCTCCATCCTCTTGCTCGGAAACCCTGAGTTGGGGGAAGGTTCCCGAGTGCTTACTCAAGCGAAGTAATCAGCATAAAGTGTTTTTGTAAGCTTTACGATTCATCATAAAATAAATCTATTTATAATTTATTATCTTATTATTGTTATTGTAAATTTACTAAAAACTTTTACATGCTTATGACTCATAGTATGCATACAAGTGGATTTTTATAATTCAGACTATTTTTTACTCTGCTTTTACTTTGCTTTTACTCTGCAAAATGCCCTATAAAATGGAGCCTCCTGCCGGGATCGAACCGGCGACCTGCCGCTTACAAGGCGGCCGCTCTGGCCATCTGAGCTAAGGAGGCGAGTTCTTGCACGCTAATCGAAATCTTTGTGCGCAAAACATTGATTAGTGTATCAGCACCCGATGCCAAGTGCAACTCTTCGGCGCTAACACGCTAATCAATGTTTGGTCAATGTTTAGTAAATATTTGGTCAATGCTCAATAAATGCCTAGTAAACATGATTTTTAGTCAATAGGATTTGGCTGATCTTTATCTGTTACTTTTGGCATAACACCAGCAACACCAACCTTAGACTTGTCTAATCCAATAGATTTAAGAATTGCATCTGGAGTACTAAGCTTATTCTTACTAACAGCAACCATATCTAGCAACTTTCCGTTGATAGTGGTTGTTGGTGTTGTCATAGCTCCCTTATTCGCTCCACTAACATTCCACAAAGCCTTGCGATTTGGAGTGTCGGCATTAATGGCGTTTTGCCAAGCAAGATAATTCCTATTGAATGCTTTGTTTGCCACTTCTTCGCTAACGCCAGCGTTTATAGCTTGCTCAATCAGCTTTTTGTTGCTAACTGGCTTGTAGGCATCGCCTTCTTCTGGCTGGAAGTCTTCGGCAAAAATGTTGTTAATAAATTGAAGTAAGTGCAAAGGATTGTCGTCGTTAGAAGAAATGTATGCGATTGCGCCAGTTACGCGTGTTGAATAGTGGTCGCTAGAAATTCGATCCAAGAACGACATTGGGTGAATCTCAAGGTTGATTTGGCCAGCCTTCATCATTGCAATAAGCATTTGATCGGAATCGCGGTTAAAATTACCGCATCCTGGGCACAGAGGATCGGCATAAACCGCTATAGTCGGGGCGTTTGGTTCCGCTGTGTTATAGCCGCTTTTACTAATTAAAATTCCGCCTTGCTCGTTTGCGTACTTAGGCTTTTGGCTAGCCGTAAGCTTTTTAACAGCTCGTCTTGCTTGTTGAGCTTGTTCGGCGTTCTTTTGATTTTGTGCGTTGGTAGCGTTAAGTGCTGTAATTCCTATTGCTGCAATCATGCCAATTAAAATAGCAACAACAATAATTCCAACAATTGTCTGTTGCCTTAACTCTTTAGCTTTGCTAGCGCGAAGGTCCTGATTCGGTTGATTTTGCGCGCTTTTGCTAGTATTAGGCATGCTTATCCTTCCCCTGATCTTGCAAATAACATACATAAGTAAATTAATCTAAAGGAATAGTTTAGATTACGGTATCAACGGGCTTAATTGCCGTCGGTTGCTTGCGATTTTCCCGCTCCGCAAATGGCCCCTGCTCCAACGGCGAATATTTTAGTTTTACCTAATATAAAAGAAATAATCCATCCTGCAATAAATCCAATAATGTATCCAATTGAAGTTGGCGAACAAATATCTGGAGCGTATGTTGGCAAAAATAAGCTAATTGACCAAACTTGAACTTTGACTAATTGGCTAGATGTGTGGATTAAAATTGGATACACATATGCTCCAATAATGCCTGCTATTGCAAGAGTTAGGACTTTTTTAATCGAGTATGCGATTGCTTTAATAAAATGCCAAGGTATACTAGCAACTCTTATAAATATGTCTTTTCCGCCAACGGATTCGTTAGCGCGTTTTCTGCGTACACTTGAGCAAACATTGTACCCGATTGTTGCTGTGATTAGCATAAAAATAGCATTTGCTGCAAGCGCATCTATTGGAGAAATCGCAGCTAGTAAGCTTGCAAGAGTAAGGAATATAGCCAACACCACTCGCCCACGAAATAAGTATTTATTTACGTTTGGATGCGGATTTTCATCTAACTCAGGCGGCTCAGCAATTTTGGTTGCTTGTTCTGAATTTGTGATTTGTTCTGGCTCTGTAATTTGTTTCGTCTCTGCAACTTGTTCTGGGTTGTGCGCGTAGACTTTGGTAATAGATGTGCTAGTGGCGTCTAGCAAAGATGTTGGCGCGAGATCTATTAAATCCGATTCTGTAGAGTGTAATAAAGTTGTGTTGTCAACATTCTTAGAACCCCACATTTTTCTAGGGTTTTCTGGAAGTTTTTTTGTTTGAAAAGTCGTGTTAAAATCGTGAGTTTTGGCATTATTAGGTACAGTTTCTCCACTAAAGCTGTTCTCAAAAGGGTAGCTTGAATCCTGCCAGTCTGTAGGGTTCATGGCATCTTGGAAAATTGCGTTTTCAAGCTGTTCTGGAGTGCATCGCTCGCTTCTTTTAGGATTTAATGCGCTTTTGAACGCTTGCATTGTTCTTATTGGAAGGCCATTAAGATTTGCGTTCCCAGATGCTGCTCTTTCTAAAACTGCCATTATTGGCTTGGTTCCAAAAACAGGCTTTCCTGTTGCTGCAAAAGCTAGAACGGCAGCTACGCTCCACCAATCTGTAAGTTCGCTCGATTCTCCACCTTCAATGATTTCTGGAGCAATAAATCCTGGTGTTCCCATTACAAGGCCAGTTCGCGTAACATGCGATTCGCCCTGTCCCATAGATATTCCAAAATCAACTAAAACGGGGCCTGTAGTGGAAATCATTATGTTTGTAGGCTTAATATCTCGGTGAATTATGCCAGCACTATGAACAGCTTTTACGGCATCGATTAGTTTGTGCGCAAGTCGTTCTAAATCGCCACCAAAGTATGGGCCATTAATTGCAACGTCTTCTTTAAGATTGTGACCGTCAATAAGCTCTGTGACTATAAAAGCGATTGAAGCATCAAGCTCCATGTCTACTATTGAGCACACGCCTTCGTGGTGTATTTTTTGCAAAGCTAGAGCCTCGCGCCTAAGTCTAAGTCTCGCTTGCTCTTGCGGATTGCTAACTTCGGCAGACTCCAAACTATCATCTTCGTTTTCTAGCATCGATGCGCGCAAAATCTTCATTGCGTAAAAATGGCCACCGTCGTCTTGTACTCGCCAAACGGAGCCCATAGCGCCTCCGCCCAGTCGCTCAATAAGCGTGTATCCGCCAACATTTTGGCCAGAGCGCAAGTCAAACATGCTCACATCTTCCATAATTCATTATGTTAGTGTGCAGCTATGCCAATTTGTTTCTTAACACTAAACACGCTATTTTATAAACAAATGTTTAGATATTTACTGTAAAAGTAATCGCGTTTATGAGCCTTTGTTTATACGTGATTTTTATACTCGACACGCCGAAGTGTTAGAAAATACTGTAATTTTGCTGTTTTTACTGAATAAACATGATATATTAAATCATGGCTCAACGAAGAGAACCTTCAATGAACCATGTAAGTAAATGTGGACGATTGACGCCGCCGATGTAGGACTTGGGGGTCTTGAGTGCACACCCTTCACAACGGATCGTTCGGCACGTACCTGCCGATGAAAGGAAAATATCATGGCAGAAGTTGTATTTGATCATGTAACTCGAATCTACCCAGGCAACGATAAGCCATCGGTTGATGATTTGAACATGACTATTAAGGATGGCGAGTTCCTTGTACTCGTTGGTCCATCTGGTTGCGGTAAGTCCACAACGCTGCGAATGTTGGCTGGTTTGGAAGAGGTTAACAAAGGTCGCATTCTTATTGGTGGTCAAGACGTTACTACAATGCAGCCAAAAGATCGCGATATTGCAATGGTGTTCCAGAACTACGCATTGTATCCACATATGACTGTTGCAGACAACATGGGCTTTGCTCTTAAGATTGCAGGCGTAAACAAGGAAGAAATCCGCAAGCGCGTTGAAAAAGCTGCTGAAGTTTTGGATTTGACTGAGTACTTGGATCGTAAGCCAAAGGCTTTGTCTGGTGGTCAGCGTCAGCGCGTTGCAATGGGTCGCGCAATTGTTCGTGAACCAAAAGTCTTCCTTATGGATGAGCCTCTTTCTAACCTTGATGCAAAGCTTCGCGTACAGACTCGTACACAGATTGCAGCATTGCAGCGTCAGCTCGGCGTCACTACCCTTTACGTGACTCACGATCAGACTGAAGCTTTGACAATGGGTGACCGCATTGCTGTTATTAAGCTTGGCGTTTTGCAGCAGGTTGGCGCTCCAACCGAGCTTTACGATCGACCAGCAAACGTGTTTGTTGCAGGCTTCATTGGTTCCCCATCTATGAACATTAACCAGCATCCAGTGGTTGATGGCAAGGCTCAAATTGGCGAAGATTCCATCACTCTTCCAGCAGAAGCTGTTGATAAGCTTACGGAAGAAGATAAGGGTCAGATTATTGTTGGCTTCCGTCCAGAAGATGCAAGCTTGGCAACTTCCGACGATCCAAACGCCTTCTCCTTAAAGGTTGTAAACGTGGAAGATCTTGGCTCCGACGGTTACATCTACGGAAATATCATCACCGATGGATCTCCAGAAGAAGCATCTACAATGATGAGCGATCAGAACAAGCTCACAACGATTCGCGTGAACCCACGTGCGCTTCCAAAGGTTGGTGACGTTGTAAAGATTAAGATTGATCCATCCAAGATGCACCTGTTTGCACCTTCTACAGAGTTGCGTTTGAACTAGCGTTTTCTTGGGCACTTGCTTTTGCTTTAAGTGCCCGAGATTTCTGTATAAGGGTATGGCGGGGTTCGCTAGGCGAGCCCCGTTTTCGCATGATTTAGCTTATTTTAGTTTGTAGCTATATTTGCATTTATTCACATTTGGTTATTAGCGTTCATCTTTACGGGTAGACTAGATTTTATGGAATGGAACGATACTCCTTCAATGGATCCGCGTGCTGCGCAAGCAACATCGGTTTCTGCGCTTAGTGAGACTGTATCTTCTGCGGAACCGCCAGCGTTGAAGATTACTGCTGCAAGCTCTAATCCTCAAATGTTTATGCTTCCTTGGGAGCTGCCGCTTTCTCAATGGCCTACAAATCTTTTTGTTAACCTTCCTCGAGGTATATCTAGGCACGTTGTGCGTTTTGTGCACGTAGGCGACGAAGTGTACGCAATGAAGGAGATCACTCGTCAAGTCGCTGAGCGCGAATATGAGCTTTTAAGACGCTTGCGCAAGCTGGAACTTCCAACAGTTAAACCTATAGCGGTTGTTGCTGGTAGAAAAGATAAGAATGGCGAGCCGCTTGAAGCAATGCTTGTTACTCGTCATCTTAAATTCTCTTTGCCGTACCGTGCGCTATTTGCTAGAACTTTGCGCCCAGATACTGCGGAGCGTCTAATTGATGCGCTTGCTGTGCTTATGGTTCGTTTGCATCTTTCCGGATTCTATTGGGGAGATGTTTCGCTTTCTAACGTTCTGTTTTTGCGAGATGCAGACGCGTTTACGGCGTTTTTGGTGGACGCGGAAACTGGCGATTTGCACGGAAGTCTTACCGAAGGTCAGCGAGAATATGATATTGACTTAGCTCGCACAAATATAATCGGCGAATTAATGGATTTGAGTTCTGGCCAGCTTTTGCCTGGAGAAGTTGACGAAATTAGCATTGGAAATAGGCTTGTAGACAGATACCATTCGCTTTGGAGCACGCTTACAGACGTAGATAAGTTTAGTCCAGACGAGATGTGGCGTATTGAGCGCCGCGTGAATCGCCTTAATGAGCTTGGATTCGATGTAGACGAGCTTGAGATGAAGACTTCCGAAGATGGGCGAAGAGTTTTGGTTAGACCGCGAGTTGTGGATGCTGGATATGCTTCTAGAAAGCTTTTGCGCTTAACTGGCTTAGATGTGCAAGAAAATCAAGCTCGCAGGCTTCTTAACGATTTAGACGCGTATCGCACTTCTACATGGCGTCAAGGCGAAGAGCTGGAGATTGTTGCTACAGACTGGATGCGCGAAGTGTTTGAGCCTACAGTTCGCATGATTCCGCCTGAGTTTAGATCGCAAATTCAGCCAGCGCAGTTCTTCCACGAAGTTTTGGATCATCGTTGGTTTATGGCAGAGCGCGTTGGGCATGATGTTTCTATGCAAGATGCAGTAACAAGCTACATTAAGAACGTTTTGCCACAATACAAGATGGATAAGCGCGTTTTGGCTGCGATTAATGCGGATGCGGATTCTGGTGTTGTAGACGACGAGTACACATATTCTACGCCTGCGCCTGCAGTGAGCAGCGACGACGAGTACGATCAAGACGCAAGTGTTTGGGCAAGCTGATTTTTGTGCGCTCGTGTTTGGTCTCTGTGTGTGATTTTTGTGTTATTTGCGCATGCAAGCGGCTAAAAACGCATAAAAGTGCAATAAAAGGGTATAAAAAAGTGCCCCCTGTGGGACTCGAACCCACAACCCAAGACTTAAAAGGACTCTGCTCTGCCAATTGAGCTAAAGGGGCAACAAATGTCTAGTGTACTACATTTTGCAGACTAATCCAACTTCTCCTATGTTGGCGTGTTAATTTACAAGTTGTCCTAGTTGTATAAGCTTATCTTTGATTTGGCTTGCGGATGGCTCAACCATAAAGCTGCCGTCACTAAAAGTCACAACAGGAATATGCTTCTGACCGCTAATCTCAACAGCTTTTTGAGCAGCTCCGTCTTCGGACTCAATATTGTGCCAAGTAAAAGCAACATTAAACTGGTTAAGAGCGGACTTTGCGCGAATGCAATCGCCACACCAATCGGCTCCGTAAACATTGACTAATGGCAGATTTTCCATAAACTATTACCCCAATTCAGTTTGATTGTAAAGTGGCCATTAAAGTGGCTTGCAAATGTAGCATAAATTTGCGCTCATAATGGTCTGTAAAATCATTGTATTAGAACACTAATATTTGTGTAATTTTTGCGAATAATCAACAATTTTAACTAAATTTGAGCAAATTCCCTTTAATGTGTCCCTTTAATTTCATAGGCTTATTATATGAACATGGTTATGGACTTAAATTTGATTATATGGTTTACTGTTGGCGCAGTTATTTTAGCTGTTGCTTTAGTGGCGGTAGCTGTTGTTTTGCGAATTATTGGAAAATCGAATGGCCCAATAATACCTACTAGCAAAGAAGACCCATTGTCTAGTAGCGCTGAAAATAATGGCGATTTTAGCGCACAATTACCAGAAAATGCAACGTCTAGAATGGCTAGGCTTAGAGGCAAGCTTGCGAATAGTCAAAATCCTTTTGGACGCGCGCTTTTTAACATTTTAAGCAAAGATAATCTTAATGAAGACGACTGGCAAGATGTAGAAGACACGCTTTTAATGGCAGATGTTGGCGCTCAAGCAAGCGAAGAATTAGTTGAGTCGCTTAAAAAAGACGCCAGGATTTCTGATGCTGCCAGCTCGCAAGAGGTTCGCGAAACATTGCGCGCAAAACTGCTGGATGTTGTTGGAGTCAAAGCAGATAGAAGTCTAAAAGCAGATTTGCAAGATGCAAATAAGCCAAGCGTAATCATGATGGTTGGCGTAAATGGCACTGGAAAAACCACTACTGCTGGCAAGCTTGCGCGACTAATGGTTTCTAAAAATCGTTCTGTAATTCTTGCTGCTGCCGATACTTTCCGCGCGGCTGCTGCAGATCAGCTTGAAACTTGGGCAAATGCTGCAGGTGTTAAAGTTGTTCGTAGTCAAAAAGATGGAGCAGATCCTGCTTCCGTGGCTTTTGATGGTGCTACAGCTGCCAAAGAAGAAAACGCAGACGTTTTGATTGTAGACACGGCTGGAAGGTTGCAAAATAAGGCAAATCTTATGGAAGAGCTTGGCAAAATTCGCCGCGTAATCGAGAAAACTGTTCCCGTAGACGAAGTGCTTTTAGTACTTGATGCTACAACTGGCCAAAATGGAATGGCTCAAGCAAAAGTTTTTGCGCAAGCTATTGGAATTACGGGCGTTGTGTTAACAAAGTTAGACGGCTCCGCAAAGGGTGGAATTGTGATTTCTGTTCAACGCGAGCTTGGAGTACCTGTAAAGCTTGTTGGATTAGGGGAAGGTCCAGACGATCTTGCGCCGTTTGATCCAAAAAGCTTTGTAGATGGCATTTTGGCGTGAGCTGATTAGAATATAAGTTGCAACCACCGATGGTTGTGTTTGTGAGGTGAAAAATGACCGCAATGGATCCGCAATGGGCGTTACTGGCTGCCGCATTAGTGTTTATAATTACGCCAGGAATCGCACTGTTTTATGGTGGCCGCGAGCGCGCAACATCAATGGTTAATATGATGATGCTTTCCGCTGGTGCAATTGCGGTAACAACTATAGTTTGGACTCTTTGGGGCTGGTCAATGGCCTTTGCTGGAAAAGACATGATTGGCGGTGTTGTTGGCGACCCTGTAAGCGGATTGCTGCTACGCGATTCGATGGTGGCAGATCACGGCATTTTTACTTCGATGGATGCAAACACTGGTCTTGCTGGCGGAATTCCAGCGGCATTTAGACTTGCGTGCGCGGTTGTTGCTGTGGCTCTTATAACTGGTGCGCTTGCTGGTCGTGTGCGCTACGCGATTTGGCTAATATTCGTAGCTGTTTGGGTAACTCTTGTGTTTGCGCCTCTTGCGCACATGGTTTGCGGAGGCGGTCTGCTTTCTCCTAATGGCGCTATATCTCAGGCTCTTGGAATTCAGATTCACGATTTTGCAGGCGGATCTTTGCTGCATGTAGCTGCGGCTGTTTCTGCTTTAGCAATTGTTCTTATTATTGGCGGTCATGCTCATTTTCCTCTTAAGAATTTTGTTTTGCATACCAAGTCTTTTGCGTCTTTGGGTGGTGCAAATTCGGAACACAAGGGCAATTTAGTTCGCGCGCTTTTGATGGAAGTAGCAAAGTCTAATAAGACCAATGATTCTGCTGCTTCTAGCGATGATTCTAAAGCTAAGGGCGATTCTTCTTTAGAAAACGCTAGCGAGCTTGCGGTTAATGGCCATTTTTCCAATGTTTCTGCACGAGCTCCGCACAATGTTCCATTTGTTGTTCTTGGAATTTTCATCATTTGGTTTGGATGGCTTGGCTTAATGATTGGATCTTCTGTAGGTCTTCCAGGAGTTGCTGGATATGCATGGGTTAGCTCAACTATTACAGCGTCTGCGTCTATGCTTGCTTGGGGCGTTACGGAACGCTTGCGCTCGGGATGTTTTAGCGCCGTTGGAGCAGCTAGTGGAATCATGGCTGGTTTGGCTGCTAGTGCCGCCGCTGCAGACGTTATAGCGCCTTTGTGGGCGGTCATACTGGGTGCGATTGTTGGCGTTGTTACATGCCTTGCTACGCATTCTAAGACTTTTACTCGCTACGATGGTGCGCTACACGTTGTAAGCGTAAATGGCATTGCTGCGCTTATTGGCATTATAGCTGTTGGATTGTTTGCGGATGCAAGCGGATTGCTTTCCACTGGCGATTGGCATCAGCTAATTGCGCAAATATGCCTTCTTGCAATCACCATTCTTTATTCTGGAGCCGTTAGCGCGTTGCTTGCGTTTGGATTAGAAAAGCTTTTTGGTTGGAGAATATCGGAAGCTAAAGAGCGTAAGGGTGTTGATTTAGCGGATCAAGGTGAGCGCGCGTACGATTTTTCTGGCATTGCTCAAGAAAAATCTGCGATTGACGCTGAAGATAAGACACAAATGTGACACACTCGGATTGCGCAATGTGGATAAAACTTTTAGTTATCCACATTTTAGGCGTGTTGCTGTGCATATCTATAAAAGTTATCCACAAATGGGGGATAACTTTGTGGATATCCTGCGGATAACTTTTTTGAAATCATATTCGGTTTGCAAATCAAAAAGTTTTATGATAGCGATTGCATAATTCAAGATAAACGATTTAATTACCAAAAAGGCATTAAAAGGCGTTAAATAGGCCATTATTATGAGCGATCAGAGTGAAAATGTTAACAAAAAAGACCTACTGAAACACATATTTTCTCTAGCTATTCCTACATTTGGCCAGCTTATTGCAGAGCCAGCGTTTGTTTTAGTAGACACTGCAATAGTTGGGCATTTAGGCAAAACGCAACTTGCAGGGCTTTCAATAGGCTCAACCGTGCTTTTAACAACAACGGGGCTATGCCTGTTTTTGGCGTACAACACAACAAGCCAAGTCGCGAGACTATTGGGTGCTGGGAAAAATCGTCAAGGGCTAAGCGTTGGAATGGATGGATTGTGGCTTGCTCTTGGGCTTGGGGTTGTTCTAACGCTTGTTTTAATGGTGTTTGCGCGCTCGCTTTGTCAAAGCTTTGGCGCAAGCGGCGAAACGCTTAAAAACGCGATTATTTACACTCAAACTGTTATGCCTGGATTGCCTGCAATGTTGCTAATTTACGCTGCAAATGGCATTTTTAGAGGACTTAGTAAAGTAAAAATCACGCTTTTTGCTGCAATAAGTGGAGCTGTATTAAACGCTATTTTAGATATTCTATTTGTGTTTGGAATGAACCTTGGCATTGCTGGGTCTGGAATAGCAACAATGATAGCGCAATGGTATATGGGTATTGTTTTAACGCTACCAGCGATTTTTTGGGCAGCTCGAGAAAAAGCACGTTTGCGTCCACAAGCGCGTAGCATACTTAAAAGCGCTGGAAGTGGCGTTCCGCTGTTTATACGCACATTGGCATTACGCGCGTGCATGGTGGCAACTGTTGCAGCTGCTGCGCGACTTGGAACGAACACTTTAGCTGCATATCAAGTTGCAAATTCTTGCTGGAATTTTGTTATGAACATATTAGACGCTATAGGAATTGCAGCTCAAACAATAGTCGCCTCCGCGCTTGGAGCTGGCTTATTAAAACGCGCTAATGTAATAACAAAGGTTTGTGCACAAGTAGGAGCATTAAGTAGCGTAATCGTTGGAATTCTAATGATATCTGCAGGATGGTTATGCTCGCCGCTGTTTAGCACAAATGCCGAAGTGCAACTTTTGGTTTCAATAGGAATGACGATTCTTGGAATTTTCTTGCCTCTATCTGGATTTATGTGGGCTCTAGACGGAGTGTTAATCGGAGCTGGAGATCACAAGTATTTAGCCAAATCGTGCTCAATTACAGCAGTTGTGTATCTTCTTGTAATTAGCGCTGTTTGTGTGGCAAATGTGGCTCTTTTTGCTGGAGATGTTACTAAAACAATATCGCTTTGGGTTGCTCTTAATGCTGTGTATATTGGCGGACGAGCGCTTGGAAATTCGCTTAGAGTTAAAACGGATGATTGGATGAAGTGTGCAAATTTGTGATTTGTTAAGTTGATTTGTGATTTGTGATTTGTGATTTGTGAAGTGTGACTTGTGAAGTGTGACTTTTAAGTTGATTTGTAAAATCGTGAAGTATTTAACTTACGATTTGTGTTGGTTTATATAAACTTTTGTTTGCATGCTCCGTGCAGACGTTTATACTCGATTTTATGGCAGATAATGATATGTGGCAGTCAAATCGAAAAGACTCAAACCGATTAAACAACGCTAACGCTAATGTTAGCTTGTTTGACAAGGTTCCGCCTCACGACGAAGACGCGGAAATGGCCGTTTTGGGCGGAATGTTAATGAGCAAAGATGCTATTGGCGAAGTTTCACAAATCCTAGAAACAGCAGACTTTTATATTCCAAAGCATCAAACAATTTACGACGCGATTATAAGCCTGTTTTCTGGGTCGCAACCAGTAGATGTTGTTTTAGTTGCAAACGAGCTTCTAAAAGACGAAAACCTAGAGAAGATTGGCGGAGCAGACTACTTGCATAGCCTTGTAGCATGCGTTCCTACAGCAGCGAACGCGCTATATTATGCGGATATTGTGCACAAAAATGCGATTTTGCGAAACGTGATTGCTGCTGGAACAAAGATTGCGCAAATGGGCTATTCGGCCACTGGAGATCAAGCGGAAGACGTGGTAAATCTTGCGCAATCCGAGGTTTACGAGATGAGTTCTGGCAAGGTTCATCAGGATTATTCCGCTATTGGACCTGTTGTGCAAGACGCTCTCGAGCAGTTAGACAAGTTGCAAAGCAACGAGATTGAAAAAGGCGTTCCAACAGGATTTAGAGATATTGACGACATGACGCAAGGCTTGCAGCCTGGGCAAATGGTAGTGGTAGCTGGTAGGCCTGCAATGGGAAAGTCAACCCTTGGAATTGACTTTGCGCGTTCCGCTGCGCTGCATCACAATATGACAACAATCGTGTTCTCTCTAGAAATGAACAAGCTGGAGCTTGCTCAAAGAATAATCGCAGCCGAAACGGATATTCCAATGACGGCAATGCATCGCGGAACTGCAGAAGACATTACAACAGATAGGTGGACTAAGCTAAATGCGTTTTGGTCAAAAATGAAAGACGCTCCGCTTTTTATAGACGATAGTCCAAATATGAGTCTTATGGAAATTCGCGCAAAATGTAGGCGACTAAAGCAAACGAACGACTTAAAGCTAGTTGTAATCGACTATTTGCAGCTTATGACTTCTGGAAAGAAAGTTGAATCTAGGCAGCAAGAGGTCTCCGAGTTTTCGCGTGCGTTAAAGCTGCTTGCAAAAGAGCTAGAAGTGCCAGTTGTTGCGCTAAGCCAGCTAAACCGAGGGCCAGAAATGCGAAACGATAAAAAGCCTCAGCTTTCGGATTTGCGCGAATCGGGATCTATTGAGCAAGACGCAGACGTTGTGTTTCTTGTGCACAGGCCTGATTTTTACAACAAAGAAGATCGCCCTGGCGAAGCAGACATTATTATGGCAAAGCATCGTAATGGCCCTACAGAAACGTTTAATCTAGCTTTTCTTGGAGCAACGTCTAAGTTTAAAGATATGCCGCAAGGATACCAGCCGCAATCGTATGCGCAAGGAAATGATTCCGTTGGAGGCTACGATGGCCATGCTGCTTGATGCTTTGATGCCAGCTGTAGGAAAGCTGGTTCGCGCGGTTTCTAGAGCGTTGCACCACGGTGGAAGCGCTTTACCAGGCAAAGTTGTAGAAACACTAGACCGTGGGTTTTTAGCTAGAACGCTTGGGAGTTTGCCTTATGGAGTTGTGCTAATTTCGGGAACTAATGGCAAAACTACTACGACTCGCATGGTTGCGTCTATGCTCAGAGATGCTGGATTGCGCGTGTTTACAAATCCTACGGGATCGAATTTTACGCGCGGAGTTGTGGCGTCGCTTGTGCAAGAAATGCCTGTTTTTGGTACAAAGTTAGATGCGGATATAGCTGTTTTAGAGCTTGATGAAGCTTATGCTGTGCATTTTGTAAATCAAATAAAGCCGCGCTATTCGCTTCTTCTAAACGTTATGCGAGATCAGTTAGATAGATTTGGCGAGATTGACACTACAGCTAAATTGTTGAGTAATGTTGCGCACGCGACTAAGCGAGTAGTTGTGTTAAATCGCGAAGATCCGCGAATTTCCGCGCTTTCTAAAGACGTTTTGCCGCCTTGCAAAGTAAAGTATTTTGGTTTGGATGATTCGTTAAGAAGCATGTTCCCAACCGACGACGATTTGCACAATGATTTGGATGGCGATTTGGGTGGCGATTCGCGTAGTGATTCGCGCAATCTTCCGCATGCAGATGTTGTTTTGGCAAAAGTTGATGGCAATAAAGCTGATTTTTTGATTGATGGTCATAGAAAAACTACTAGCGTTAAGTTGCGAGGCGTATATAACGTTTTTAATGCTGCTGCTGCGTCTGCGATTGTGCGCGCTATTTTGGCGGATGCTGCTAAAAAAGATGCAACGCTCGCAAAATTTAACGACGATGCGCTTATGGATGCGATTTCTCGCGTAACGCCAGCATTTGGGCGAGGCGAAGTAATCGAAGTTAACGGCGCTCCTGTTGAGCTTGTTCTAGTGAAAAATCCTATTGGATTTAGACTTGCGCTCGCTTCGTGTAAGCCTGCAAATCATGACACAATGATTGCGATTTGCGACGAATACGCGGACGGTCGAGACATGAGCTGGCTGTGGGACGTTGATTTTACGTGCTTTAGCAGCACTGGAGTCGCTTGCGTTTCTGGCACACGCGCGTGGGATATGGCTTTGCGTTTGCAATACGACAAAGTTGCTTCTAGAAATGTGAACACTGATTTAGAAGAAGACGTTAAAGCTTTTGTAAATGGCGATTTTAGTAGCGATGCTAAAAACGCAAAACGCATATATTGCACATACACTGCAATGCTTCGCGTGCGAGCTACATTGGGGCAAATCGCAAGCGTTAAAGACGTTGGGGTCGGAAAGTAGCAAGAAAGTAGCAAGAAAGTAGTCGTAATGAATAATATGAGTGATATTAATGATATTAGTCAAGCGAATGCTACTAATAAAGACGCAAACCGCGTGCTAGATATTGTGTCGCTATACCCAAAAGACATGAATATTTACGGCGACTATGGCAATGTGCTTACGATTATGCGCCGAGCGGAATTGTACGGATACAAGCCCGTGCTTCACGAGTATAACGTTGGCGATGATTGGCCAAAGCGAGTAGATATGATTCTTGGCGGCGGCGGCCAAGATCATGGTCAAAGTAGAGTTACTGAAGATTTATTTGCGCGCGCGGATGCGATTCGAGAGCTTGCACAAAGTGGCGTGCCAATGCTTATGATTTGTGGACTTTACCAGCTTTTTGGAGAGTATTTTGAAACCGTTGAGGGCCAAAAGCTTCAAGGAATTGGTATACTCGGTGAGCATACGGTTGGTCAAGACGTGCGCATGATTGGAAATCTTGTGGAGCACAGCGCCGATTTTGGCGATATTGTGGGCTACGAGAATCATTCCGGGCGCACAAGCTTGGAAGATGGCACGCAGCCGCTTGGCTCGGTTGATGGTGAAAATTGCGGAAATAATGGTGAAGATCACACGGAAGGCGCTCGCAAATATAACGTTATTGGAACGTATATGCACGGCTCAGTTTTGCCGAAAAATCCGCGCTTGGCTGACTTTTTAATCCAAAAAGCTGCAGAAAATCGTTACGGTGAATTTACACCAAATCAGACGGACGCTCAGCGCACAGAGCTTGCAAAACTGGACGAACTTGCCGATAGCGCTCGCAAAGTCGCCATAACTCGTCCGCGGTAAATGAACATAAGCGTATGCATGATTTAGTAAAAATTTGATTGATTATTTTATTTTATGCGCATAGTGTGTATAATCTTTTTATGAGATACAAAGAGATTGAAAAACGTCTTAAGAAGGACGGCTGGATACTTTTTGCACAGCGTGGAAGTCATTGCCAATTCGTGCATAAAACTAAAACGGGTAAAGTCACAGTACCTAAACATCCAGGTGATATTAACACATCAGTTGTTAAGTCAATCTGGCGTCAGGCGGGAATTAATGAAACAAAGGTGAAATGATGAAATTAGCGTATCCTGTTATTCTTACTCCATACGAAGATAATAGTGGAGGTTTTGTTGCAGAAGTCCCTGATTTGCCAGGGTGTGTAACTGGTGGTAATAATCTTGCAGAGGCTCTGATTATGGCAGAAGACGCAGCAAGTGGATGGGTTCTTACAGAACTCGAAAGCGGAAAGCCTGCACCAAAAGCTAGTGATATTAGTGATATTGTTGTAGAAAATCCTAATTCAAAGTTATCTATTGTTGCGCTTGATATGGATTCCTATGCTGCAAAATACGGTTCTCAGGCAGTTCGTAAAAATGTTACTCTTCCAGCTTGGCTTGACACTTGGGCGCAAAAAGCTGGCATCAGCTACAGTGGGGCTTTGCGCGATGCTTTAGAGGCTTTATATGCTAAAGGAGCTGTGAATAAAGCGTAGTAATATTATCTGATTTGACGCAATATTGCGCAATGAATTAATGCAAAAGCCTGCTGAACTTGCAAAGTGTTGCAAATCAGCAGGCTTTTTGTGGTTTTAGATTTTAGTTTTTGATTTTAGCTTCTATATTCTAGTTTTCGTTTGATTTAGCTAGTGATTATTAGTCAATCAAGCCATACAAGCGATCGCCAGCGTCGCCAAGACCTGGAACAATATAAGCTTTGTCGTTCAAATGCT
>CAMPUL010000007.1 GCA_946997215.1 Gardnerella vaginalis
TAGAGAAGATTCGTAAGTCTGATAGTCTTACTGCTGCTAATGCTGTTCTTGCTGCGAATGATAAGGATACTCTTATTGCTGCGGCTGAGAAGTTTGGTTTGCCGAAGAATGTTATTGAGTCTTTGAAGGATTATGCCAAGTCTAAGGATTTTGCTGCTGTGGAAAAGCTTCTTAAGCAAGGTGAGAAGAATGCTCTTGAAGAGGTAGCTCAGAAGGCTGTGACTAAGGGTCTTTCTAAGGAAGTTGTAGAGAAGATTCGTAAGTCTGATAGTCTTACTGCTGCTAATGCTGTTCTTGCTGCTGCTGAGAAGCCTGTGAATCCTGTGACTCCAGTAACTCCTGTGAATCCAACTCCAGTTGTTCCACCAGCTCCAAAGCCAGTGAATCCAACTCCAAATCCTGTGAATCCAACGCCTGTTACTCCTGTGACTCCAACTCCAAAGCCAGTGAATCCAGATCATACGACTCCGTCTGAGCCTTCGACTCCTTCGACTCCTTCGACGCCGTCGGATGAGACGCCATCCTCTGATGACACTACTCCATCCTCGTCTTCGACTCCATCTGTAACAACTCCATCCGCATCGACTCCTGCTGGCGCATCTCAGTCGACTCCAGCTGCTGTTGCTGCTGGTGTTCCTGCGGCTCCTGCTTCTGTTGCTGACTTGTTGCCAGGATTGAAGGGCATGATTACGGTTGGCGCTAATAATGTTGTTGTTGCTGGCGCTGTGAACAGGGTGGCTTTGAACATTTCTAACCAGGCATTCCTTGATCGCTTGAATCGTGATGGTTCTGCTAAGGCTTATGCGTTCATTTACTCTAGCCCTCGTCTTCTTAAGGGTGCTGATGGTGCTAATTATGTGACTGTTCGCATGGTTAATGGTAAGCCTCAGTTTGATGCCATGTTCCCAGCTGGTTATTCTGGCAAGCATACGGTTGTTCTTGTTGATGAGCAGGGCAATCAGCTTGGTTGGACTGATATTACTATGAAGAGTGGTGTTTCTAATGGTTTGCCTAATAGTGGTGTTGGTGTTGCTTTGACTGCTTTGGCTGCTAGCGTTTTGGCTGGTGCTGGTGCAGCGTTCCGTAAGATTCGCCGCTAAGCTATTTGGCTGCGTTTAGCGCTGAATGGTGCTAAATGCGTAGAAGCTATATGATAAAGGCCTTTGTGCGTAGTACGTGCAAGGGCCTTTTTGTATGCTTTGTGCATGCTTTGATTAGTTCGATTAGCCATATTTTGATAATCTCTGGCACAATGTGATAACATTTCGTATACGAAATATTAGGAGTGATTATGGCTAATTTTCGCGGTGAAGGTGGCGTTGACGTTACCGATGAAATGCTTGATAAGTGGGAAAGTGATGCTGAAAAAGGCATCTATCATGGAAAAGCTGGTAATTTGCATATTAAAAAGCCGCTTGGCAGACCGCCTATTTATAAAGAAGCTATGCTGCCTATAACTTTCCGCATATCTGCTGAAGATGCGGAGGCTCTAAAAGCTTCTGCCGATAAGCAGGGTGTGAAAGTTGGGGATGTTGTGCGAGAAGCGTGCAAACTGCTTCTTGCTCAAAAAGCAAGATGATTGCAAAGTGTTGTGATTGCAAAGTGTTGTGATTGCGCGCGGATTAATCACCCCAAAAGCGCTGCGATTAGCGCAATAAAAATTGGACTCGTAATAGTAGAAAACAGGATTCCGTCGCGCGCAAAACTCAAGCCAACATTGTATCGAGCAGCGTAATTGTACACGTTCTGACCAGTCGGAAGAGCCGCCAGCACGACGCATGCGTAGAGCGTAGCGCCTCTAAAGCCCATAACAAAATAAGCCAGCAAAAACGCAACAATTGGCATAATCAGATTTTTAAGAATCGCAACAGTGGCAATCGCAGCTCGATTAGAATCCTTTTGTAGTGGTTTGCTGCCGTAAAGCGACATTCCAAAAGCCATCAAAATCATAGGAACCGCGGAATCGCCAATCATCTTGATTGGGTCATAAAGAAAATTCGGCACAGGAAAATATCCAACTTTTGCGGAAATTGCCGAAATGATAATTCCTCCAAGCGATCCGATTAAAAGTGGCTGTTTAAGCGGCTGCTGAGCAATGCGCTTAAGCGAGCACTTTCCAGTAGTTGTAACGTCTAGAACCGTTAGTCCAACAGGCGTAAAAACAGCTTGCTGCATAACTAAAATCGGGGCAACAAGCGCAGGATTTCCAAGAATATAAGTTGCAACAGGCAAGCCAATATTATTCGAGTTTAAGTAAAGCGAGTTAAGCGCGCCGATTGTGCAATCCGCTGCAGGAAGGTGGAAGAACAGGCGATTAAGCAGAACAAATGCGATTCCAACAATCATTGCGGAGAAAAACGCAACAAAAATTGACGAGTGGAAAATCTCAAAAATTGGCTCTTTTGCAAGGATTGCAAACATTAAACAAGGACTAGACACAAAGAAGCTTACGCGATTAAGCACCATTTGTGCTTGCGATCCGCCGATGCGAAGACGCGCGGTTACGTAGCCTGCGGCAATTACGATGCCGATTACGCAAAAGCCTTGCATAGCGCTGATTAAACCCATGCAAACGATTTTAGCGCTGATTTTGCGATTGGGGTAATGCGTGAATCGCCTTGCGTGAGCGCATGTTATTTGACGTTGCAATATGGCATACTAGAGAACGGTGGCGCTGCAAGCCGCCAAAGCATTCGACGGCGTCGATCCCCTCGCGCGTTTTATCGCATGATTTTATTGAGGCAGGTGTCCGCTGTCGCGCAGCTAGACTTTATTAACAGCCCGAGGGGTGGCTCGCATAAGCGTGCCCATTCCAGGCTAAGAGCGCGAGACGATTGCAGCGTTTCGCTAGGAGCATTGTGCCCAGAGTAACGCGAGAAAGCTTCACCGTATTTGAAGCAGACGATAATAAAAAAGATAAAAATGAAAATGAAAATGCTAATTCTAGTGCTGGCGTGAAAGCTGGAGCTGATGCTAGCGTGAATTCTAATGCTACTTCCGATCGAGTTGGCGGCGTTGTTAATGTTGTTTCGGGTTCTAAAGATGCTACTAGTGGCGTGCGTCGCAGGCGTGCTGGAAGGCGTGTTGTTAGAGTTGCAGGAGCGGCTGGCGAATCGATGAAGTTGCATGTTGAAGGCGGAGATAATCAGGATTTGCGCGCTGGAGTAGCGGCGGCGGATTCTGCACCTTTTGCTGCGGATTCTGCGGCAGATAGTTCTTATGCACAGCAGCAATCTCAAGCGCATTTTCGCCCAATAACATCGCTTTTGTTCCAAGAGCCAGTTTTGCCTCAGCGCGAGCATTCTGCTGAAAGCCGCGATGTGGATTCGGATTACGAAGATTCAAGCAGTAATAAGCGCGATTCGCACAGCCGTCGTGATTCTCGTGATTCTCGTGATTCTCGTGATTCGCGTGATTCGCGTGATTCGCGTAGCAAAGATGATAGTAGGCGAAATAGCCGAGAGTCACGCAATAATCGCAAGTCAAGCGACAATAGTTTAGATTTTAGCGAATCATTTGAAAACAAAGATGATTTTAATGAAGACACAAATCGCAATTCTAAAAAATCGCGTAAGACTCGCTCGAGTAAGTCTTCTGCCAAAGTTAAAAACAGTCGCGAAACTTTTGACGAGAATTATGATTTGCAAGACGATGATACGCAATTGATTCGCGTGCGTTCTAGAGCAAATCGTGACGAGAAAAACGCTCAAATTGAGCGAGATAAGAATGCAAATCAAGATGAATCGCAAGCAAGTGAGCGCGGCGAGTATGGAAGCCAAAATGGCAGAAAATCGCGCAAAAATCGCAGACTTAACGCTGCAGAGCGCAGAGCTGCTGCCGAGGTTGAGCAAATCGAAGAAGACCTTGAATACGACGATATAACTTATGCTCCAATCGAAAATCGTAAAGCTGGAAAAGCCTCTAGAAGATTTGACTATGGCGATTTTGAGGATGATTTTAGTGACGGATCTGCTCGTAATCGCGTTGATAGTGCTGATAACTTTGATAGCGCTGATAACGCAGATAGAGCAGATAGTGCAGATCGCTATGATCGCGCAGATTCAAATGAAGTCTATGCAAAAGAATCCGATTTGCAAGACGACGAGGATGGCGTTGTAACAAAGCGCAGGCGTCGCAGGCGCTCCTCTAGAGTAGATAGGGCAGATAGAGCAGATAATGCCAATAAATCTGCCGAATCCGAAGATTCTTCCTTTAACTCGGCGTCAAGCAAGTACAGCGTAAACGAAATTGAGGTTTCTCAAGAAGACCGCGATTTGATTCCAGACCCAGAAGAATTGCGATCTCAAGACGAAGAAGTTTACACGCGTAGGCGCAGGCGTCGCAGGTCTAAGCTTGCAGATGATTCAAGCACGAGCGAATCACGATTTGACTCTTCGGATACGGATTCGCAAAGTCGAAGGTCTAGAAAACAGCAATATATTGACGAAATCACGGATATTGAAGGCTCCACAAGGCTTGAAGCCAAAAAGCAGCGCCGCCGCGATAATCGCAGGGAGCGCAACCGCCAGAACTTGCTTATGGAGCAAGACTTTTTGGCAAGACGAGAAAACGTTGACAGACTTATGGTTGTGCGCGAGCGCGATCGTCACACGCAAATCTCTGTAATCGAAGACAACATTCTTGTTGAGCATTACGTTTCCGACATTCAAGAAGTTGCAACCGTTGGAAACATTTACCTTGGCCGCGTGCAAAACGTGCTGCCAAGCATGGAAGCTGCGTTCGTAGACATTGGTCAGGCTAGAAACGGCGTGCTTTACGCTGGCGAAGTCAACTGGGATACAACCAGGCTAGAAGGTCAGCCGCGCAGAATGGAGCTTGCTTTTAAGGCGGGAGACCCTGTTTTAGTGCAAGTTACTAAGGACCCTATAGGCCATAAGGGTGCGCGACTAACATCGCAAGTAACGCTTGCAGGCAGATTCTTGGTGCTTGTGCCTTCTGGAGCGATGACGGGCGTAAGTCGCAAGCTATCCGACCGAGAGCGCAGCAGACTTCGCGCAATCGTAAGCAAAATCGCGCCTAAAGACATGGGCATAATCATTAGAACTGCTGCCGATGGTGCTAGTGAAGATGCGATTGAAAAAGACCTTGAGTCGCTTGTAAAGCAGTGGGAACGAATCGAAGCGAAGCGAGAAGAGTTCTTGCACGGGAAGCGACCAAAGTTGCTGCAAGGCGAGCCAGACGTTGCGATTCGCGTTGTTCGAGACATTTTTAACGATGACTTCCAAAAGATGATTGTGGAAGGCAAGGGCGCGTACGACCGCATTTGCGAATACTTGGAGATGATGGCGCCTGATTTGCGAAGCAAGATTGAGTACTGGGATCCTGCAGAGCATGAAGGTAAAGACGTGTTCGACAAGTGGCAAATCGACAGCCAGCTTAGAAAGGGCATGGAGCGCCAGGTTTATCTTCCTGCAGGCGGTTCGATTGTTATTGACCGAACGGAAGCAATGACAACGATTGATGTGAACACGGGTCGCTTTATTGGCCGCGGAAAGTCGCTGGAAGAGACTGTGACTCGCTGCAATTTGGAAGCTTCTGAAGAGATTGCGCGCCAGCTGCGACTTCGCGATATTGGCGGCATGGTTATGATCGATTACGTAGACATGGTCATGCCAGCAAACCGCGATCTTGTTTTGCGTAGGCTTGTTGAGTGTCTTGCACGCGACCGCACAAAGCATCAAGTTGCGGAAGTTACGTCTCTTGGTCTTGTGCAAATGACGCGTAAGCGCGTTGGGCAGGGACTTGTTGAGGCGTTTTCGGAGGAGTGCCCGACTTGCAAGGGCCGCGGGTTTATTCTTCACGACGAACCAACAGTGTCTTCGGAGTATGCGGATCCGTATGCGCTTAAGGGCGGAGACCCGTTTATTAAGACCAATAAGCACGGCCACGGAAGTCCTGCGGATTCTGCGCCTACAGTTAAGCAGGAGTCTAGTGCGGATGTTCGCGCTAAGTTGGCTAAGATTGCGGCAGCTGCGGCGTCTTCGGCGTTCTTTGAGGAGTCTTTGCGCAAGAGCTTGGACGGCGATAAGGGCGATGCGGATGATGGCGACGATTTGGCGGATTCGGCGGATTCTGCGGATTCGGCGGATTCGGCGGATTCTGCGATTAGTGCGGTTGCTGGCGATTTTTCAGTAGATGAGCCAGTGGAAGAGTTGCAAGAGTCGCAAGAAACTGTGCATGAATCTTCAGAAGTGGAAGGCGAGTCGCAAGAAACTGGCGAGTCGCAAGAAACTGTGGAATCGCAAGAAAAAACAGACGAATCAGAAAACTAAAAACGCATCAAAGTATAAGGCTCGAGTACAATAGTTTCTACTGTTTAACTCGACTTTATAAATTAGCTCTTGACGTTAGTACAGGGGTCGGTGTATTTTTGATAGTCGGTGTCTTGCCGCAGGTTCAATGCTGCGCACAAGGCAAAAGTAAAGCTTTCAATTTAGCTAAGGAACGAATTATGTACGCGATTGTGAAGGCCGGTGGCCATCAAGAGAAGGTCGAGGTTGGCGACGCCATTCTCGTAAACCGTCTCGATGCAAAGAAGGGCGATACCGTGGAATTCCCGGTCGCGCTCGTTGTTGACGGTGCTAAGGTGACCTTAAGCGCCAAGGATCTTGCTAAGATCACGGTGAAGGCAGAAGTCTTGAACGACGAAGCCAAGGGCCCAAAGATTAGCATTATGAAGTTTAAGAACAAGACTGGTGTGGCTCGTCGCAAGGGTCATCGCCAGAAGTTGACTCTCGTCAAGATCACGGCCATCGCCTGATTGACGGTGTTATAAACCTGAAAGGACAGCAAGATGGCACATAAGAAGGGTGCGTCTAGCTCGCGCAACGGTCGCGATTCACAGGCGCAATATCTTGGCGTTAAGAAGTTCGGTGGAGAAGCTGTTGTGGCTGGAAACATTATTGTTCGCCAGCGCGGCACCAAGTTCCACGCAGGACAGAACGTTGCTTTGGGCAAGGATCACACGCTGTACGCTTTGGTGGACGGCAATGTGAAGTTCGGCATTCGTCGCGATCGCAAGGTTGTAGACGTAGTTACAGCCTGAGTAACTCATTAATCTTCTAGCCGCACCCTGTTCGGTGCGGCTTTTTTGTTTGTTTGCGCAACGATCTGCATGAGTTTTATCCCGCGTTTGTTCCCCAAATGAGCAAATAAGTAAACAAACGCGGGCGCGACGACCTGCCTTTCGCTTAAAGCGTAGCGCGAAAAGGCAATTCGGAGCGCTGAGCCGCTTAGAGCAGAAGCACTGCTTCTGCGCGGCGAAGACGTTCGCGCGCTGTAACGCGCGAACGACACGACGCGCCGTAAATAAAGTACAAACACACTACAGATTTGTGTAGCGTGCAAATTTATAGGGTAAATCTGGCGAGTATTGAGCATCAAGTAAGGTAAAGTTATGAGCGATTTTGTAGATCGAGTAACAGTACATGTTAAAGGCGGCGACGGCGGCAACGGATCCGCAGGCGTGCGTAGAGAAAAATACAAGCCACTTGCAGGGCCAAATGGCGGCAATGGCGGCAATGGCGGAAGCGTTATATTCGTAGCCGATCGCAATGCAAATAGCTTGCTTGATTACCGATTTATGCCTCATCGCGTAGCGCAAAACGGCACAATGGGCTTGGGAGATACAAAAGACGGATCCAAAGGAGAAGATCTTATACTCCCAGTGCCAGTTGGAACCGTGATTTTTGAAGCGAAGGGCGCATCGGGCGCGCAAAAAAGGCCAGGCAACGTTTTGGCGGATTTGCAGCACGTAGGAGACACTTTCGTAGTCGCAGCAGGAGGTGCAGGCGGTCTTGGAAACGCCGCTCTTGCAAACAAGGTGCGTCGCGCTCCAGGATTTGCGCTTCTTGGCGAGCCTGGCGAAGAGCGAGACGTAATCCTAGAGCTAAAGTCAATCGCAGACGTGGCACTAGTTGGATTCCCGTCTGCAGGAAAGTCAAGTCTTGTAGCGTCAATCAGCGCTGCAAAGCCAAAAATCGCAGATTATCCGTTTACAACGCTTGTGCCAAATCTTGGTGTAGTCAGTTTTGGCGAATATCGTTACACAATCGCAGACGTTCCAGGGTTGATTCCAGGTGCTTCCGAAGGAAAGGGCTTGGGGCTTGAGTTTTTGCGTCACATTGAGCGAACGGAAATAATCGCGCACGTAATCGACTGTGCAACGCTGGAGCCGAATCGCGACCCAATCAGCGATTATAATGCTTTGGAACACGAGCTTTCGCAATACGCAAATAAGCTGGATTTGCCGCTTGGAGCGATTCCGATTCCCGATCGTCCGCGAATTATTGTGCTTAACAAGATTGATGTGCCAGAAGCAAAAGAGTTGGCGGAATTTGTGCGAAGCGACTTTGAAAAAATGGGCTTGCCAGTTTTTGAGATTTCTACTGCATCTCACGAAGGCTTGAAAGAGCTTGGTTTTGCGCTTGGAAAGATGGTTGCTAGTATGCGCGAAAAGCTTGCCGAGCAAGAGGCAGCGCGCGAAGAAGAGCGAGTTGTTATTCAGCCGCTTGAGCAGCCAGCATTAAGACGCAGGCGCGACGATGGCCGCGGAAGTGCTAGCGACTTTACGATTGAGCGCGAAGAAGACAAAAATGGCGACTTTTGGTTTACTGTTACGGGCGCTAAGCCAGAGCGTTGGGTTGTGCAAACAAACTTCGACAACGACGAGGCAGTGGGCTATTTGGCGGATCGCTTAGCGAAGCTTGGCGTAGAAGACGAGTTGCGCAAGAAGGGTGCGCGACCAGGAGACGAGATTAGGATTGGCCGCGGCAACCGCATGGTTTGCTTTGACTGGGATCCAAGCATTGCAGCAGGCGCTGAAGGTTTGGACGGCGCAAGCCTTGGTGCGCGCGGAAAAGACTTGCGACTTGAGGCAAATGACCCGCGTGGTGCAAGGCGTACGAATGCGGAGCGCCGCCGCGACTACCACACAATGATGGATGCAAAGAGTGCCGTGCGAGACGCTATGATGGCGGAACGCAAGCAAGGACATTGGGCGGATCCATCGGTAGATGACGACAAACACGATGAGCAGAGCCTATTTGGGCGTGGAGAGTAATTGATTAATAATGGTTAATAAAGCAATTGAGCCTACCGAAAACGGGGTTCGGCGTTCAATTAGCAATGCGCGCACAATAGTCGTAAAAGTGGGGTCTAGCTCGCTAACTTCGCAAAATGGTCACTTAGATGTGCAAAAGCTGCGCTCGCTAGTAGATGCCATTAGTCGCACGCAAATTAACGGCGCGCATGTTGTGCTTGTGTCTTCTGGCGCAATCGCAGCAGGATTCGGGCTGCTCGGCTTTGATTCTAGGCCAAAAGACGTTCCAACGCAGCAAGCTACGGCTTCGGTTGGTCAGGGCTTGCTTATGGCGCAATACGAGCAAGCTTTTGCAAAATATGGCCTAAAAGTAGGGCAAATGCTGCTAACGGCAGACGTTACTATTTCGCCGTCTCGCTATCGCAATGCTCAACGCACAATGCTTAGGCTGCTGGAATTAGGCGTTGTGCCAATCGTAAACGAAAACGATGCTTTGTCTAGTAACGAAATACGTTTTGGAGATAACGATAGGCTGGCGGCGCTTGTTGCAAACATTGTTCGCGCAGATGCGCTGGTTCTTTTAACAGACGTTGACGCGCTTTACACGGCTCCGCCTAGTGAGCCAGGTGCTAAGAGAATTGGCTTTGTTGCAGATGTTACGCGCGCGCTAGACGATATTAAAGTTGGCGAAAGCGGATCGGGCGTTGGCACAGGCGGAATGGTAACCAAGATGGATGCGGCGCATATTGCTGCTGTTTCTGGAATCCCAACGCTTTTGACGTGTGCTAGTAACGCGGAGAGTGCGCTAGCTGGCGATTCTGTTGGAACCGTTTTTGCGCCACTAAACTCGCGCGCGTCTTCTAGAAGACTTTGGATTGGTTTTGCGTCTAATCCGCATGGCGCGATTATTGTAGATTCTGGTGCTGCTGCAGCCGTTTGCGCAGGGCGAGCAAGCCTGTTGGCTGCTGGAATCGTAGGGGTTACTGGCGATTTTTGTGCGAGCGACCCAGTGTGGATTGATGATGAGCATGGAAACCACTTAGCCAAAGGGCTAGTTGCATTTGATTCAGACGAGATACCGCAGGTAATGGGTCTTACTACGGACGATTTAGAGGCCACTTTGGGGCGGCAATACGCGCATCCTGTGGTTCATCGCGACAATCTTGTGCTTTTATAATCTTCTATTTGCTAATCGATTTGCGCGACGACCTGCCTTTTCGCTTAAAGCGTAGCGCGAATCGACGATTTCGAGCTGCATAATGCGCGAGAAATCACCTCGATTCGCTGAGCCGCTCAAACGTAAAGTCCAGTGGACTTTACGTGCGGCGAAGACGTTAGCGCGCTTAGACCGCGCTAACGATTTTCCAATTCGGAGCGCTGAGCTTGCTTAAGGTTGAAAGCACACCGTGCTTTCAACGCAAGCGAAGACGTTCGCGCGCTTAGACCGCGCGAACGAAACACCTTTACGGATAGCTTATGAACGTTAATATTCTAAGGCTTTAGGATGGCGCTATTTATTGCTCGTAGAGAAATACATCAAACCTTCTGAATGTCTAGAACAATTGCGTAGCTTTCATCACCGAGATTCTCGATTTTTCTTGCTGCTTCAGCGAATCACCATTTCATGCTGAGGTTCGCTTCATCCGCTGCGAAAAATCTCGAATCTCTACCCAATTTATGCGCAAACGCGGGAAATAACGTGTAATGGCTAAACTGTAGAGTATGGCAGAAAATATCGCAGCAAATATGGCAGCAAACGAGTCGCAGATCGCAGAAAATGCATCGCAAATCGCAGAAAGTGCATCGCAAATCGCAGCAAATATATCAAACTCCCAATGGCGCTCTATGAGCAATCGCATTAACAAAGTCGCTCCAAGCGCAACGCTTGCTGTAGATGGCAAAGCGAAAGCGATGAAAGCCGCAGGAATCGACGTTATTAGCTTCGGCGCAGGTGAACCTGATTTTCCAACGCCGCTCTACATTGTAGAAGCCGCAGCCGCCGCGTGCAAAGATCCAAAAAACTACAAGTACACAGCTACGGCTGGCCTTCCAGAGCTGCGCGAGGCGATTGCGCACAAAGTTAAGCGCGATTCTGGCTACGATGTTTCCCCAAATCAAGTTGTTGTAACGAATGGCGGAAAACAGGCTGTTTACGAAGCATGTCAGATTTTGCTAAACGATGGCGACGAAGTTATAATCCCAGCGCCATATTGGACAAGCTACCCAGAGGCGGTAAAACTTGCAGGCGGCGTGCCAGTGGCGGTTATGTCTGGCGCGGATCGCGGTTTTGAGCCAGATATTGATGCGATTGAGGCGGCTCGCACACCGCGCACGCGTGCGATTATTGTAACTTCGCCTTCTAATCCAACAGGCGCTATTTGGAGCGCGGAAACGATTCGCGCGATTGGCGAATGGGCTGTAAAACACCATATTTGGGTGCTTTCTGACGAGATTTACGAGCACTTGCATTACGACGGCGTAAAAACTTCGTACATTGGCGTGGAAGTGCCAGAAGTGCGCGACCAGCTGCTTGTTTTGAATGGCGTTGCAAAAACTTACGCAATGCCAGGTTGGCGTGTTGGCTGGATGGTTGCGCCGCTTGAGGCGGCAAAAGCCGCGATTAAGCTTCAAAGCCACATGACGTCTAACGTTTCCAATATTTCGCAGCGCGCAGCTCTTGCAGCAGTCGGCGGGCCATTAGACGAAGTTGCAAAAATGCGCGATTCCTTCGACGCTCGTCGCAAGGCGATTGTGCAAGCGCTAAACAGCATGCAAGGCGTGACTTGCCCTTTGTCACACGGCGCTTTCTACGCGTTTGCAAATGTTGAGGCGCTGCTTAATCGCCCGTTGGGCAAGGATTCTAAGATTCCAGGCACATCGTCTGTGCTCGCGCAAATGCTTCTTGACGAAGCGCATGTTGCTGCTGTTCCTGGCGAGGCTTTTGGCGCGCCTGGCTACTTGCGATTCTCGTGCGCTTTGGCGGATAGTCAACTTGCAGAGGGCATGAGGCGCATGAAGCAGTGGATTGAAGGCGGCAGCGCGTTTTAAGCGTTGCAGCGCGTTTTCACTAGGCGGCAGCGCGTTTTGCACACGCGGAAAAATCGCCAGCAACCGCGCATTTAGCGACACTCGCTAATCATAATAAAAACCCTTAAATCTTGCCCTTCCGCTATCATGAATATTCGGCGGTTTTGCCAAGTCAACCTTTTTAAGGTATGATTAGCAAGTTCACCTAGGGATGTGGCGCAATTGGTAGCGCAACGGTCTCCAAAACCGTAGGTTGTGGGTTCGAGTCCCGCCGTCCCTGCCAGTTTTATTGTTAACAATTTTCAAACGAAGGATTCAAGCATGGCCAAGGCAAAAGAGAAGAAGCCAAATTTGTTCATGCGTATTGGCATGTTCATTAAGCAAACTATTGACGAGACGCGCAAAGTCGTAGCTCCACACGGCAAAGAGTTGTTTGCTTGGTCAGCTTCCGTGTTTATTTTTGTTATTTTCTTGATGGTTTTTGTCACTGTTATGGACTTTGGTTTAGGCAAGTCCGTTATGTGGCTGTTTGGCTGATTTCGACGAATTTTGAGGGTGTGCAAATATGACTGACGAGTTGAATCTCGAAAATGTTGAATCCGTAGATAATTCTGTAGAGAATCTAGATAATCTTGCGAATTTAGACGCATCTGCCGATGTGTTGGATGAGCATGAGCATGCTGAT
Source organism: Gardnerella vaginalis (assembly GCA_946997215.1). Taxonomy (GTDB): domain Bacteria; phylum Actinomycetota; class Actinomycetes; order Actinomycetales; family Bifidobacteriaceae; genus Bifidobacterium; species Bifidobacterium vaginale_I. The sequence goes on from CAMPUL010000007.1 coordinate 12,774, forward strand.
TCTACGGTTGCTGGCGATTTGCCAGTGGAAAATAACGTTGATTCTGCCGATTCCGCTGATTCTGCCGACTCTGCAGACGTAGACCCTACAGACGCTGGCGCAGCCGCTGTTGCTGAATTCTCCAAGACTTTGCGAACTCTTGAAGGCAAGTGGTACGTTCTTCACACCTACTCTGGCTACGAGAAGCGCGTTAAAACTAACGTTGAATCCCGCGTTCAAAGCTTTGGTTTGGAAGATAAGATTTTCCAGATTGAAGTTCCAATGGAAGAAGTCGAAAAGCACACAGACAAGGGCAAGAAGGTTATTACTCGCGTGCGCGTTCCAGGATATGTGCTTATTCGCATGTGGCCAGACGAAAATGCTCGCCGCATTGTGCGCGAGACTGAAGGCGTTACTGGTTTTGTTGGCCCATCTAAGGAGCCAGCGCCTCTTAGCCGCAAGGAAGTTATTGATATGATGGCTCCTATGATTGCGTCTGAGGCGTTGAAGAAGGCTGGAGATAAGCCTGCTGCCGCTCGTAAGCGTACTGTTGAGGTTGCTTACAAGGTTGGCGATCAAGTTACAGTTACCGACGGCCCATTTGCAACTATGGCTGCCGTTGTTTCGGACGTAGATCCTACAACGCAAAAGCTTACGGTTCTTGTTTCTATCTTTGGCAGAGAGACTCCTGTGGAGCTTGGCTTTAACCAAGTAGAGCCTATTGTTTGATAGCTATTTCTTCGATAGCTGTTGTTTAATAGGTTTAGGCTGTTTAGGCTTTTAGGCGATTTTAATAGATTTTAAGGGATTTAATTCTCGATGAATTTTATCTTTTTAGACTTGGTCGATTCTACGCAAAATATTGCGCGAAAAGAGCTTATTGATTGCGATTTTGAAAGCTCTTCAATCTTGAATCCGCTTGTTTGTGCGATTATTGCAAACAATCAAAGCGCTGGCAGAGGCCGTCTTGGTCGCAAGTGGGTTAGCGAATCGGGGCAAAGTTTTCTAGCGTCTTATGGTGCTGTTTTGCCAAAAAGCGTTGTTATGGATTCAAAATACAACGGTTGGCTGCCTATGATTGCAGGACTTTGCGCAAGAGACGCGTTGATTGGCGCGCTTAAAGAAGTTGGTGCGCGCAAAATCGCAGAAGCCAGCGAAGTCGGAGAAGTCGAAAGTAAAATTTGCGATTTTGGTCAAGAAATAAAAATCAAGTGGCCAAATGATATTTTTATTGGCGATTGCAAAGAAGGCGGAATTTTAACCGAAATCGCAGCACTTGCGAATCATGACTCTTCTGCAAATCATGACTTTTCGCAACAAAATATTGGTGTGATTTTCGGAATCGGCCTTAATCTTAATGTGCCTAAAAGCAATCTTCCAATCGAAAAAGCAACATCTTTACAAATGCATTACGCGAATCTTCCAAATGCGATGCAATTAAGGGATATTATTGCTAAGCGTTTAGCGCAAAACTTAAATAGTAGACTAGCGAGTTTTGTGCAAAATCCTGCAGAAAGCGCATTGTGTGTGCGTAAGGAAGTTAGCGCGGTTTGCTGGACTCTTGGGCGCAAAGTTAGTGTGTATGCACCAGACGTTAATAGCGAGTTAAACAACAGTGAATGCGTAGAAGGCGTTGCGCAGAGCATTACTGATGATGCTTCGCTTTTGATTCTTAAAGACTCGGGAGAATCTGCGATTGTGCACACGGGCGATGTGTGCGCGCTTAGTGTTTGATACAAACGTGGGCGCGCTGTAACGCGCGAACGGTTTTCCTCGCCTAGTGTTGTAGGAGGGCTGGGTGTTTCTTGTCTCACAACGCTCCGCCTCTTACGTGTTGTCTAGCGTTGCGGTTGTTCCGATTTGGCTTTGATTTTGTTTTTGGTTTAAGTTTGTTTGTAGGCGTGTGTCATTGGGTTGTTTGGTATCGGCTGCCGCTCTTATACTGTTCGACCAAGAATCACCCAGCCCTCTTACGTGATTGAACAATTGCGTATTGCTTAATCGCCTGAGATTCTCGATTTTTCTTCTTCATTCGATGAATCACCATCAAAGATGCTGAGGTTCATCTCATTCAGTGCGAAAAATCTCGAATCTCTACCTAGTTTGCGCTCCGACCTGCCTGAGCGCGAAAATGAGTCAAAGTGATCTTGCTTTTGATAAAAAAGGCCGCAGCGACGAGACTGCGGCCTTAGAATAGTTAGCGCGTTACGCTTGCGATTAATCACGCATAATCACGCATAATCACGCATTACGCATCACGCTTCACGATCACGCGTTGCGCTTAAATGCGCCATATAATCCTGCGTAAGCTGCGCTAGCGATTGCAGCTTTAATAATGTCACCCACAATAAAGCCAGTAGAAGCCACAGCGATTGCCGACAAAGGCAGGTGCATCATAAGCGACTGGCCTACAAATCCAAATGCGTAAATCACAAGCGAACCAACAACGGATGCTGCAAAATACGCGCCAAATCGTGCAAATTTCTTAGCAACAGAATCCTCTGGCATAGCAGCATTAACAACGCCTTCGAGCGCAGACTTTACAAGCGCAATCGCAGCCACGCCAAATACGAATCCAACAAGGAATCCAACGCTAGGGCCTGCAAAAGCCACAACGCCACTCTTTCCGCCTGCAAACACTGGCATTCCAGCAGCGCCAATCGCAAGGTACATAAGCACAGAGCTAACGGCCTGGCGCCAAGTCAAAGTAAGACCTGCTAAAGCCAAAACCAAAGTTTGCAAAGTCACAGGAACAGGAGTTCCAGGAATTGGCAATGCGCCAGCCATAGTGGCAGCGCTAATAAGCACGGCAAACAAAAATGCCTTAGCAAATGGAACAGCTAAGCGCGTAACGTCAAAAGCCTTAGATGCAACTGCGCCAGAGTTTGCGCTAGAGTTCGATTCAAAATTAGCCACGATATCCTTCTTTCGTATTGTTTTTCGTTGCTGAATCAAAGATTAGACAAGAATTGGGCAGCGCGCGTTGGAGAAGTTTACAAAAAATCGCATAATGTTTTGTTCAAATTCACGGATACTATAAGCCAAATTTCCTATAACTTGTAACGTATGGTTACGAATATCAAAAAAATACTTGTGGCAAATCGCGGCGAAATCGCGCTTAGAGTGATTCGCACTGCTCAAGAAATGGGAATCCCGACTGTTGCTATTTATGCGGCATCCGACCGCCAAGCACAGTATGTTGAAATGGCAGACGAAGCGTACGCGCTTTCCGGAGACACGTACAGAGACACTTATTTAAACGAAGACGCGATTATAGACATTTTGCATAAAAGCGGAGCGAATGCTGTACACCCTGGCTACGGATTTTTATCGGAAGTAGCGAGTTTTGCGCAAAAGGTGATTGATGCTGGCGCTGTGTGGATTGGTCCGAAGCCAGAAGCGCTTATTGATTTAGGGGATAAAATAACCGCTCGCCGCGTTGCAACTCGCGCTAAAGTGCCGCCCGTTCCAGGAATCTCGGAGCCTGTAAAAGACATTCGAGAATTGCTGACTTTTGCGCAAACACATGGCTACCCAGTTATGATGAAGCGCACGGATGGCGGCGGCGGCCGCGGAATAACCGTTGTGCACAACGATGACGAGCTTCGCGGATTCTACATGAATCACGACGCTTTGCAAGGCGGCGACCTTGACGAGTACTTTATTGAGCGTTTTATAGACAAGGCTCGCCACGTGGAAACGCAGGTTGGCCGCGATTCGCATGGAAACTTCACCATATATTCCACGCGCGATTGCTCGGTGCAGCGCCGAAACCAAAAGTTGGTTGAGGAAGCACCAGCACCATTCCTTACCGATGATGAGAATGCTCAGCTTCACCGATATTCTCGTAACCTATTTGAAGCTGTTGACTACGTTGGTTTGGGCACGTGCGAATATATGGTGACTTCTCAACACAAAGTTTACTTCTTGGAAGTGAATCCACGATTGCAAGTGGAGCACACAGTTAGCGAGGAAGTTAGCGGACTAGATCTTGTGCGCGAACAGCTTACGATTGCCGACGGCGGCGAGCTTACGCAAAATCACCCTTCGCGCGGACACAGTTTTGAACTTAGAATCACTTCGGAAGACCCAGCAACGAATCTTACGCCTAGTGCAGGAACGCTAACAAAAATAGAGTGGCCATCTGGCCCTGGAATTCGCGTGGATTCTGGCGTAGAAGTTGGAGATAGTGTGTCTCCAAAATTCGACTCCATGATGGGCAAGCTTATTGTTACGGCGCAAAATCGCGATGCGGCAATTGCTCGCGTAAGACGTGCGCTTAAGGAGCTTTGCATTGAGGGCGTGCCTACTCCTGCTAAGCTTTTTGAGCAAATTTTTAACGACCCTGATTTTACTGCTCAAGATCACGATTTTGATATTTCTACAAAATGGCTTGAACGCAAGTATTTGAACCGCACTGCGGCAGCGGCAAATGGCGGGCAGCCTGCTTCTTTGGATTCCAATAAGTCTGGTGAAGACGCTCAAAATAAGCCAACTAAAATGGAGTCTTTTGTAATAGAAGTAGACAATAAGCGCGTAAAACTTACGATTCCGCAAGACATTGTAGACAATCTTACTGGTTCTGCACGAGTTAGAAGCACGGTTCGCGCATCGCAGCCGCTTAGAGGGCGAGGATTAAGGGGAGATACTCACAAGTCGGAAACGCCGAAGGATGCTCCTGGCGTGATTTCGGCTCCAATGCAAGCTGTGATTACGCGCGTAAACGTTGCGGAAGGTCAGAGCGTAGCTAAAGGCGATTTACTTGCTGTTCTTGAATCCATGAAAATGGAAAACTACGTTTACGCACCTGCAGCTGGCGTAGTTACTGGCATTTTTGTAGGGCCTGGAGATGGTGTAGAAGCAGGCGAAAAGCTTGTAACAATTGACGTGACTAAAGGCGGTAGTGCAAAATGAGTGCGCTTACTAAAGATGCTACACAAGTTGCAAAAGATGTTAATAAAGATGCTGCGCAAGTTAGTAAAGACGCACAAACTATGCAAAATGCGCAGCCTACGCAGCCTCAGCGTGGAAAAGCAGCTGTAGAACACGCGGCTCGCCTTGCTAGAGACGCAGAGCAAAAGGCTTCAGAGCGCCAGCATGCAAAGGGAAAATCCACGGCAAGAGAGCGTTTGGATTTGCTTTTTGATACGGGAACGTTTGAAGAAATCGGCCGCTTTAATGGCGGAGACATAAATAACGATGTTGCAGGATGCGCTGTAATCACGGGCTTTGGTGAAGTGTACGGCAAAAAAGTGGCAGTTTATGCTCAAGATTTTTCCGTTCGCGGCGGCACGCTTGGTCGCGCGGAAGGCCAGAAAATTTGCCATCTTCTAGACATGGCGTTGCAGCTTGCGGTTCCTGTTGTTGCGCTAATCGACTCGGGCGGCGCTCGCATTCAAGAAGGCGTTAACGCGCTTACGCAATATGGCAGAATCTTCAAAAAAACTTGTGAAGCAAGCGGTTTGATCCCGCAAATTTCCTTGATTTTAGGCCCTTGCGCTGGTGGCGCTGTGTATTGCCCTGCGCTTACGGATTTTATAATCATGACTCGCGAACATTCCAACATGTTTGTAACTGGCCCAGATGTTGTTAAGGCAGCTACTGGCGAGTCGATTAGCATGGACGATTTAGGCGGTGGATATGTGCATAACTCCACTTCGGGCGTTGCTCACTACTTGGGCGAAGACGAGGCGGATGCCATTGACTACGCGCGCACAATCCTTGCTTATTTGCCGCAAAATTGCAATCAAAATCCGCCAACATTCGCATACGCTGCAACGCGCGCAGACAGAGAAACCGCTAAGCAGCTTGCGACTATTGTTCCGAGCAATGATCGCCAGCCGTACGACGTTTTAGACGTTATTCGCGCAATCGTAGATTATGGCGAATTTGTGCAAGTTCAAGAGCTTTACGCGGCGTCCGCAGTGGTTGGTTTTGCTTGCATAGATGGTCATCCTGTTGGAATAGTGGCAAATCAGCCTAAAGTAAATGCTGGAATTTTAGACGTTAATTCTTCCGAAAAAGTAGCGCGATTTGTGCGATTGTGCGACGCGTTTAATCTTCCTGTTGTAACTCTTGTAGACACTCCTGGATACAAGCCAGGATCGGACCAGGAGCACGCTGGAATTATTCGCAGAGGAGCAAAAGTGATTTACGCATACGCAAACGCGCAAGTTCCTCTCGTCACTGTGATTTTGCGCAAGGCTTTTGGTGGAGCATACATTGTAATGGGATCAAAGTCGATGGGAGCAGACTTTAACTACGCTTGGCCTACAAGTCAAATAGCGGTTTTGGGCGCTCAAGGAGCTGTGAACATTATTCATCGCAAGGATTTGCAAAAAGCAAAAGAGCGCGGTCAAGATGTTGATGCTTTAAGAAAAAAGCTTGTTGAAGATTACGAAAACACCACTGTAAACGCAAATCTTTCGCTGGAAACTGGTCAGATTGACGCAATGATAGATCCGGAGCAAACAAGAGATGTTATTGCTAATTCTTTGAAGATTTTAAGAAGTAAAAAACGCGTTTCTAGAACGGGGAAGCATCATGGAAACCAGCCAATGTGATTTAAGAATGATTTGAGGGCGATTTTAGATGATTTGAGACGCGCGGATTAATCGCAAGCAGCCGCTGGGCGCGACTAACAACAAGTCACAAATAATCCAAAAACATAAACAATACAAAAGTCACAAATAATCCAAAACACAAATCTTAAAAATAAAACGTAAACCCACAAACAAAGGAAAATAAAATGACAAAATACTTATTTGATGAGCTTGCACAAAATCCACATATTTTAGCTTTTGCAGGGCAATCCACGCCATGGGTTCAAGCGTTAAAAGAAGCGCAAAAAGACGAAGATTTAAGCGCGCAACTACGCGATTACAATAACAGCGCAAAAAATCTTCTAAACAACATATATGCGCAACTTTTAGCAAACGCAGGAAAAGACATAAACGTATTCGACGCTTTAGAATCCACAAATGAGCGCACGCAAGACGCGCAAATAAGCGTTCCAGGAATCGCATTGGCTCAGCTTGCAGCTGTTAGTGATTTTACAAATCTTGGGTACAATTTTGAAGTTTGCAAGCCAATCGCAAGTCTTGGTCATTCTCAAGGCGTGATTGCTGCAAAAATGGTAGAAGCGCGATTAGAGGCTGGTTCTTGGCGTGCAGCGCAAGGCAAAATCGCGGAACTTTTGGCGATTGCATACATAATTGGAGCGGCTGCAGATCGCGAAGCGCGGCTTTTGGAAATAAGCGGAAACGGCTCTGCAACTCCAATGCTTTCGTTAAAAGGTGTAACTCAAAAACAGGCAGAAGTTTTGATTTCGCGCGTGGATCGTAAGCGTGCTGAAGTTTCGATAGCAGTTAAAAATTCGCGAAATCACATGGTGTTATCTGGCTATCCGCAAGACATGGAGGCCGTTTTAAGCGAAGCGCAAAAAGAAGCGGCTCATTCTAAAAAATTACGAGATATGAAGCAGCGCGGAGGGTCGGTTTTTGCGCCAATCGCAGAGTATTTAGACGTTACAGTGCCATTCCATTCGCCAATGATGAGCAAAGCTGTAGATAACGCTGAAAAATGGGCAAAAGAAGCTGGATTAAATGCCGATCTTACTAGAAGTCTTGCAAATCAAGTTTTAGTAGAGCAAGTGGATTGGGCAAGTCAAATCAAAAAAACTTTGGCAAATTTGGGCGAATCTGCTAAAGATTTGTGGGTAATCGACATGGGTCCTGGAGAAGTGCTTGGAAAGCTTACAAGTGTGCTGGTTCAGGGAAGTGGCGCTGGAATCGTAGAAGCTGGAACAATGGCGTCTCGCGCTAATGCGTCTACACTGGAGGCTTCTTCCGCAAATTCTTTGCGAACGGGATGCTGGGCGAATTTTGCACCACGCGTAGTAGAAACGCCATTAGGGCGCAAAGTAGTTACAAAGTTTAGCAAGCTAACAGGCAAAGCTCCTGTTCTTCTTGCAGGCATGACTCCAACAACCGTAGACCCGCAAATCGTTGCAGCTGCTGCAAACGCGGGGTACTGGGCAGAGCTTGCAGGCGGTGGCCAAGTAACAGAAGAAGTGTTTAACAAGCACGTGGAAATGCTCCAAAATCAGCTAAAAGAGGGAGCAACTGTAGAATTCAACGCCATGTTTATGGACCGCTATTTGTGGAATTTGCAATTTGGAGCCAAGCGCATAGTTCCAAAAAAGCGCGCTTCGGGAGCGCCAATCGACGGCGTTGTAATATCTGCAGGAATCCCAGAGTTAGACGAAGCGAAGGAACTTGTTAAAACTCTTCAAGAAGACGGATTCCCGTATGTTGCTTTTAAGCCAGGAACGGTAGAGCAGATTCGTCAAGTTATTCGCATTGCAAAAGCTGTTAAGCCAGCAACGATTATTGCGCAAGTAGAAGGCGGATCTGCAGGCGGACACCACTCTTGGGAGTCGCTAGATGATTTGCTTATTAGCACTTATGCTCAAGTGCGCGAATGCAATAATTTGGTGCTTGTAGCAGGTGGCGGAATTGGCACTCCTTCGCGCGCTGCCGACTACATTAGTGGCGAATGGTCCAATAAGTACGATTTGCCAAATATGCCTGTGGATGCCGTAATGATTGGCACTGCCGCAATGACAGCAAAGGAAGCGCACACAAGTCCGCAAGTTAAGCGCATGTTGGTGGAGACGCCTGGAATCACAGAAGCAAATGATGCATGCGTGGAAGGTCTTGGCGCAAGTGACGATCCGTTTGCTCCGATTGGCGAGCGCTGGGTGCCGTCTGGAAAGGTTGTTGGCGGAGTAACAAGCGGATTAAGCCATTTGCACGCAGATATTTACGAGATTGAAAATGCGTCTGCGCGTTGTGGTCGTCTTCTTGTTCACATGATGAAGCATCCAGAAGAGCTTGAATTACGCAAAGATGAGGTTATTGCCGCTCTTAACACAACAGCAAAGCCGTATTTTGGCAATGTTGAAAGCATGACATACCAGCAATTTGCACAACGATTCCTCGACTTGTGCTACCCGTGGGCGGATTCCACATACGCGGATCGCTACGCTCATTTGCTTAAGCGAGTCGAAGCGCGTTTTGCGTTGCAAGATTCTGGCGAATTTGAGTCAAGCTTGCCTTCTGCTAAAAGCATTTTTGAAAATCCTCAAGAAGCTTTGAATAATCTTATTGAAAAGTTCCCAGATGCAGCGCAAACAAACGTTATTCCAATGGATGCTGCATGGTTCCCAACTTTGGTGCGCGAATACCCTAAGCCAATGCCGTTTGTGCCAGTAATCGACAACGATTTGCTTCGCTGGTGGGGTCAGGATCAGCTTTGGCAGTCGGAAGATTCGCGCTACTCTGCAGATGCTGTGCGCGTAATTCCAGGGCCGATTTCTGTTGCTGGAATAACAACAATGGACGAGCCGATTGCGAATATTTTGGGAAGATTTGAAGATGCGGTTATAAAGCGTTCTATGGCTGCTGGCGATTCTAGAGTTTCTCTTGCGCAAAGTGCATTTAGCCAAATCGCGTGTGCAAAAAACGTTGAAGAATACGTGCGCGCATGCCCGAATATCTCTTGGATTGGTCACCTAACTTCTAATCCTGCTTACAAAACGCAAAATGATAGTGAAAACTACGTTATAAGCGTTGTTAGTGAAGAAGATAGCGTAATTAAGCTCGATTTAGACGTTAAATTAGACACATTCTGGGATGATTTGTGCGCTAACGATTCAAGCAAGAATGAGAACAGCAATAAGAATCACGCTGTGCGAAACATTGTGATTCCGCTTATTGTAGACGCAAATCGCGCAGGAGGCGTGCCAGTAGTAGATAGAGAGCGCTTGCCAAAGCACGTTTATAAGATGCTTGCAGCTACAGCAGGCATTGGAAACGTTGCGATTACGGGAGATGCTTTAAGCGAAATGCCTAAAGTTGATGAAAGCGAGCAAAGCGAAGAATCGCCATTTGGCGTAGTAAAGTCATCGTACACGCTTTCTAGAAATCTTGGAATCGATCACGAATCTGCTACAGCTGGGCGACTTTCTGGCGGTCTTCAAGCGTCTAAAATCGTGCCAGACGCGCTAGTTGGTCCTGCTTGGCCAACAATTTATTCTGCTTTGGGATCTGTAATGGTAAACGGATATCCAGTAATCGAAGGATTGCTTAACGCGGTTCATTTAGATCACTTAATAGAGTTAGACGTTTCAAATAGCGATTTGAACAAGCACGTGGGCGAGCGCGTAAACCTTGTTGGTTGGGCGCAAAGCGCGCAAGAGTCTGCTTCTGGACGCGTTGTTACGATTAACGTTGTTCATTTTGCGCAAGACGGAACGCGTTTAGCTCACGAAACAGAGCGATTTGCGATTCGCGGACGCAGCTACAGTTCAGCGCTGCCAAAGCCTGCTGCACAATACGGAGCTGCCGCGGATTTGCACGGATATGATGTGGATGCAACTCCTAGAAGAATGCTTAGAAGAGTTGTTTTGAGCGCGCCTAAAGACATGACGGCATTTGCGCGCACTTCTGGCGATTTTAACCCAATTCACACTTCTTACAGAGGCGCTGCAATATCTGGGCTTAAAGCTCCGCTTGTACACGGAATGTGGCTTTCGGCGGCAGCTCAGCACGTTGCGCAAGCTGTTGACGAAAAAGGCGCGCGCTACGAGTTGATTGGCTGGACGTACAACATGTACGGCATGGTGCAGCTTAACGACAAAGTTGAGATAACTGTTGAGCGCGTAGGAAAAGTTCGACGCGCAGGGCTTGCGCTAGAAGTAACATGCCGCGTAAATGGGCAAATTGTTTCTAAGGCCAGCGCTCTTACAAGCTCGCCGCGCGCCGCCTTTGTGTACCCAGGCCAGGGTATTCAAAAGCAAGGTATGTCGTTAGATGAGCGCGCAAAATCGCCAGCTGTGCGCGAAACTTGGCAGCGCGCCGATAAGCTTACTCGCGAAAAGCTCGGATTCTCAATTCTTGCTGTTGTTCGAGATAATCCTAAGGAACTAACAGCAAATGGCGTAACGTATCGTCACCCAGAAGGCTTGCTTAACTTAACGCAATTTACGCAAGTTGCGCTCGCTACTGTTGCTTTTGCACAAACTGCTCGCTTGCGCGAAGCTGGATGCGATATTTGGCCTGCCTACTTTGCTGGCCATTCGCTTGGTGAATACAATGCGCTAAGCTCTTTCGCTCAAATTATTCCGCTAGAAACCGTGTTGGAACTCGTGTTCCACCGCGGATCTACAATGCATCATTTGATTGAGCGAGATGCGCAAGGCCGATCCAACTATAGAATGGGAGCTTTGCGTCCAAACCAGTTTGGCGTAGGAGACGATGGCGTAAACGCGTACGTTGAAGGAATCTCTAAGCAAACTGGCGAATTCTTGCAAATCGTAAACTACAATTTGGCAGGTCAGCAGTATGCGATTGCTGGAACAATAAAAGGTCTTAAAGTTTTGGCCGAAGATTCCGCTAAGCGCGCTAAAGAGTATGGTGGAAAGCCGCCGTTTATTTTGGTTCCAGGAATTGACGTGCCATTCCATTCCAAGCTGCTTAGAAAAGGTGTGCCAGAGTTCCGCGATAAGCTGGATTCGCTTCTTCCAAAGCATATTGATTACTCTGTGCTTGTTGGACGCTACATTCCAAACTTGGTTGCATGCCCGTTTGAGCTTACGCGCGAATTTGCGCAAAAGATTCTAGACGTTGTGCCTTCAGAGCGTATTGAAGCGGCTTTACAAGATGATGCAACTTGGGATTCTTATGCTGCAGATGAGCAAAAGCTTGGCAGATTGCTTCTTACGGAGCTTCTTTCTTGGCAGTTTGCTTCCCCTGTTCGCTGGATTGAAACGCAAGCGCTTATGTTCTCTAGCACTTCTTGCGGCGGATTAGGCGTAGAAGAATACGTTGAAGTTGGTTTAGCGAATGCTCCAACTTTGGCAAATCTTGGTGCAAAAACGCTTGCATTGCCAGAGTTTAGTAGTCAGCGTGTTGCTGTTTATAACGTTGGACGAGACGAGAGTCGTGTTTATAAAACAGACACAGATTCGCTTGTGCCAGAAGTTTTTGAAGACGATGAAAGCGCGGTTAATGACGCGTCGGTTGCTGGCGATTCTTCCCAGGAGGCCGCACAAAAGTCGCAAGCAACCGCAACGGCAAGTGCTGCGTCTGCTCAAATAAATGCAAATAATAATGCAAATAATTCTGTGCAAAATGTGCAAAATGTGCAAAATGCATCAAATGCAGTGCCAAATGTGCCATCTGATTCTGTTGCAGATATTGCATTTAAGGCGTCGGATGCTATTGAAATGCTGATTGCATACAGTGCTAAGATTCGCGCTGACCAAATTGGCGCTGCCGACACAACGGATACGCTAACAAACGGCGTATCTTCTAGGCGAAACCAGCTTTTAATGGACATAAGCTCCGAGCTTGGCGTGCCTAGCGTGGACGGCGCTGCAGAAGCTCCGATGAGCGCTCTTAGCAAGCTAGTAAACTCCGCTGCTCCTCGCTACAAGGCTTTTGGTGCCGTTCTTGGCGACATTGTAAGGCAAAGTTTAAGGTCGCTTTTTGGCGCAGCTGGTGTAAAGCCTGCTCAAGTAGATAAGCGCATTACGGAAGTCTATAAGCTTGGCGAAGGCTGGCGCGCGCACGTTTTGGCGGCTCTTGTTTTGCAAACGCGATCTGGCGCAAGCGTTCGCGGAGGCGATTTGGCTCAGCTTTCTACAGAGCCAGCAAAGAACGCTTCTGCAGCTCAAGCGTTGATTGATTCTGCGATTAATCAAGTTGCTAAACAGCACGGAATTACTCTTGCTCAGCCAGGTTCTGCAGGCTCTGGCGCTGCAGGCGGCGCAGTTGTTGATTCTGCAGCGCTTGACGCTTTTGCGCAACAGGTTGTTGGCGCGGATGGCGTTTTGGCTGCTACTGCTAAGTTTGTGCTAGCAAAGCTTGGTGTTGAAGAGCCTAAAGTGCAAGATGAAGCGGATGAAAATGCGGCTGTTGTTGCAGCTGTAGAAGCTGAGCTTGGAGCGGATTGGCCAAAGCAAGTGGAGCCTCGATTCGATGAGCGCAAGGCGATTCTTTTCGACGATCGCTGGGCTAGCGCTCGCGAAGATTTGGCGCGTATCTACTACAATTCTGAGTATAATTCTTGCGCAAATAATTCCGAAGATCTTAAGCAAGTTAGCGAAATTTTGAACCGCTACGGTAGCTTTGTTGGTTTAGGGCGCGCAATTTCTAGCGAAGCTGAGTGGTTTGCTAAAAAGTGCAAGGATAATAAGAGCAACGATAATAAGTTCAGCGTATTGTCTTCTATTTTTGAGCAAGTTGCAAAAGATGCGCTAAAGTCTACTGGCGATTTGCCAAAGTCGCGTAATCATGAGCATTATGGAGACGATTCGCAAATCTTCTCCAATTGCTTTGAAGGAGATGTTGCTGTTGTAACAGGCGTTGCGCCAAATTCGATTGCAGCACGAGTTGTGACTGGTCTTCTAGAAGGTGGAGCTACGGTTATTGCCACTTCTCACAGCTTTAAGCCGAGTGTAAAAAAGTGGGCTAAAGAAGCTTACAGACTTCACGCAACAGCTTCAGCTAAATTGTGGCTTGTTCCAGCAAACTTGTCTAGTTACCGAGATGTTGATGCTCTTGTAAAGTGGGTTGGCACAGTTTCTAAGAAGGTTAGCGGAGCAACAACCACCATTTTGAAGCCTGCTTACAGCCCAACTCTGTTCTTCCCATTTGCAGCTCCGCCAGTTAGTGGAACTTTGGCGGATTCTGGTGCGCTTTTTGAATCGCAATCCAGGCTTATGCTTTGGGGTGTTGAGCGCGCAATCGCAGGATTTGCGCAAATCGGAGCAGACACAGATGTAAAGCATTGTATGCACGTTGTGTTGCCAGGATCGCCTAATCGCGGTATTTTTGGCGGCGACGGAGCTTATGGCGAAGTCAAGAGCGCATTCGACGCCATTGTGAACCGCGCGCATGCAGAAAAAGTGTGGTCGAATCGCGTAACTTTTGCTCATCCAAAGATTGGCTGGGTGCGCGGAACTGGCTTAATGGGAGGCAATGATCCTCTTGTGGAAGCTGTTGAAAGTCGTGGATTAAAAACCTTTACAACAAGCCAGATGGCGAATCTTTTGCTTGATTTGTGCACTAAAGATGCGCGTAATCTTGCTGCAAAAGCGCCTCTAGATGTTGATTTAACAGGTGGATTAGGCTCGGAGCCGCTTGACTTGAACGAGCTTAAAGCTCAAGCTTTGCAAGAGAATAGTCGCAAGCAGGCTAATCAGGATGCTTCAAACAATGATGAAGTCAAGTCTGAAGTCAAGTCTCTAAATAAGGCGCTTCCATCTCCAAATATTCCAACTCAAGCAAGAGTTAATTTGGAAGATTGGAAGAACGTAACAGCAAAGCCTAAAGACCAAATCGTTATAGTTTCTGTTGGCGAGATTGGTCCGTGGGGCTCTGGCCGTACGCGCTTTAGTGCCGAGCAGTCAATCCAAGATAACGGAACGGTTTCGCTTTGTGCAGGAGCTGTTTTGGAATTGGCTTGGAGCATGGGATTGCTCACTTGGCAAGACTCGCCAAAGCCAGGATGGTACGATGCCGAAGGCACGCTTGTGCCAGAAGAAGACATTGCAGAAAAGTATCGCGACGAAGTAGTGGCTCGCTCGGGAATTAGGCCGTTTGAAACTGGCATGGGCGGCGACTACAAAGACGGAGCAAACGAAGAAGAAGCCGAAATCTTCCTGGATCACGATGTATCTTTCAACGTTGCTACAGAGCAAATTGCGCACGAATACGTGGCGCTAGACGAAGAGCACACCGAGATTTCTAGCGACCAAGAGTCGGGAGAGTGGATTGTTACGCGTAAAGCTGGATCCATGATTCGCGTGCCAAGACGAGCAGCCATGACTCGCACTGTTGGTGGGCAATTGCCTAAGGGCTTCGACCCATTAAAGTGGGGTATTCCAGCTTCGATGGTTGGAAGCGTGGACCCGATTGCGCTTTGGAACATAGTCGCTACTGTTGACGCGTACATTTGCGCAGGATTTACGCCTTCGGAAATCTTGCAAGCTGTGCATCCTTCCCTTGTGGCATCAACACAAGGTACTGGATTTGGCGGAATGACGTCTATGCGAAAGCTGTATTTGGATCGATTCCTAAATCACGAGATTCCTACAGACGTATTGCAAGAAGCGCTTCCAAATGTTGTTGCAGCGCACGTAATGCAAACGTATATTGGCGGATATGGAAACATGATTCAGCCAGTTTCGGCATGTGCAACTGCTGCAGTTTCGCTAGAAGAAGGCGTTGATAAGATTGCGCTCGGCAAAGCCGACTTTGTTGTAACGGGTGCGATTGACGATATTGGCGTGGAATCCGTGGTTGGTTTTGGCAATATGAACGCCACTGCAAACAGCAAGGAAATGTACGAAAAAGGCATAAATCCGCGATTCTTCTCGCGTGCGAATGATCGCAGGCGCGGAGGATTCTTGGAAGCGCAAGGCGGCGGCACGATTCTTATTACGCGAGGAGATATTGCGCTTAAGCTTGGCTTGCCTGTTGCTGGCGTAGTTGGATTTATTCACTCATACGCGGATGGTATTCACACTTCGATTCCAGCTCCAGGATTGGGCGCGCTCGCTGCAGGATTGGGCGGCCGCGATTCCAAGCTTGTGCGCGATTTGGCGGCGCTTGGCGTTACTCCAGACGATATTGCTGTTGTTTCTAAGCACGATACGTCTACAAACGCAAACGATCCTAACGAGTCCGAGTTGCACAATACGCTTGCGCACGCGATTGGGCGCACAAGCGGAAATCCGCTATTTGTGATTAGCCAAAAGTCGCTTACTGGCCACGCAAAGGGTGGCGCATGTGTGTTCCAGATTAATGGCTTGACTCAGCTGTTTAGAAGTGGGTGGGTTCCAATCAACGCTTCGCTTGATTGCGTGGATCCTAAGCTTGCGCGCGATGACCACATGGTTTGGTTGCGAAATAGGATTCACATTGGCTCTGTTAAAGCGGCTCTTGCTACATCGCTTGGATTCGGGCACGTTAGCGGATTTGTGGCTCTTGTGCATCCTGGCGCGTTTGAGGCTGCTGTGGCTTCTAGCGCTGGTGTGGATGCGCTTAACGAGTGGCGAACAAAGGCAAATGCGCGATTGGCTGCAGGCCAGCGACTTTTGCAAGAGGGCATGATGGGCCATGTGCAACTGTTTGAGCCTGTGCAAAATCGCCGTTTGCTTAAAGACGGCACGCGCATGCCAGATGGGTCGCGCTACGATGGTCATGAAGCAGAAAAAGCTATGCTGCTAAACCCAGATGCTCGCTTAGATGCAAGTGGCTATTATTGCTAGCGAATTGACTTGCCTTCGCGTGCTAAGCTTTGAACGCGAAGGCAGGTCGTCGCGCTTGTGTTTGTTTCCCAAAATAGCAAAAACGGGAACAAACGCGGGAAAGTATTCCTGCTTTTGTTTACCATCTGACTAAAAAAAGGAACAAACGCGGAGAAATCGCTCGCGCGCAGATTATCCGCGCTCTATCGTAGTTAGGAAGTGAGTTCAATGATTGCAGGCATTGGTTGCGATGTTGTTAATGTTGCGGATTTTGCGCAGCAGATGCAAGATGGCAATGGGTGGCGCTCGCTATTTTCTACGCGTGAGCTTAGGCAATGTGCTATGCGCGCGAATGCTAAGAACGACTCACAAGCGATTCATATTGCGGCTCGCTGGGCTGGTAAAGAGGCGGTTATAAAAGCGTGGTGCGAGGCGATGAGCGCTCTTGGTTTGCAATATCCGTATACTTTAGACAACACGCCTTGGGCAAGCATTGAGATTTTAGACGATTCGCATGGATGCCCAAGCGTTCATCTTGATACTGCTGTTAACGAGAAGCTTATGCAATCTTTGAGCATGGTTCCTATGATTAAGACGCATAATGGCCTTTCTATTAGATGGCATGTTTCTTTGAGTCACGATGGTTTGCTTGAAGACGCATCCGCAATCGCCTTTGCGTTTGTGATTCTAGAAATAGCTTAGATATTTTGCGATTTGCACTGCCTGGTTTTGTTTCTTTTTCCCGCGTTTGTTCCTTTTTTGGGTCAAATGGTAAACAAAAGCAGGCATGTTATCGTGTGCTACAACGCTCTTGAGTATCTAAGTGGAGTGTCGAAAGTTGCTTTAGGTCTAAACAGTCTGTATAATTAATCGAGTTGCTGTTTTGCAGGGCGATTAATAGCTTGCAAAATTTGCATATTGCGGATGTAGCTCAATGGTAGAGTATCAGTCTTCCAAACTGATGACGCGGGTCCGATTCCCGTCATCCGCTCCGTTTTTGTTGCATTTTCATTCGCTTTTCATTCCTGTTTTATTCCGTTCTTGCTTTAGTACACACATGTTTTAAGCTGTTTGCGCATGTTGGTATTGTTGTAACAGTTAAACACGTAAAACATGTGTCTGGAGGGATTTTGGGACAGTTTATTGTACGTGTAATTGCAAGTTTAGTTTCTGTAGCAACAGCTCTTGTTGTAAATTCTGCTCCTGCGTTTAAGGTAGAAAACCGTTGGGATTTTAAGAATGTTGCTTCCAAAGTCGCAGATGTTGCAGATGGTGCAAATAATGCGGAATTGTCAGATAATGGCGCTAACACTGTTGAAGAAGATCAATTAAATGCGCTTTCTAATGGCAATTCAAGTAATGCATCTAAGTTGCCTAAAAAAGTGGCATCTTCCTTTACAAACAAAGACGAAGTTGTGTCTTCAAAGTATGCGATTGCAGATAATGGAGAATTAAAGTCACTTAAAACTGGCCAAACTATTACCGATTCTAAGCTTGTTGGAACTAAAGATAAGCAGCCAGATCCACTTGCTAAAAGTAACGGTGAGCGTTTTACGCCTATAACTGTTGGTGATTTGCGAAAAGAGATAAAACGCGAAAATTCAAGCAGTGCTAATTCAGATGTCACTAATCTTGATTCTTCTAGCACCAATAACACTCAGATTTCTAGCAAAAAGCGTGTTGAAAATAAGCGTTCTCTTAGAAAAAACAAGGTTGTTCTTGTAAGCTCTAATCAAAAAAATCCCCAAGAAGCTGATTCAAACGAAAAAAGCCAGGAGTCGCAATCTTTGGAATCTAGAACATCTACGTATTCAACTTATGGTTCTGTGCGTAAGATTTCTTTGCCAACAAACAGCTTTGGCACTAGGTGGGGAGACTACAACGGAACTCAGGCGTTTTACGATGGCAATGGAAGTCTGTTCGCATACAACGCTAGTGGCGTGATTGATGTTTCCGAACATCAAAAAGAAATCGACTGGGCTGCAGCTAAGGCAGCTGGCGTAGAAGGCGCGATTATACGAATTAGCTACGGATGGGAAAATGGCTACGATAAATACGCTTTGCGCAATATTAGAGAGTGCAAGCGTTTAGGTATTCCATTTGGAATCTACATGTATTCTTACGCCGAAAAACCAGAAGATGGCGCTAACGAGGGCGCAGACGTTGCAAGTCTTCTTAGGCGTGCAGGCGTTAGCCCAGGCGACCTTTCTTATCCTGTTTACTACGATCTTGAAAAATGGGTTTGGGCTGGTCACACCGCTCCAACTAGCCCATATGTTTACCAAAACATTGTTTCGTCTTGGTGGAATCAGTTGTATAACGCAGGATACACAAATCTTGGCATTTACTCATATGCAAACTATTTGAAAGGCCCGCTTAATTCGCAATACATTCACGATCGCGCAAGTTGGGTCGCTAGCTACGGTGCAACTCCGCTATTTAACATTAGAACGGCGTTGCGCGGATGGCAGTACACGTCTAAGGCTTGCATATCTGGTATTGATGGAAATGTTGACGTTAGCGCGTTTGGAACTGGTCCAAATTCTCCAGTAACGCAAACTAACGTAGACTTTACATGGATTATTCGTAATAACGATATTGCTGTTGGAGCTGCTGTTACAGGCAATTTGAATAGACGCTTGGAATATCGTTGGCTTTCTTACGATTTGTATAACAAGCAATGGCGTACAATCTCTGATTGGAGTGTTGGCAATTGGGCATCTTGGGTAACAAGCAATGGCGATTATTGGCTTCATTGCGAGGTTCGCGATGCTTACACTTATAAGTCTCTTGGAACTAAAACAATTGCTTTCCACTACCAAGTAAACAATCCTCTTGAGCGTGAGGCAGACGAAAAAACGGTTGTTTCTGGCACTTATGCAGCTTGGCAAGGGAATAGAGTTCTTTTGGGAGCTGTAACAAATAATCCTAATGGATATACGATTATTAAGATTTACGATTATAACGCCAAGCAATGGGTAAGCCAATTTAAGGGTCCATGGGCATTGTGGAATCCTAAACCAGGGATTTATTGGACACATTTTGAAGCTTATTCAGAAAATGGCACGCTTAGGGATAGCAAAACTTACGCCTTTGGTGTATAATTAAAGAACTTCTTCTATCCCTAACAAGGGGCCAGATGCATTACGCATCTGACCCCTTGTCTTTTGTGATTTATCTTTTGTTATTTATCGTGCGGTTGCTTGCGATTTGCCACTAATCCGCGCGAATAGTGCGCGTGAATAATGGAGAATCGCAAACAAACCTTTTTTAATCCGTTTTACTCCGCAAACAAATCTTTAGATATAATAATGCGATTTTCCGCAACCTGCTTTAAGTGCTTGCCATAATTGCTTTTGCCATACTTTTGCGCCGACTCAAGCAAACGCTCGCGACTAATCCATTGATTCTCGTACGCAATCTCCTCAAGCACTGCGATTGGCAGCCCTTGCGCTCGCTCTATTGTGCGCACAAATTCGCCAGCTTCGTAAAGCGAGTCCATTGTGCCAGTGTCTAGCCATGCGTATCCGCGACCAAGCGTCATAACGTTTAGCGAGCCATTTTCTAAGTACATTTTGTTAAGATCTGTAATCTCAAGCTCTCCGCGCGCACTCGGCTTAACTTGTTTTGCAAACTCTGTAACTCTAGAATCGTAGAAGTACAAGCCTGTAACAGCATAGTTTGATGCTGGGTGTTTTGGTTTTTCTACTATGCTAACGGCTTTGTGATTTTCGTCAAATTCCACAACGCCGTACCTTTCTGGGTCGTCTACGTAGTAGCCAAACACTGTAGCGCCGTGTTCTACGCTTGCAGCGTGCTTTAGAATTGCTCCCAAGCCATTTCCGTAGAATATATTGTCTCCAAGCACGAGCGCGCAAGAATCGCCGTTTATAAACTCTTCTCCGAGTATAAATGCTTGAGCAAGTCCGTCTGGCGATGGTTGAACTTTGTAAGATAAGTTGATTCCAAATTGCTCTCCGCTTCCAAGCAGCCTTTCAAAATTCGGCAAGTCTTGAGGAGTAGAAATCACAAGAATATCTCGGATTCCAGCCATCATAAGCACGCTAAGAGGGTAATACACCATTGGCTTGTCGTACACTGGCAAAAGCTGCTTAGACGTTACGGTAGTAAGTGGGTATAGGCGTGTGCCAGAACCGCCAGCAAGAATAATGCCTTTCATCTTTGAAACATCCTTTACTTGTTGTTTTGTTCAATTCTATTTACGTAAGATTCAAGCAAATCTTCCCAATCGCCTGGCATAAATCCTGTGGACTCGATTTTTTGTAAGTCAAGCGCGCACTTGTGTGGTCTAGGAGAACCATTAGATGTTCGCGTGTAATCGTCTACTCGGTTTGCTTCGATTTTGCTTGTGTCTACATTAAGTTGTGTAAATACTTTTTTAGCAATATCGTGCCAAGACGCGATTCTGCCAGATCCTGTAAGATTGTATGTTCCGTATTGTGCTTGCGTGTTTAGAAGATGGAACATGCCTTTTACTAAGTCGCTTGCAAAAGTGAGTCTGCCAGTTTGGTCTATTGGAGCTTGAACGCTAACAGATTCGCCATTTTTGCAACGGTTTGCAAAGTCAATCATGCGCGTTACAAAGTTTCGTCCTTGCCCAACAATCCAACTTGAGCGAATAATATAATGCTGTGGAACGTTTGCTACTAGAGAATCCGCTGCAGCTTTTGTTTCGCCGTACACTCCTAGTGGTGCAAAATCTTCGTTTTCTTTGTGATTTTCTTGAGTGCCGTCAAAAACATAGTCGCTTGAGATGTGCACAAGAGTAATGTGGTGTTCTTGCGCTATTTTTGCAAGATTTGCCACTCCTTTAACGTTGCTATTCCACGCGGCTCTTCGTCCTTGTGGCGTTTGTGCGCCATCTACAGACGTGTATGCTGCTGTGTTAATAATCGTTCCGTACAAATCCCAGTCGTAGCGGCTATAATCGTCTTTATTCGCTATATCGAAGCTATCTAAGTCTACGTACTCAAATCCTTCTAAATCATGCTCTTTAGCATAGTTTTGTATTGCACAACCAAGTTGACCGTTGCATCCAGTTACAAGAGTGCGTTTTGGCGCCATTGGCTTTGCGCCTTTTAGCATTGGGTGGTGTAAATCAGCTTCGCTTCGTTCGGATTCTTCTAAAGGTATTGGCCAATTAATGTGTAAATCTGGGTCTGCAAGGTTTACAAAAGTGTATGTTTTCTTTTGCTCTAGCGACCAATGTGCGTTTACTAAGTAAGTGTATGCTGTGCCATCTTGCAAAGCTTGGAAGCTGTTTCCTACGCCTCTAGGCACGTAGATTGCTTTGCTAGGGTTTAGTGTGGTTGTGTACACTTGGCCGAAGCTTTCACCTGGTCTTAAATCTACCCATGCTCCAAATACTTCTCCAGTAGCAATGCTTATGTATTTATCCCATGGTTCTGCGTGGATGCCTCTGGTTACTCCGCGTTTTTCGTTGAACGAGATGTTGTTTTGTACGGGTCCAAAGTCTGGGAGTCCTAGAGCCGTCATTTTTGCGCGCTGCCAGTTTTCTTTGAACCATCCGCGGTTATCTCCGTGTACTGGAAGATTAAACACGATTAAACCTGGAATATTGGTTTTTGTAACGCTTAGTTCTTTTTCAAATTCCATAGCATCCTACAAATTCTTTATTTTTGATTAGATTTGCGACTAGATTTTTTTGTTAGATTTGCAAACTATTGCATACAAGCTGCATATAAGCAGACTTGACTTTTGCAAACCTAAAAAAGCTTACAAACCCTGACTTTACAAAGTTTGTAAGCTTTTAGACGATTCACTGACCTTGAGCTTTGTACTTTGCTTCCGTCGCGCTTTTAGCGCCTTCCCACCACGCGCGATTTTCTGTGTACCATTTAATTGTTTGCTCTAAGCCTGTTGTAAAGTCTGTGTGCTTTGGCTTCCATCCGAGTTGCGTTTGTAGCTTTGTGCTGTCAATCGCGTAGCGGCGGTCGTGACCTGGGCGGTCTTTTACAAGCTCAAAGTCGTTTGCATCTTTGCCCATCATTTCTAGAATCATGCGCAAAACTGTTATATTGTTTTTCTCGCCATTTGCGCCAATCAAGTAGGTGTTTCCAAGTTCTCCCTTTGTTAGGATTGTCCAAACAGCACTACTGTGGTCTTCTGTGTGAATCCAATCTCTAACGTTTAAGCCTTGGCCATACAGCTTTGGCTTAATGCCTTCTAGAATATTTGTGATTTGTCGCGGAATAAACTTTTCAACATGCTGATATGGTCCATAGTTGTTTGAGCAATTGCTGATTGTTGTATGCAAACCATATGTGCGAGTCCATGCGCGCACCAACATATCGCTTGCTGCTTTTGTTGAGCTGTATGGGCTTGATGGGTGGTATGGCGTTTCTTCCGTAAATTTAGCTGGGTCATCTAATGCCAAATCTCCGTACACTTCATCGGTGGAAATGTGGTGGTAGCGAATCCCGTATTTTCTAACTGCTTCTAGTAGTCTAAAAGTGCCTTCAACGTTTGTTTTAAGGAATGGTTCTGGGTTTGCAATGCTGTTGTCGTTGTGCGATTCTGCAGCGTAGTGCACAATCGCGTCGTGCCCTGGAACAATCTTATCTAAAAGCTCGGCATCGCAAATATTGCCGTGCACAAAGTCAACTCTATCTTCTGGCAATCCTGCAATGTTTTCAATATTTCCTGCGTATGTTAACGCGTCTAATACTGTTACGTGTGTTTCTGGGTGATTGTTCACTACATAGTGCACAAAATTAGACCCAATAAAGCCGCATCCGCCAGTTACAATTATGTTTTTTGGCTCAAAGTTTGTTGTGTTACTCATGCTTTCCATAATATCCTCTTATATGCCTTTTGCCTTTTTAGTTTTGATTATTGTTTATGTTTTTTTTAAGTTTTATTGCTTAAGATTTTCGTTTAAGCTTTATTGTTTAAGCTTTCTCGCATTGCGTTAAACGCTGGCTCGGTTTGGCCATCGTAAATCATGTGCGAATGAGACAGCACTATGCAACGGGAGCAAAGTTGCTTAATTTGATCTTCGCTGTGAGAAACAATCACCATTGTTTGCCCGCGTTTTTGCTGCTCTTTAAGCCTTGTTATGCACTTGTGTTGAAAAGCTTCGTCTCCAACTGCAAGAATTTCGTCGATTAAGAAAATGTCTGGATCGCTGTGCGCTGCTACAGAAAACGCCAATCTAAGGAACATTCCCGAAGAGTAGAACTTAACCTCTGTATCCATAAAAGGCTCTATTTCGCTAAAGTCTACTATTGATTGGTATTTATCGTCTATTTCTTCTTTTGTCATTCCAAGTATTGCGCCGTTAAGATACACGTTTTCGCGACCAGTTAAGTCGGCAGCAAATCCTGCTCCAACTTCGATTAGTCCTGCGATTCTTCCGCGCGCAAAAACTTCGCCTTCGTCTGGTTGCATAACTCCAGAAAGCATTTTAAGCATAGTGGACTTTCCAGAGCCATTCATGCCTATTAGCCCAACGGTTTCGCCGCGTTTAATATTAAAACTAACATTGCTTAAAGCTGTAAAGTTTTGTGTCTCGTGCTTTTTAGATGGCGGTGTTAGCAAGTTTACAATCGACTCTTTAATCGAATGATTTGCTCGCAGCGAGAATTGTTTAGTAACGTTAGAAACGCTTAACACAACGTCTTCTGGAAGTGTGTTGGAAGACTTATTCATATATAACTCCTGCTGCTTTTAAAAGTAAAATCCAAATCTTAGTAAGCTTAAATTTCTTGAGCAAACTTGCCTTCAAGATGTCTAAATGTGACTTCGCCGATAAGTAGTACAGCAAATGCAACTACAAGGCTTTCGCAAAGTCTTAAAGACCAAGATCCTGCAAATTGGAAAGTGTGATCTGTGGCATTTAGCCAGAATCCGCGGTGGAATGCTTCAACGCTTATTGCAATAGGATTTGCATAATACATCTCTAAAACCCATCGTGGTGCGTGAGCTGCAACCATTTGCCACGTGTAGAAGCACGGTGCAAGCCATACAGCAACCATTGCTACCAAGTCTGTAATATTTTCTGCATCTCGGTAAAAAACGTTGATTGCTCCAAAGAATAATCCAAGACCAAACGCAAACGTGCATACGCTAATAAATCCGATTATTGCCACTATTATGCCTGCAAAATCTGGGATCCACCCCATGCATAAAGCTCCGATTATAAGCACGATTACTTGTGGGAAAAAGTGTACAAAAGCAACTCGTAGCGATGCAAGTGGGAATAGCTCTCTAGGAAGATAGATTTTTTGTATTAAGCCAGCATTAGAAAGTATTGATCTTGTGCAATTAGAGAATGCTTCTACAAAAAAGTTTGTTACTATGATTCCGCTAAAAAGGTACAGTGGGTAGGCTTGAATTCCGCCTCCGCGACCAAGTCCTAAGAAAATCCCCATTGCAACGTAGAACACTACAAATTGCGTTATTGGCTTTACGTACGTCCAAGCCATACCGAGCCAAGAACCGCGATATCTTATTCGTACTTCTTTTTTTACAAGTAAGTCAAGCAAATAAAGGTATCTTGGAATGTCAATCAGACCTTTGCTTCTACCAGGGTGATAGATGGCGTCAGACTTTGTTGTCATCGCTGCCTTTCTTACAAATTTGCAGTGTGTATGCACATATAACTTTGTTAAGTTTACATTTGGGGATTGATTTGATTCAATATTTGATTCAATATTTGGTCAAATATTCGGTTAAATTATGCGCAATATTATACGCGATGTTATACGCAGCATAACATGTAATAATTTTAGCTTTTAGATTAATTGTTAATGTAATTATGTTGTGATTTTTATGTGATTATTTTGTGATTATCTTGTTCCATTTATTTTGGCATGTTTGAAAGTTTTTATACGCTGCTAAACTGAAAAATTATGAGTAAGCGAATTCTTGTTACTGGTGCTGGTGGGTATATTGGTCGTCACGTTGTTAAAGCTCTTTTAGATGCAGGTGCTAGCGTAATTGCTTCCGACTTGCGTTTAGACGGTGTTGATGAGCGTGCAACGCGTATTGAAGCGAATATTTTTAGCGATGATGCTGATTTGTTCACAAAGCTTGGTTCCCCAGACGTTTGCTTGCACATGGCTTGGCGCAACGGTTTTAAGCATGCTGCAGACACGCACATGGAAGATTTATCGAACCATTACCGCTTTATTCGTATTATGCTTCAAGGCGGCCTAAAGCAGATTGCCGTTATGGGCTCTATGCACGAAGTTGGCTACTGGGAGGGCGCTATTGACGAGAACACGCCTTGCAAGCCAGCTTCTATGTATGGCATTTCTAAGAACGCTTTGCGTGAAGCTACTTTGCTTTTGGGCAAAGAGTATGACGCTACTGTTCAATGGATTCGCGCGTACTACATTGTGGGCGACGACGCTCGTGGAAACTCTATTTTCTCTAAGCTTCTTCAAGCTGCTCAAGATGGCAAGAAGACTTTCCCGTTTACTACTGGCAAAAACAAATACGACTTTATTAATGTAGACGTGTTAGCTAAGCAAATTGCTGCAACCGTTTTGCAAGATAAAGTAAATGGCGTAATTAATTGCTGCACGGGGGAGCCTGTTTCGCTTGCAGATCGCGTTGAGCGCTACATTCGCGAGAATAATCTTGATATTTCGCTTGAGTATGGTGCATTCCCAGATAGACCATACGATTCTCCAGCAGTTTGGGGAGATAATAGCAAAATCCAAAAGATTATGAGTGATTTTCTAAAATAGTTATTGAAAATCGTCACTTTTCTGGATTTTTAATGCTAAATTATGGTTTTTAGAAAGGATTAACGTTGCGTGAAACATTGCAAAACGGCAAACGTCCATGCATATATTTTGTTCTTCCTTGCTACAATGAGGAGCCTGTTCTTCCGCAAACTTCTAGTATTCTTTTAAGCAAAGTTACTTTTCTTATTGAAAATAAGATTATTTCGAATTCTAGCCGTATTCTTTTTGTGGATGATGGTTCTAGAGATTCAACTTGGAATATTATTTGCGATTTACACCAGTCGAATCCTTCGCTTTTTGGTGGTGTAAAGCTTGCGCATAATCGTGGTCATCAAAATGCTTTGCTTGCTGGCTTAACTACAGCATATAAATCGGGTTGTGATGCTGCAATTTCCATGGACGCTGATTTGCAAGACGATGTTGATGTTGTTGATCAATTTATTGCAAAATATGTGGAAGGCTACGAGGTTGTGTATGGCGTTCGCTCGTCTAGAGAAACAGACACGTGGTTTAAGCGCAACACTGCATTAGCTTTTTACAGTGTTTTTAAGTGGATGGGTGCAGAAACCGTTCCAAATCATGCCGATTATAGACTTATGGGCAAGAATGCGTTGAAAGCTCTTTTGGAATACAAAGAAGTTAATCTTTTCTTGCGTGGTATAGTGCCATCGATTGGCTTTAAGTCAACAAAAGTTGAGTATGTGCGTGGTAAGCGCAAAGCTGGTGTGTCTAAGTATCCGCTTAAAAAGATGATTTCGTTTGCTATAGATGGCATTACGTCTTTTTCTACTAAGCCTTTGAGTTTTGTAACATTTGCAGGATTCGCGTCTATTTTAGTTTCGCTATGTGTATTTGTTTACGTAATAGCTTCCGTTTTGCAAGGAAAAGCAGTTGCTGGCTGGGGTTCTGTTATGTTCTCAATGTGGTTTATTGGCGGATTGATTATGCTTTCAATCGGCATTGTGGGCGAATACATTGGAAAGATTTACATGGAATCTAAGCATCGCCCACGTTACGAGATTGAAACTACTATTTAGTAATATCTAAATATCTAACTCCTACTTAATGCTTATTTTGCACTGGTTCAGAGAATTTTACGACTATATACTTGTTATCTAAAACAGTAGTGCATTTATTCGAAGGCCAAGAAGGCAGATTTTGTACGGCCTCTTCTGCGTTTATATAAGCGGATTCTAATACAGGAGTTTCCATCTTAAATCCAGTAGCTGAGCGTATAAAACCAGCTTTTACCCATGTGCCGTGAAGAGTTGAGAATCCAATCTCAAACATTGATCGCCCAATAAGTTCAAGCTGATCTGACTTAAATTCGCTAGGATTGTAGTCCGATATGTGATTGCCAACAAATATTACTTTAAGCGGATTTTTATGATTTGCTTGTAGTACTTCTATTCTTCTAGCAACATCTTGAGCAATGTAATAGTCTCGGTTGTAAGTCATGTATTCCGTGTAATACAAGCGATTTACTGTAAACGACTGACTTAATCCAATAATTGCAAGAAGAACGCACGCAATAATCGTTGTTAAAGTCTTTTTACTAAATTGCGTAATGTAATGTAACAAATACATGCATGCAAAAGCGCCAGCAAGCGGGTATGTTAGTTCCGTTCGCGCTATTCCAGATGTGCCAAGTATTACGCTCATCATCATAGGGCTTGCAACTATAGCAATAGCAAAAATAATAGTAAAAGCGTTAAGCTCTTTACGAATCACTTGAACAATAGTTAATAACACTAAAGAGATTAATGCAATTGTTATAAATGCGCTATGGAATATTGTTCTTCCTAGATACATGTTTTTTGCATGCGAAAGTATAGTATGAATGATTTTTGTTATAGGGTCTTTACCCCAACGCATTTGTTCTTTAATGTACGGATCTGTGAATGTGTGGTTGGCGGCTATAACAATTTTGTTCAAAATCACATAGCATGCATAGCTTGCTATAAACACGCAAATATACGTAAAAACGTAGCTTACTATGTTCTTGAATTTGCACGCATAGTCTCCTTTAATCATTAGTGCAATCATGGCTGTTCCAGCAACAAAAACAGTAGTCATTGCTAAGTAGAGAGTAAAACCAAAAATTGCAAAAATCAGAGCCATTAATGCGTACGTTAAAAGAGTCTTAAGTTGCTTGCGATTTTGGTACGCGTTATGCGCACACATAAGCGATATGCTAACAAACATTAGCGCACAAGCTACGTCATCTCCCATAAGCAAGAATCCAAGCATTTCTGCAAGAATAGGAGCGCTTATAAACGGAATCATAAATAAAGCTGGGTGGAATTTTGCGCCTAAATTGTGCGCTTTGCTAAACAAATATGCCCATGTTGTTGCGGAGGCAAAAAGTGCAAGAATCATTAAGATTCCAGCTAATGAATTGTTATACCAGTACCTTCCTGTAACGTACTTAAAAGCTAGCAATCCAAAGCGTTCTAGGCGAATCCAAGAATTGTAAAGAGCCTTAGATCTAGAGATCATCTCTTCTGTGTCTATAGAAAAAGTGTTAGAAAAAGCTTTTTGACCGTATGCAATAATCAAGAAAATCGCGCTTATTGCAAGTTCTGCAACATTAGATTTGCAAAAATCAAGAAAGCCGTTAAAAGAATACGTTTTTTCTATAATTGCTCCAGTTGCGCTAGTTGCGTTGCTTTTTTTGCCGCATTTTTCGAGTGTAGCTGAATCTTGTAGTTGATTAGTGTTTAATTCTTTAATGCAACTAGAGTCTGCTTGATTCATACTACAATCCTTCTATGCGTTTAATCTACATGCGCTACTTACAATTGTATTATAAGATTCTAAAGATTCTATACATGTTCAACAAGCTATAAGGATTACGTTTAGTAGTACAATAGATATGATTTGTGCTGTTTTACCGATTAGTGTGCAATGGAGACGATATGAATCCTGCAATTTCCATAGTGGTTCCTGCTTACAACAAAGAACCGTATATTAAGCAGTGCATGGATTCTCTTATTAATCAAACTCTTAAAAACATTGAGATTATTGTTGTTGACGATGCTAGTACAGATAATACTTTGCAAATTTTGCGCGATTACGAAAAGAAAGATTCCAGAGTAAAAATTATTGCTAAAGAACATAATTGCGGCAGACACGTTGCGCGTAAAACTGGTGTTCAGGAAACTATTGGGGATTACGTTCTTTTTGTTGATGCAGACGATGAGATTGAGATTAAAGCTTGCGAAGTTCTTTACTCGTACGTTAGTAGTCATCCTGCAGATATATTGCATTTTGGTGTTTCTATTCATCCAGAAGGCAAAGCGGACGAGGATTTTGCATACAGCTACGATCAAATGTATGCGCAAAATAATGGTGACCAAACTGGCGATAATATTATTAAATCAACGTTTTCTAGTGATTTTCCGCATTGGACACCTTGGAATGTTATAACAGCGCTTTTTAAGGGCGATTTAGTTAGAGATGCGTTCAAAAAAACAGTTTCAACACGACTTTCTAAAGCAGAAGATGCTTACGAATATTTTGCTATTGTAGCTTTTGCTCAAACGTTAAAAGACTTAACAGCGTTTCGCGCGCTTAAATACCATATTGGCAGAGGAATTTCTGGAAGATCTAAAATAAGCGTTGAAAAATTCACTGTAGAACAACGCAGCGTTAAAGATGTTGTAAGTGCTGTTTACGATTTTGCTGGTGATTTTGTTAACGATTCCAACGGTGCTTTTGTTAATGATTCTTTCGACGATTGCGCGCTGAAAAGTCGCAAGCAAACCATTGAAGAAGCTGCAAAATGGTTTGATAATCGTGGATTAAAAATAGTAAAAGATGAGTTCTTTACACGTCTAAAAGTCGAGGATTTTGCAGAAGCAATAAACGCTGTTATTGAAACATGGGGATTAGAACGCGCGTGCTTAATTGTTCTCGAAGAGCTTGTAGACCTTATGAATCAAGTTGTAGAAAGCGATTGCATAATAAAACACGGTTCAGTGTGTGATGCTCTTCTTAACGTTTATAGAAATATTAAACCAGATAGTTTTAAAGATCCGCAAAACACAACTTACGATAAGCAAGTAGACTTAATGTCTTTGCATATTATGCAGGTTCATCAGCAAAAATATGAAGAAGAACAAAAACGTTTGCAAATTGAAGAGCAAAAACGTTATGATGCAATGCCAGCTTATAAGCGTTTTGCAAAAAAGATAAAAAATATGGTTAAAAACTTAACTAAATCAAAGAATGATAAATAAAGTCTAAAAAATAAATTTGAGACTAAACAAAATACAAAATTACACAATAGAATAATCAAGGATAATTAAAGGTAAATCAGGAGATAACATGATTTTGGAAAATCCAAAGCGCTTGGGCATTTTCTTCTTCTACGATGCACAAGGTCACGCAGACCGCTATGTGTCTACGCTGCTTGACGGATTCAAACCATTCTTTAACGAGCTTGCGATTGTAGTAAACGGAAAAATAGACGAACCAAGCAAAGCGATGCTTAAAAGCTATGCAAACAAGTTTATTTTGCGCGAAAACAAAGGTTTTGACGTGTGGGCGTACAAAACCGCAATGGACTCTTACGGTTGGGCAGAGTTGGAAAAGTTTGATGAAGTAGTGTTATTTAACGCTACGATTATGGGGCCAGTTTATCCGTTTAGCGAAATGTTTAACGCTATGAACGCAAAAGACCTTGATTTTTGGGGCATAACAAAGTTTCATAAGGTTAATGGAGACCCGTTTGGATACAGTCCGTACGGATATTTGCCAGAACATATTCAATCGCATTTTCACGCATACAGAAAAAGCTTTGTTCAATCTAAAGATTTTCAGGATTATTGGAATAATCTTCCACCAATCAACAGCTACTTTGAGTCGGTTGGATTGCATGAATCTGTGTTTACAAAGCGATTTGCAGATAAGGGTTACAAGTGGTCTGTATACGTTGATACGAGTGATTTAGAAGGCTATTCTTATGGTCCAATAACGTATGCTGCAAGGCAGATTGTGGAATATAAGCGTTGCCCGATTTTTAAGCGCAGGTCTTTCTTCCACGATTACTCCGATGTTTCTACGCAATCCGTTGGAAACCCAGCATTAGACTTATACGAGTATTTGCGTGACCACACGGATTACAACACGGATTTGATTTGGGAAAATGCTTTACGAAGCATGAATATGGCAGATTTGATGAAGAATCTTCATTTGCGATACATTTTGCCACAAAATCAGATTGTAGAAAGCTCATCAACAGCTACATCTAAGCCAAAAGTCGCGTTGTGCATGCACTTGTATTACATGGATTTGCTTGAAAAAACGATTCAATATGTGCAATCTATGCCAGAAGGATCGGATATTATCCTAACTGTAGGATCGAAAGAAAATCAACAAATCGTGAAACAACGCGTGAAACATCTTCCATATAATGTGGATGTTCGATTGATTGAAAATCGTGGTAGAGATGTAAGCGCATTTTTAGTTGGCGGCGGTGCGGACCTTATGAAGTACGATTACGTATGCTTTGCTCACGATAAAAAAGTTACGCAATTATCGCCTAGAAGCATAGGCGATGGCTTTGCGTACAAGTGCTTTGAGAATATTCTTGCAAGCAAAGAGTATGTGCAAAACGTTATAAATCTGTTTGAAACGCATCCGCGACTTGGAATGGCAATGCCAACGCCGCCAAACCACGCAGACTACTTCCCAGGATTTACGTACACTTGGGGTCCAAACTTTGAAGGCACAAAGAAGTTCCTAGAAAAAAAGTTAGGAATTAGCGTTCCGCTAGACGAAAATAAAGACGCTATAGCTCCACTTGGCACAATGTTTTGGTTCCGCACAAAAGCTATGCGAGGACTATTGGATAGAAAGTGGACTTACGAAGATTTTCCAGCAGAACCGCTAAAAATAGACGGAACGTTGTTGCACTTTATAGAACGAGCATACGGATATGTGCCGCAAGCCAACGGATATTATGACGCATACATATTTTCGGACCACTTTGCGCGAATAGAAATGACGAATCTCGAATTCGATGTGCGAGAACTCACGAAATCTGTGAGCACGCCATGGATTAGACGCAACTTGGAAGAAACTTGTAGAGAAATAATGCGCGGAAAGCGCTTCCGCTACGCTGCTTTAAGAGTGTTAAGAAGTATGGCAAAACGCGTATTTTATAAGACTTTGTACATAGCTCAAAGAATTGTGCACATTGGTCGTAAAGGTAACGTTGGTAGTGAAGGTAAAGAAGATGAGTGATATAAGCGTAAATACAGACGTGCAAAAATGCGCTCGCGCGCGCGCAAGAAAACCGCGACTTTTCTATTTGGATTGGATTCGCGCAATAGCTGCGATTTTGATTGTTGTAACTCATTTTAACAATCCGTATTTGGAGCCTACGCGATTCTTTGTAAATAGGCCATTTGGAATCTACATTGGTGGGCTAGGAGTATCGCTATTTTTGATTATTTCTGGCGCTGCTCTTATGTACAACTACGGGGATAGAGAAAGCCTGGATTTGCGCACATTCTACACAAAGCGCGCAAAAACATTGTATCCAATGTTTTGGGTGGCATTTGTTGTGGCGAATATTTTACTGTTTATTCGCAATAATGGCTATATTTTTGTACCAAGGCATAAAATAACAGCAATTTTTTCGCTTTTTGGAATGGATGGTTATGCTGCTGCATTCGGTGTAGGGACTTTTTATGTTCTAGGAGAATGGTTCTTAGGATTCATAATACTGTTTTACATAGTGTTCCCTCTTTTAAGAGTTGGCGTAAACAAAATGCCAATAACAACTGTGTGCATTGTGTTGGCTCTATATGCTGTAACAGTTGTGTTCTTTATGTTTTACCAGATTCCACGAGTGCCGTCCGACATTCTTTTAACAACAAGATTGCCAGAATTAGTATTCGGCATGATTTTTGTAAAGTTCATTAAAAAAGTGCCGCATTGGCTTGCTGCAGTATCTTTTGTGATTCTTGCAGCACAACAATTAACGCATGTTTTGCAAGGCAATATTGCCGTTACGATTGTAGGAATATTTGCTTTCTTGCTGCTTTCTTATATTGGTGAACTTGTTAAAAGTTTTAAGCCATTAAGCGCGTGTACAAAGTTTATATCCGCATATTCGTACCCGATTTTTTTGGTACACCATGTGTTGATAATGCAAGTGTTTACAGTAATATACCCTGTGTGGCTTAATCGCTGGCAAGCTTACGGATTGCTAATCGCAGAGTTTGCGGTAATTCTTGTGCTTTCTGTAATACTCAAGCGTTTTACAAACTTGATTGTTGGTTTTGCGAGCAAATGTTGCGTGAAAAGTGGTAGCAAGAATCGTGTTGAAAGTGCTGTGAGAAATCGCAGTGATAGTAGCAGTGATAGTAGCAGCAAGAATTGCAGTTTGGACTAAGATGCGTATTTGTTCTGGAATAATCACCTATAATCCAACTTTAACAGACGTGAGTACGTGTTTAGAAGCGCTATGCAATCAAGTAGAGCGTGTAATAATCGTAGACAATGCGTCTAAAAACGTTAAAGGTTTGCAAGAAGTTGTAAGCAAATACGCAAACGTGACTTTAGTTAAAAACAGTCAAAATATTGGTTTTGCAAAAGCACTAACGCAAGTGTTTGAATGGGCAAAATCGCAAGGATTTGATTGGGTGCTAACGCTTAACGACGATTCTGTTGTGCCAAGCAATATGATTAGCGAATACAAGAAAATACTGGAAAATCTTGAAAATGCAAAAAATGCAAAAAATTCAAAAATCGCAATTGTATGCTCTTTGCTAAAAAACCGTTTAGACGGCACGATTTTACACAGTAAATGCCACGAAGACGAATGTATAACGTCTGGAAGCTTAACAAGCGTAGAAGCGTGGGCTAAAATCGGCGGATTTGACGAATGGCTAGAAATCGACGGAGTAGACTTCGACTTTTCAAGGCGACTTGCGCGCGCTGGCTGGAAAATCGTAGAGTGCCAAAACGTTATAATGGAACACCAAATCGGCAAAGCGCGCTCAATAAACTTGATTATAAAACACCCAATTGTGTGGAATCACAACGCAAATCGCAAGTACTACATAGCGCGAAATATGCAAGTAGTGGACTACAAAATGGGAACATATTCGTACGCTAAGTCGTTACGCGCGGTTGTGCGAGATATGATTTTCGTTGCGTTGTGGGAAAAGAATAAATTTGCGAAAATTCGCGCGATGATACGCGGATTTAAGGATGGGCAGAAAAAGATTCGTCAAATGCGCAAAATCTCATCTAGCAAAGCAGAGCAGAACGCGGTTTTGAAAGGATAGCAATGGAAAATTACGCTAAAAACGAAAATCCGCTAGTTTCTATAATCGTGCCAGTCTACAATTCTGCAAAGTATTTGAGCGGATGCGTGGACTCGATTCTTGCGCAAACGTACAAAAACATAGAGCTGATTTTGGTAGACGATGGATCAAAAGACGACTCGGGTAAAATTTGCGATTCATACGCATCAAAAGATTCGCGAGTTAAAGTAATACACCAACAAAACGGCGGAATATCGCGCGCGCAGAACGCAGGGCTTGATGCAGCGAGTGGGGAATTTATAGCGTTTGCAGACAATGACGATATTTTAGATTGCAAAAATATTGAGATTTTGCTAAACGCTATTTTGCAAAGCGGAGCTAGTATGAGCAAAGCAAAATGGCGCCAATTTGGGCTAAGTAGCTTAGAGCAGATTAAAAAAGAAGCTGGCTTGGGTGCGCGTGGTTTAGGTGAGGATGGCTTGGGTTCGGAAAAGTCGCCAGCAACCAAGCGTTTAGAGAACATGCCTCAAATAAAAATCGTAAAAAATCCTCTAAAAGCGTATCAAACTGTATTTTGCAAAATATTTAGAATAATCGGAAACAAGCTCGGCAAAAACAGCGAGGCGCGCTACTTTAACGAAGCGAATTGGTGCAGGATGTACAAGCGAGAAATCTGGGAGGGAGTGCGATTCCCCGAAGGAAAGTTTGCGCAAGACACGGCAATGGCAAGCGTTCTGTACTCGCGCATGAATTGCGTTGTGCATGTGGATGCAGTGCTGTATTACTGGTTGCAGCGCGCGGATTCCGTAACGCATAAAATGCGAGACGCAGGTTTTTATCACGATCATATTGATGCCGTTCGAGCAAATTGGGATTTATGCTTAGAACACAATGTTGTGCCAGCAAGAAGCTACTACACAATGGTTGGAAACTTGAGGTATGAGCGATGCGCGCTGAAAAGTGGGGAAAATACGCTTGATGGCGGAAAAAATAGCGACGCAGAACTCCAAAAAATATACGAAAAAAATTATGCTAAAGACGTAAAATTTGCTAAATCAGCTGTTAAAAAGCTTACGATTTTACAGCGCGCGCAATGTTTTACTATGGCGTGTGTTAGGAATCTTGAAAAAATAATCTACGATTACAAAATCAAAAATATGAAGTAGGCGCAAAATGAACGAAAAAAATAATGCAAAGTTGCAAGAATATCCAGATTTAGTAGTTGTTGGAGCAGGATTGTTCGGCTTAACCGTAGCTCAGCAGGCTGCAGAACGCGCTGGCGCTCGCGTTGAGATTATTGACGTGCGTAATCACATTGGCGGCAACGCTTACTCGTATTTTGACGAGCGAACGGGAATCGAAATTCACAAGTATGGCGCGCATCTTTTCCACACAAGCAATAAGCGCGTGTGGGATTATGTGAACCGCTTTACAACGTTTACTAACTACGTGCATCGCGTTTATGCAACTCACAATGGCGA
Organism: Gardnerella vaginalis; assembly: GCA_946997215.1. Lineage (GTDB taxonomy): Bacteria > Actinomycetota > Actinomycetes > Actinomycetales > Bifidobacteriaceae > Bifidobacterium > Bifidobacterium vaginale_I. Next base: position 48,571 of record CAMPUL010000007.1, read on the forward strand.
AGTGTATTCGTTGCCAATCAACTTAGGTACGATTAACCAGTTTTTCCATGCGCACTACACTCCAGAAGAAGCAAAGGCGCTTATTGCAAGCCAAGCGGGGGAGTTTGCTGGCAAAGATCCGCAAAATTTGAACGATAAGGGTATTAGCCTAATTGGGCGCCCGCTTTACGAGGCGTTTATTAAGAATTACACAGCAAAACAGTGGCAAACGGATCCTTCTAAGCTGCCTGCTGGAATTATTAAGCGTTTGCCTGTGCGATTTAACTACAATAATCGCTACTTTAAAGACACTTGGGAAGGCTTGCCAACGGACGGATATACGGCTTGGATGCAGCGCATGATTGATAATCCGCTAATTCATGTTTCGCTTGGCGTGGACTTTTTCGACGAGTCTCAGCCGTTTAACAAGCGCGCGCTGGCGGAAGCTGGAGTGCCAGTGGTTTATACGGGGCCAGTGGACAGGTATTTTGATTACGCGCTTGGCGAGTTAAAGTGGCGTACCGTTGACTTTAAGGAAGTGCGTTACAAGGAGAGCGACCATTTTGGCTGCCCAGTTATGAACTATTCAGATGCTGATGTTCCGTTTACGCGCGCGATTGAGTTTAAGAACTTTAATCCAGAGCGCGAGGAGGTTGGCGATTGCGAGGCTGGCGGCGTTGCTAGCTGCGATGCTGATTTTGTGCCAGGTAAAAGCGTTAAAGCTGGGGAGACTGTTGTTTGGCAGGAGTATTCTCGCGCTGCAACTCGCGACGACGAGCCGTATTATCCAGTGAATACTGAGGAAGATAAAGCCTTGTATGCGCGCTATGCAGAGCTTGCAGCTGCTGAGCCGAACACTGTTTTTGGTGGGCGATTGGGAACGTACAGTTACTACGATATGCACAATGTGATTGATATGGCTTTGCGCGCTTACGAATCGCAAGTAGCGCCACTTATTGCGCGTTAAGCGTAAATAAGGCTGGTATAAATAAAGCTGTGCAAAGTATATAAGTACGAAAAAGGGTTCCAACCAACAGTACTGGCTAGAACCCCTACTCGCGGAGAATACGAGATTCGAACTCGTGAGGCTGTTACACCAACACGCTTTCCAAGCGTGCGCCATAGACCACTAGGCGAATTCTCCACATCAATCATTGTGCTAAACACACAACAAAAGACAACTTAAATAAGATAACATAGTGTGCGGATAATGCAAAATCGCGCGTTGCGCGACGACCTGCCTTCGCGTTTGGAACGTAGCGCGAAGGCAATTCGGAGCGCTGAGCAGCTCAAACGTAAAGTCCAGTGGACTTTACGTGCGGCGAAGACGTTAGCGCGCTTAGACCGCGCTAACGACAGGACCTGCCTTTTCGCTTAAAGCGTAGCTCGCTAACGACATTTGTAACGTTTTTTGACCGAAATTCGTTATATTTGTCTTGTCCGTGAGACATTTGTAACGTTTTTTGGCTGATTTTCGTTAGATTTGCCTCATTGGTGAGACGTTTGTAACGTTTTTGCGATTCTCAAATCACCTCAATAGATTTATTGCACATACAATCCTTGCAATTGCGTGTTGTTGATTATGTGCGTGTTGTTGATTATGTGATAGTGTAGATTTTTTATATGTAGTAAGCGATTTGCGATTTGTGATTTGCGACTTACTACATATGCGCAAAACTACAAGATTATTAGCAAATACAGGATTTAAGTTTAGAAGGTGTTTAGCATGGATGTTGGTTTTGTAAAGAATATCCAAAAAATAAAGCCTAAAAAGACAAATCCTGCAGTTGATCATAGTCCGCGCACAATGATGATTGGCATAATCTTAACAATTCTTGGTGGCGCGCTTTGGGGCACAAACGCTACTGTTTCTAAGATTCTAATGTCTAAATACCTTGTGAGTCCGCTGCAAATCGCGTGCGTTCGTCAGCTTGCTGCAGGCGTGCTTTTTGTAATTGTTGCCTCAATTGTTAATCGCAAGCAACTCGTTGGTGCATTAAGCACAAAAAAATCATGGCCAATGTTAGTCGTAACAGGCATCGTGTGTGTGCTTTTAACGCAAGTTGCGTATCTTTTTACAATCGACTGGACTAACTCTGGCACAGCTACTGTTTTGCAAAGTCTGAATTTGCTTTTTGTGCTTGTTTATGTGTGCTTGCGGTCAAAGAGAACTCCGACTTTGCGCGAAAACATTGGTGTTTTGCTTGCATTTGCAGGAACTGCGCTTATGGCAACGGGTGGCAATTTTAGCTCTCTTTCGTTGCCGTTGATGGGACTTTTGTGGGGATTAGCAGACGCTGCAAGTACGGCGGCGCTTGCGATTATGCCAGTTAAATTGATTGCAAAATGGGGAAATCTTACTGTAAACGGAATCACGTTTATTATTGCAGGCCTTATTATGATGCCATTTGTGAAGCCATGGCAAACAATGCCGCCTTTGGATTTGCGCGCGTATTTGCTGTTTACTTTTACAATTGTTGGCGGAACTTTTGGCGCATATTGGATGTTTTTGGCTGGCATTATGAGAGTTGGATCTGTGCGCGGAACGCTTTTAGGCGCGAGCGAGCCTGTTATGGCTGCAATCACGGCTGTTGTGTTTACGGGAGCTGTGTTCTCGTGGGCTGATTTTGCAGGATTTGCGCTTATTTTTATTATGATGATTTTATTGAGGTGATCATGGTGATCATGAAGAATATGCAATACAAAAATAAAGAAGATAAAAGTAAAGAAGACAAAAGTATGCAAGACGCACAAAACACAGATGCACAAAATCCAGTAAGTCGCGTAGAGCAGATGTATGAGTATGGCTACCGAAAGTCAAATTACGGTCCGGACGAGCTTGTAACAGATGCGCATGGAAATCCAATCAGCGTTATGGATGCTATGTTAAGTGCGCAAGATGCAAGTACTGCGCAAACTCAAACTCCGCACTTATGCTTCTATTCGCCTAGAATCCCAGGAAACACAGGCTCTGCGATTCGTCTTTGCGCGGTAACTGGTACGATTTTGCATCTTGTAGAGCCGCTTGGATTTAACCTTCAAGACACAAAGCTTCGTCGCGCAGGTCTTGATTATCACGATATGGCACACGTTGTTATGCATCCGAATTTTGAAAACCTTGTTGAGTCAATGCCAAATTCTCGCATAATTGCGTTTACGGCAAATGCTACAAAACTTTACACAGATATTGAGTATAAGCCGAACGATATTTTGCTTTTTGGACCTGAGCCAGGAGATATTCCAGATCCAATGGATATTATGGCTGGCCCGCATGTTGCGGAACAGGTTCGCTTGCCAATGCGTCCTTCGCTTAGAAGCTTAAATCTTACAAATTGCGCGTCAATCGCCATTTATGAGGCGTGGCGTCAGCTTGGATTTGAGGGCGGTAAGTAGTCAAAAGTAGTCAAAAGTATTTAAAAATGGCAAAAAATAGCCAAAAATAGTCTTAAAACTACTCATGCATTACAATGGTTAATATGCCTGTGTTAAAACGTAAACCGAAGCGGAAGATTAGTGCTGCGCGCCGTCGCATGTACATTCGCCGCCGAATCGTAGTTTGCGTGGGGCTGCTGGCTGTTTTAGTGTTTTGTATCTTTTGCATAATCAGCGTTTTTAAAGGCATTGCAGCAATCGGAAGCGCTATAAACAAACATTCAGACGTTACGTTATCTAAACAACTTGTGCCAGATCCAAGACCCGTTGGAATCATAAAAAAATGCACCGCAAAAGACGTTAGGATTGATTTATCTTCTTCGTCTCAAGCTGTTCCAATGGGTGGAAGTTTAGAGTTTAATGCTCACATTGTTTATGAAGGCGATGATTCGTGCAGGATTGACGCTTCGAGCGGAAGAATGGTGTTGACTGTAGGCCAAAGTGCAGGCGATTCATCGCAAGCGGCTTTCGATTCTTCTGGCGCAAAAGGTAGTAAGTCAAATAAGCAAAATAAATCGTCTAAATCTAAAATAAAAGAAAAAGCGCAAGCAGTTGTTCCGCAATGGCAATCAGATATGTGCGTAATTCCGCTAAAGCCGCTGCTTATGGCAAAAGGCGATTCGTACGATAAAAAGTTTACTTGGAATGCAAACGCTACGATTGGCACGCCGAGTGGAGAAAATTGCGCTAACGACTCCGATTTGCCTAAGGTTTCGCGCGGAACGTATATTGCGCAAATCGAGCATAAAGACGTAGCAGGGTTGCAAAGTAATCCCGTGATTATTTCTGTTCGCTAGTGCCTGCATAAATGGCGCAAAAAGTCGAAGCGAAGGGGTAAAATTACTTCTTTGTACACGGTGTGTCATATAGCGGGCATACTCAAGGAACCGAAGAAGGCGCCCGCAAACCAAAAATCGTTGATTTTAAGCGCGTTTGCCGCGATTTTCTAAAGCTCCCAAGGATTAAGAAAACTAGCTAGCGATAAAGGAACGTCCATTGGCTGCTGAACAAGCTACGACGAACACCACCAAAGTCATCGCGCGTGCCGACGAACACGACATTAAATTGCACAAAGCGTCGGATCGTGTGAATTTCGGCTCCATTTGTGAGCCAATCGATGTGCCATACCTCCTCGGTGTGCAAACCGACAGCTTTGACTGGCTGATCGGCTCCGAGCGTTGGAAGAAGCGCGTCGAAGAAGATGAGGCAAATGGCACTCACACTGTGCCACACGTCTCTGGTCTGGAAGAAGTGTTCCAAGAGATTTCTCCAATCGAGAATTTTGCTGAGACAATGAGCCTCACATTCTCGGATCCATATTTTGAAGAGCCACGTCACACTGTGCTTGAGTGCAAAGAGAAGGATTACACGTATTCCGCTCCTTTGTATGTAAATGCAGAGTTTGAAAATGGCGAAACTGGCGAGATTAAGAGCCAGACTGTTTTTATGGGTGATTTCCCATTACAAACCCCACACGGAACATTCATTATTGGCGGAACTGAGCGCGTAATCGTGTCTCAGCTTGTGCGTTCCCCAGGCGTGTACTTCGATCGCGCGCAAGATCGCACTTCCGATAAAGACGTTTTTGGCGCAAAAATCATTCCAAGTCGCGGAGCGTGGCTTGAGTTCGAGATTGATAAGCGCGATGTTCTTGGCGTGCGCGTAGATCGCAAGCGCAAGCAGTCTGCAATCGTATTCTTAATGGCAATTGGCATGACTAAGTCAGAAATTGCCGAAGCATTCCAGGGTTATCCTCTTGTTCTCGACGCTCTAGAAAAAGAGCCAATCGATACTCAAGACGATGCTCTTACAGATTTGTACAGAAAGATTCGTCCAGCAGATACCGCAACTCCAGACGCGGGTCGCAATTTGCTCGAATCCTTCTACTTCAACACAAAGCGCTACGATTTGGCGCGCGTTGGTCGCTACAAGATTAATCGCAAGCTTGGTTTGGAAGCGGATTACAACGATCGCAGCTTGAATCGCGAAGACATTATTGCCACAATCAAGTATTTGGTTACTTTGCATGCTGGCGAAAAGACTTTCCCAGGAAAGCGCGATGGCGAAGATGTGCAGTTGCGTGTAGACGTAGATGATATTGATCACTTTGGAAACCGCCGAATCCGTCAGGTTGGCGAGCTTGTACAGAATCAGATTCGTACTGGCTTAAGCCGCATGGAGCGCGTTGTGCGCGAGCGCATGACAACGCAAGACGCCGAGGCGATTACACCACAGTCGTTGATTAACATTCGACCAGTTAACGCTACGATTAAGGAGTTCTTCGGAACTTCTCAGCTTAGCCAGTTTATGGATCAGAACAATCCTTTGGCAGGCGTTACAAATAAGCGTCGTCTTTCTGCGCTTGGTCCTGGTGGTCTTTCTAGAGACCGCGCATCTATGGAAGTTCGAGACGTGCACCCATCCCACTTTGGTCGTATGTGCCCAATCGAATCCCCAGAAGGTCCAAACATCGGTCTTATCGGCTCTCTTGCAACTTTTGGTCGCATCAACCCATTCGGCTTTATTGAAACGCCTTATCGCAAGGTTGTTAATGGTCATGTGACTAACGAAGTCGAATATATGACTGCAGATCGCGAAGCCGAGCACGTTATTGCCCAGGCAAACCAGGAGCTCGACGAAAACGGCAACTTTGTTGGCACTCAGGCACTTGCTCGCGTGGACGAAGAAGAGGCAGTCGATGTGCCTGTTAGCACTGTTGACTACATGGATGTTTCCCCACGTCAGATGGTTTCTCTTGGCGCAAGCTTGATTCCATTCTTGGAGCACGATGAAGGACACCGTGCTTTGATGGGTACCAACATGCAGCGTCAGGCCGTGCCTCTTATTAAGTCGGAGCGTCCACTTGTTGGTACGGGTTCTGAATGGCGTGCTGCAGTTGATTCTGGAGACGTGATTCTTTCCGAAAAGCCAGGCGTTGTAACCTACGTTTCTGCGGATATTATTCGCGTTATGAACGACGATGGAACTCAGTCCAGCTACAAGCTTTCTAAGTTCCAGCGTTCTAACCAGACTACTTGCTACAACCAGGTGCCACTTATTAAAGATGGCGAGCGTGTTGAAGCTGGTACTGTTTTGGCAGATGGTCCTGCAACCGAAAAGGGTGAACTTGCATTGGGTAAGAATTTGCTCGTTGCATTCATGCCTTGGAATGGTTACAACTACGAGGATGCTGTGATTATTTCCCAGCGTCTTGTGCAAGACGATACGCTTTCTTCTATTCATATTGAAGAATACGAAATCGATGCTCGCGAAACCAAGCTTGGTTCCGAAGAGATTACTCGCGATCTTCCAAACGTTGGCGAAGATGCGATTGCAAATCTTGACGAGCGCGGCATTATTCGCATCGGTGCTGAAGTTGAAGCCGGCGACATTTTGGTTGGTAAGGTAACTCCTAAGGGTGAAACCGAGCTTACTCCAGAAGAGCGTTTGCTTCGTGCAATCTTCGGCGAAAAGAGCCGCGAAGTGCGCGATACTTCTTTGCGCGTGCCACACGGCGAAACCGGTACTGTGATTGCAGTTAAGGAAATCACTCGTGAAGACGCTGAAGACGACGGCGACGAGCTTCCAAACGGCGTGAACCAAATGATTCGCGTCTACATCGCTCAGCATCGTAAGATTACGCAAGGCGATAAGCTTTCCGGCCGCCACGGCAACAAGGGTGTTATTTCCCGCATTCTTCCAGAAGAAGATATGCCATTCTTGGCGGATGGTACTCCAGTAGACATTATGCTGAACCCGTTGGGTGTGCCTTCTCGAATGAATTTGGGCCAGGTGCTCGAGCTTCACTTGGGTTGGATTGCTCACGCAGGCTGGGATATTAATTTGGATCCAGACCTTGAGGCTGCTTGGAAGAAGTACGTTCCGCAGGGTGCTGAACATGGTAATCCTGGTACTCCAGTTGCAACGCCAGTATTCGACGGCGTGCGCCCGGAGACTTTGAAGGGTCTTTTGAGCACGACTCTTACCGATCGCGACGGCAATAAGCTCGTTGGTTCCGACGGTAAGGCAACATTGTTCGATGGTCGCACTGGTGAGCCATTCCCTAAGCCAATTTCTGTTGGTTACATGTACATCTTGAAGCTGCATCACTTGGTTGATGATAAGATTCACGCTCGTT
>CAMPUL010000008.1 GCA_946997215.1 Gardnerella vaginalis
TAGCTTTATAATGGAAACTAAAAGGAGAATATAATATGGCAGAACGCAGTTTACGTGGTATGAGCATTGGTGCAAAGTCGCTAGAATCCGACGATAATGTTGATTTTGCAGCTCGTAATGATGTTACATATGTTTGTCCTAAAGGGCATAGGACTATTCTCCCGCTTGCTCAAGGTGCAGAAGTTCCAGAAGAGTGGGAATGCCGTTGTGGTGCTTTAGCGCATAAAGAAGGCGATGCAGATAGGCCAGATGATGATTTTAATAAGCCAGCTCGAACTCATTGGGATATGCTTTTAGAGCGTAGAAGCGAAGAAGAGCTTAAAGCTTTGCTTGATAAGCGCTTGAAGATGCATCACGAAGGTTGGATTCCTGATTACGAGTAGTCTTTGCTGCGTAGTTTTTTGTATAGTTTTTGCTTTAATTTTGCGATTAATCACTAATATTAATTATTAATTTAGGATTTTTAGGAAACGCCATGAAAGTTGTTTTGCTTGATTTAGATGGCACTTTAACTCAATCTCATATGGGAATTATCGCATGTGCTAAAAAAGCTATGAGCGATTTAGGCATGCAAATTCCATGCGACGAAGAAATGATGTGTTTTGTCGGGCCGTCTATTCTTGAATCTTTTCAACGAAATGGTATGCCAGAAGATTTGCAATTAGAAGGCGTAAAGTTATATCGAAAGTATTATTCCGAAGTTGCAACTTTTACAGATCCTAAAAATCCTAGTGGTAGCAAAATCACTGGAAGCCTTTTAAATAGTGTTTATGAAGGCATTCCAGAACAATTAAAGAAACTACGTGAATTTGGATATTATCTTGCTACAGCATCTTGCAAGCCAGAATATCAAGTTAAACCTATTTGTGATTATTTTGGTTTAACAGATTTAATTGATGGAATTTACGGCGCAAGTGCTGATATGTCTAGAATTAAAAAAGACCAAGTTATACGTTATGTTCTAAAAAATATTGGTTTTGACTATTCGCTAGACAAAGCATTAATGGTTGGCGATCGATGGACGGACGCAGATGGCGCATCAGCTTGCTACATTGATTGTCTTGGTTGCGCTTGGGGTTACGCAGAGCCTGGTGAGCTTAAAAAGCACGGTGCTTATAGAATTATTGACAATGTTTGCGATTTAAGCATTGCTATTGATGAATATTTTGATAATTCTAATACTTTGCGCAAATAATATTTCTATATAAAAATAATTCTATATAAGTATCCGATAATGTACGTTATGTCAGATTAGTTATAAAGTACAAACAAAACACTAGATAAGAATTAGTACTAATACTCCACTTTTATTATTGTTATTATTTATTACTTTTAATATTTTATTATTCGAATATTTTCAATATGATATAGGTTTTAAGTAAGATTTTAAGATTTGAAAATATTTTTAGTTTGAAGATTCTTTAGATAAATCAGCTCGTACTTGCTTAACAATGCATCCAACTGCGATTGCAAAAACAGCTGAGCCGCCTTCTAGCATGCTAAACATGTTTTCTTGATTATTGTTACATTCCATAACGGATTGACCATCGCAAATTATTGTCATGCGTTCAAGATGACTAACACTATAACAATTCAAAAAAACTATAGCTGTTGTAACGTTTGTAAGATTTACGCCAGCGTCTAAAAGTCGCTTAGCAACCGCCATAATAGAAATATCCTTAAAAGAATATAAACGCCTGGATCCAGACCCGTGAGAAGGATTAATAGAAGGCTCAATAATGTTTTTTCTAGCCCAATAGTCAAGTTGCCTATAGGTTATTCCAGCAATCTTCATTGCAACGCTTCCGCGATATCCTACGGACTCTTCTCCGTCGCTAGAAAAAGCAAATAACTCCCCTTGCACTGGCTGATTATTAGATTCGTAGAAATCCGCCAGTGCATTTTTACTAGAAGAGTTTTTTAACACCATTATTGTTTATTATCGTTTACTAACAGCACTTTGTGTAAAGAACATTAAGCGATATTTGCCAATCATAATCTCATCGCCATTATTAAGAACTGCTTCATCAACTCGATTACGATTAACATAGGTTCCGTTTAAGCTGCCCGCATCTGCAATGCTAAAAACGTTTCCATTCCTTCTAAACACTGCATGCGCTCTAGAAACAGTAGAATCGTCGAGCATAATATCTGCTCTGGAATCACGCCCAACCGATACAACATCTTCGTCTAGCAAATAACGAGACCCAGAAACTGCCCCACGTGTAGAAATAAGCAAAGCGGTGCCTGGCAGTAGTTTTGCTATTGTGTCTAAATCATCCTGCTTTAGAGGGCGGTCTGCACTAGAATTTACAGGAATAGTTATTGCTGGCATGCCAATAATGGTTGTTTCGCCAGCTGTAGGAATAGGTTCAGTCATAATTGCTATTTTACCTTCTTATTCGACCGGTTTTGCATATTGATACTGTTTTGGTTCGCGTGTTGAACGAATCTCAACCTCTTCAGGCGTTGAAACGTATACGGAAGCGCCAAATTTAACTTTTAATCTAGATCCAACTCCCCCTGCAATATTTACGGCGTTTTGCAAATTTTGCGCATCGCCAATAGCCTTAACTATGTAAGGAGGATTTATCTCGATTCCATCACACAGCAATCCATGCTTAGTGTCGGAAATGTAGCTAGAAGTCACAATACGAATATCGTTAATAGACATAACTTCCACACCAGCATTGCGAAGCTCTTCTATAAGCTGAAACATAGTTGCAGCATCTACGCGCTCTTTTTCTCCAGCTGTAATATGAATAATAACACCTTTTCCAATTGCTGGAAGACGACCAGAAATCAAGCCGCTTGTTTGCGAATTTTGCTTAGCAATTCTAGCAGCTTCTTCTTGCTTATTCACAGATGCTTTTAGAGAATTAAGCTGACTTGTTAATTCAAACTTTCGTTGTTCAAGATTTTGTATTTGAGAATTAGTTTCCGTGATCAATCGTGTAAGTTCGTCTTCGCTCATAGTTTGGTACACAAGAGCACTTCGATTTACTTGAATCATATATGCAAAGCTAAGAAGAGCACAAAGAAGCATAACAAGCAAGCCTGTTAGAATGCGCGTTCTAGTAACATGACCTTGCAAAGATGGCTTATTTTTGCGCTTAACGATTGGGAAGGAACCCGTTTGCGTGCGGTCGCTTTCTCTATCTTTAGCATGCTGGCGATGAAGCCGTTTAACAATATTGTCTATATTTTTATCAATATTATTATCGCTTAATTCATTGTTTTTTACGCTGTTTTTTGAAGTATTCGCAAGTGGATGTTTCATATTATCCCCTGAATCTATCCCCTAAATATAAAACGACGAATTGCAGAAACGTTAGAGAAGATTCGTATTCCTAAAACAACAATAACAGCCGTTTGCAATTGTGCACCAACTCCAAGCTGGTTGCCAAGCAAAACTAAAAGCGTTGCAGCAATAACATTTGAGAAGAACGAAATAACAAACACTTTGTCGGAAAAGCTGCGCTCAAAATAGGCTCTAGCAGCGCCAAGAAGAGCATCTAGTGCAGCAAGCACCATGATTGGCAAATACGGTTGAATAACCACTGGAATATCTGGATGCACAACAATACCAATAAGTGCTCCTAAAATCAATCCAAGAATAGCTGTCATAACCTATTTCCTATCTTTCCTATTTTTCTATCTTCTACTCGTCAACTCTTTTGCAAAATTTACTTCTCCCGTTCCAGCTGCCGATAACTTTAAGTTATTAGTAGCTGAGACTTGTGGATTAATGCCAGCATTTGTAAGAGATGTAAACCATTCAGAATGCTTTTGAGAATTTAACTTTTCAATAAGGCTTGAGCTGTCTCCTATTGCCTCAATCGTATACGGGCTTTGAGTTTGATTAACTCCAACAAGAATCGTGGATCCTGCAGTACGAATCGATGTTTGAGAACCAATCCTGTATCCGTTAATTGATATTGCTTCTGCTCCAGCATCCCAAAGAATAGAAACAAAGATTTGAATATCTCTATCGGTAACAACCTTGATTCTAGCGCCTTTAGACATTTCTCTAGGAAGAGAACCATTAGAAACATCGTTACTTGCAGAAATAGGATTTGCAATAGTCAAAACAACACCAGGGCCATATACAGCGTGAGTGCCATTAGTCATGTTGTCGGATTTATCAACTTGATTTTCGTACGGAGTGTTAATTCTTTTAGACTCTTTATCTACACTAGCGCGAAGCTTTGCAACTTCTTTAACAAGATTGTCGAATCTGCTTGCGCGAGTCGTAAGCTCGTTCGCTAAAGATACGCGTATAGCTTTACGCGAATCAGCGTGTAGTTTACGTACGAATTGACTACCAACAGTACCAACCGCAATGCAAATTACAAAAACAATTATTCTTGTAATCCAAAGACTAATCTTGCTAACATTTTGCTTATTTAGTCTAGAATCCATAAAAAGCGGATCAACTGGCCTGTTGCTTAAATCATCTATTAGTCTAAGAGAATAATCTTCAAGCCTACGATGCCTATCTCGATGCGACGAAAAAGTATACGATGAATTTGTAACATGATGAGCGCCTAAACCAAACACGGACTTAGAAAATACTGCTCTGCGTTTAGAAAACAAAACAACAGTTGGAGCAGGAAAAGACTCTGGGATTGTGCCACTAGAGGCATGATCCCCACTTTTATTTAGCTTAGAAGTCTTTTCCACCATGATTTATCCGTTGCTATTAACTCGTTTTCAAAAAATCGTAAGGATTATTTAGCCTTTTTTATTAGTAGCTTATAAGCTTGTATACAATATAGTATTCCTGCAAACCAATAAAGTGTGATTCCCCAAATTGCGCACGCTATTGCAGCAGCATATAGAATAAGCATTGGCTCTGCTGCAATAGCGAAAACAATCATAAATAGAACGATAGTTACCATTAGCAATGCTGTTCCAGTTTTGCCCATAAAATTAACAGGCAAAGGGCCATAGTCGTATTGTGCAAGAATCACAATTAAAATTGCCATTATTGCGTCTCGCAAAACAACTAAAGCTAATGCCCACCAAGGTATAATCTTTGCAAATGCTAAAGCTAATGTGCTGCAAACTATAAGAAGCCTATCTGCAATAGGGTCTAGAATCTGGCCTAATTTGCTAACTTGATTAAAAGTTCTTGCAATATAACCGTCAATACAATCAGAAAGTGCAGCTATTGCAAGAACAATTAAAGCAGGCCACATTTTGTGTTGCGCAATTAAAACAGCAAGATAAGGTATTGAGCATATTCTTAAAAAGCTAATAACATTAGGCACAGTAAGAACTCGATTAAGCGCTTCAGGACTATATTCCTGACTATAAACGAATTTGACCATACCTAATTTCCTTAAAACTTGCTAAAAATAAAATTTTCAATACTAATACTATTGCGAATAATAAAATATTGGGGCACTTTTATGCCCCAATATTTCTATGCGCGCCAAGCTTCTTGAGCAATATTACGAATAGAATCAATTGCTTGAGCTGGGCTACTTGCTCCGTAAACTGCAGAGCCAGCAACAAGAACATCTGCTCCAGCTTGTGCAACAGTTGCAGCAGTAGATGGGCTAACACCGCCATCAACCTGAATATGTGTGCTTAATCCGCGGCGCGTAATCTCATCGCGTAAACGGCGAACCTTGTTCATTTGATTACTCAAGAACTTTTGACCACCAAAACCAGGCTCAACAGTCATAATAAGAACCATGTCAAACTCGTCTAAAATATCGAAAATAGGCTCAACTGGCTCGGCCGGTCGAACTGCAAAGCAAGCTTTGCAACCCATATCTCTAAGCTGACGCGCAAGACGCACAGGAGCGTGAGTTGCACCCATGTGGAAGCTAACAGAATCAGCCCCAAGCTTAGCGTATTCTGGTGCCCAACGGTCTGGGTCTTCAATCATCAAATGAACATCTACAGGAAGATTAGTAACTTCGCAAATGCGCTTTACAATCGGCTCCCCCAAAGTTAAATTCGGTACAAAATGATGATCCATAACGTCAACGTGAACAAGATCAGCATTTGAAATTGCTATAAGATCTCTTTCAAGATTGCAAAAATCTGCAGAAAGAATACTAGGTGCTATTTGTATATTCATGTGTTCCATTCTAAGAAAAGCAAGCGACTAGAAAAACAAAATCTAACTAAAACTAACTATTTAACTTAGATTCCTCTTTGACTTCTCTTTTAGAAACCATTTTTGTTTTGGATTGAAGTTCGCGCTCACGTTCGTATGCAGTAATGTCGATTAAACGGTTCACAAGATTTACTCGCGATTTTTTACTATTTTGCAAAATAACAAAAACAATAATCGAAGCAATAAAAATAACAATCGATACCCAAACGTTAATTCTTACTCCAAGGAAAGTGTGTGAAAAATCAATACGTAAAGCTTCAATCCACATTCTTCCAGCTGTATACCACATTACGTAAAGAACAAACTCGGAACCAGACTTAAGCTTGCTTTTAAGCGCTTTACTAAAGCATATAAGCAAAGCAGCACCTGCAAAATTCCAAAGCATCTCGTACAAAAACGTTGGGTGAAAAAGTGTGCCTTCTGGGCACGTAAGACCGTCGTAGCATCTTTCACTGTGACCAATTGCGTTTGACGCCGAATAATTAAGTTTTAATCCCCATGGAAGTGTTGTAGGAGCGCCATAAAGTTCTTGATTAAACCAATTGCCTAAGCGCCCTATTCCTTGAGCTACAAGCAATGCAGGAGCTGCACAATCAGCAAGTAGACTTATAGGATATTTTCTGTACACGCAAAATGCACTAGCAGCCAAAGAGCCAAGTATTACTCCGCCCCAGATTCCAAGTCCACCATTCCAAATCCTAAAAATTTCTAGAAAATCGCCATTTGCGCCAAAAAACTTCTCTGGAGTTGTAATAACGTGATATAGACGTGCACCAACAATTCCCATAGGAAGACTTACAAGAGCTATATCTAGAATTTGGTTAAAATCTCCGCCTTCTCGCTTCCATCTGCGATTAGCAATCCAAATTGCAACTAGTGCTCCAGCAAGAATCGAAAGCGCATAAAATCTTAATGTAATAGGTCCGAATGTAATTTGAGAAATACTTGGACTAGGAATAGCGCAAATTGTCATATTCTTTACTTTCCTTTATTTTCTTTTACTTTCAACAAAACATAAGGACTTTTGTTAAAACGTTTAATTGGTAAATTCTAATTGGTAAAAACTAATATTAGAATCCAACAGCTTTGATTAATGCCATTAAAACTGGCGCGCACAGCAAGATTGAGTCCACTCTATCTAAAACTCCGCCATGACCTTTAAGCAAATGACCCATGTCTTTAATGCCAATATCTCGTTTAAGCATAGATGCGCACAAATCACCAAAAGTTCCAACAATTCCAGACAAAATGCCCATAACAGCAGGCATCCACCAGAATTTAATCCAAGATGTTCCATAGAATCCAGCAACAATCGCGTAAGCTCCGATTAGTGCAAGAAGCATAGATCCTATAAGTCCTTCAACAGACTTTTTTGGAGATATTCGTGGAGAAAGCTTATGTTTACCTAACCATGCTCCAGCAAAAAGACCACCCGTATCGCTTAAAGCGGGTAAAAATATGAGTAGCATTGCGTGCGCTACAGCTTGTTTAGAATCAGCTATAGATAAAATAATGCAAGAAGCAAGAAGAGGAATATACAACACTACAAACAACGAAACAGCTGTATTAGTAAAAGTATTAGCTTTTAAGCTTTTAGAAGTTGCATGCTGTAGTTTCTTTTCTACAGCACGCATAGTTCTTTTAGATACAGTGCTATTTAGAGTTGCAAAAATAACAGTTAAAATAAGCGAGGCAGTTATTCCACTTGCCATTGCAACTGCATGCCACTTTGCGTAGAAGGTTGAAAAAATCGTAATAACCGAGCAAATAGACAGAATTGCAAAAGGAATCCTAAATCCTGCTGTAGCAAAATCAACGTGTAATTCCCACAACGCAAGAAGCATAAAAACAGTTAGAAGAACAACAAAAGCATCTATGCTTACAAGAAGACATGCCACAATTACAGCAATCAGCAGCACCGCAGTTGCAATAGCTTGTGGCATATTCCTGCCAGTTCGCTTGTTTATATCTGTTAAAGCTTCATAAGCATCGTTTGTAGCATTTGAATCCAAAGAATCAAACCTCCATGATTTCCTTCTGCTTGCCTTCTAGCAAAACATCTAAGGAATCAGTAACTTGCTTAGTTACTTTATCTAGTTCTTTTTGCAAACGATCGCCTTCGTCTTCGCCAATCTCGCCATCTTTAACAGACTTATCAATGCTTTCTTTAGTCTTGCGGCGGATATTTCTAACAGCAACCTTGCCTTCTTCTGCCTTGGTCTTAGCAAGCTTTACGTATTCTTTGCGCCTCTCTTCAGTAAGCTCTGGCATTGTAACGCGAATAACATTGCCATCTCTGTTAGGGCTAACACCCAAATCTGAATCGCGAATAGCTTTTTCAACAGCATTTGCTTGCGATGCATCAAAAGGAGTAACAGAAAGAGTTCTTGGCTCTGGAACGCCAATAGAAGCTACAGCCTTAATAGGAGTTGGCGCGCCATAATAGTCAACCATAATTCCATTAAGAAGAGCAGGATTAGCTCGACCAGTCCTAATGCCCATAAAGTTTTCTTTTGTAGCTTCAACAGACTTGTTCATTTGTTCAAGAGCCTGATCAATAATAGCTGGCATGTGTTCTCCTTTATTGGTATTAGTTGTGCCAATTAAAATTTTATTTATAAATTTTAGGTTTGTTAAATTTTAGGTTATTAAGTTATTGCCTAATTTGCATGTTCTATTTATTGATGATTATTCACTAATATTTCATCTATTAAGCAAATGTAGGCTCGTCGTTAGAAACCAAAGTTCCGATTTGATCTCCGACTAATGCGCGAGTAACGTTTCCTTCTACTTCTAGACCAAATACACGAATCTTTTGGCTGTTGTCTCTAGCCATAGAAAGCGCAGAAGCGTCCATAACTGCAAGACCATCAACAAGCGCGCGATGGTAATTAAGAGTGAGGAATTTCTTAGCATTAGGATCTTTGCGAGGATCTGCACTATAAACTCCGTCAACGCCATTCTTACCCATTAAAACTTCATCGCAATGAATCTCTAAAGAACGCTGAATAGAAACGGTATCGGTTGAAAAATAAGGCATTCCAGCGCCTGCACCAAAAATTACAACTCGGCCTTTTTCTAAGTGTCGAATCGCTTTAAGTGGAATATAAGGCTCAGCAACTTGACCCATTGTTATAGCAGTTTGAACGCGAGTTGCCTGACCTGCTTGCTCAAGAAAATCTTGCAAAGCTAAGCAATTCATAACAGTTCCAAGCATACCCATATAATCGCCACGACTACGATCGATGCCAGCTTGTTGAAGCTCTGCACCGCGGAAGAAGTTTCCGCCGCCAACAACGATTGCAACTTGCACGCCTTCATGCACTGCTTTTACAATCTCACCAGCAATTCTACGAATAACATGAGTATCTATACCAACGGCGCCACCGCCAAATGCTTCTCCCGAGAGCTTTAACAAAACTCTACGAGACTTGCTTTCCCCCGCTTGTGCGATAGTCATAAAACTTTCCTCCAGTCATAACGGCGAACGCAAGCATATCTTTGTTATAATATCTTTCAATGACGACACAGCAAAACACGATTTTTAACATGATTGTGGCGATTTTGTCCGATTTTTATTTTAAGCATGTTTTGTAACGTTTTAAGCATGTTTTAGTCGTGTTTTAGTCGTGTTTTAGTAAATACTAAATAGAGTTTTGTTCAAACGAACAAAAATAGCGCAACAGGCGGAATCAAACCCATTGCGCTATCAATCCATGAATTAATCTAAAAGTTAAGATTAATCATGCTTTTTATTATTTTTATCTTGGTTAGTATTTTGACTATCATCTAGATTCTCGTCACCTGTTTCTAGATGATGCTCATCGTAGCCTTGCAAGTAACGCGTGCGACGCCAATGGTGAATAGAAGCATTTGTGCCGCGGTGATGCACGTGGTACTTTCTAGGAGTTCCACCATGAGGCAGCTCTTTAACTTCCTTAGCAACAGCAATCTGATTCACGTTAGAAGGATCCATAATTGCGATTGGCGCAACAGGTTCTGGCTCAGTCGGAGCTGCCGTTCTGCTACTAAGCTTTGATGGAAGCCATTCAGCAAACCAAGAAAGAGCCCAACAAATCAAGAAGTACACAATTGCAGCAACAGTCAAAGTTTGCAAAATATTAAAGTACATTGATCCAAGTCGTCTAGATTCTTGGAGCAAATCAGTGTACATAATTATGGAACCTAATGCAGTATCTTTTAACACAACAACAAGCTGAGTTACAGCTGCTGGAAGCATTGCGAATATAGCTTGCGGCATTTCGATTTGTGTTAAAGACTGATATTGAGATAATCCAAGAGCTAAAGATGCTTCACGCTGACCGTTAGGAAGATTTCCAACGCCAGAGCGAACTAACTCTGCAACCACGGAACCGTTGTACAAAATCAAAGACAATACAACAGCCCAATAAGACGCGCCACTTATTCCAGCAAATGCAAATCCTCGCCAAAGGAAGATCATAAGCAAAAGCACTGGTACAGCTCGACAAAACTCAACAACAACTGCAGAAATGCTACGAAGAATCAAGCTAGGCAATAGTCTTAAAAGACCAAACAAAAGTCCAAAAACTATTGATCCTGCAACAGCAAGAAGCGAAGCTTTAAGAGTCATCCACAATCCTGGAAGATAAAAATCGCTCCAAGCTTCCGATTCTACAGCTGGATTCCACAATGCCCACGAAAGCTGATTCTCGCCCTCTGGAGGATTGCTAAGTCTTAAAAGCAAAGCAATAACAATAAGCGCAAACACAACGCAAGCAACAATATTTGCAATGCGAATCTTCTTTAGAGCCTTAGGTCCAGGCGCATCAAATAACAGAGATTTTTCTTGTTCTTTTGCCATTTTTATCACCTTCTAACCGCAAGCTTATTAGACAAATAAGTTGTAAGAATACCAATTGGAATAATCAACACAATGTATCCGCATGCAAAAATCAAAAAGATTGGAACAATCAAATCTGCATGCCTTTCAATCATCTCGCTCATAAGAGTAGATGTTTCAGTTGCAACAGATGCAGCTGCAGCAACAGTGGAATTTTTAAGCAACGCAATAAACGTGTTTCCAAGAGGTGCTACCGATCCGCAAAATGTTTGAGGCAAAATCACATTAAAAGCCGATTGGAAGAAGTTAAGTCCAAGCGCTCTACATGCTTCTGCCTGACCCAAAGGTACTGTATTTAAGCCAGATCTTAAAGATTCGCAAACAAATGCTGCAGTGTAGAAGCTCAAGCCAGCAATTGCAAGCCAGAAGAAGTTTACGCTAAAAACATCAGAAAAACCGAGCTTTAGCTGAGCATACACGCCAAGAACCATAAACACCATGATTATAGTTAGAGGCATATTCTTAAAGAACTCAACATATGCGCTTGCAATAATGCGAAGCGAATGAATTGGGCAGATCCTCATCATAACTAGAATCACGCCAAGAATCGTGGAAAAAAGCGTGCTCCACAATGTGATTTCAATATTTACCAAGAATGCTCCTGGAATATTGTACGAGGTAAATAATTGCACAAAGTCTTGCATTTTACTCCTCCCCCTCATTTGGTACTGGCGGATTATACTTTGCGTTTGGCTTAAAACCAGTTCCGCGCATGTTATCGTCTAATGCCCTTTTCCATGAGCCATTTTTAATCATGTCTTTAAGAGCATTATTAATGCGCTTAGCTAGCTTAGTGTTTCCTTTTTTAATGCCAATTCCGTAGTGTTCTTCAGTAAATGGCTTACTAACAAGCTTTAGTCTGCCGCGCGATGCTGTAGCAAGGCCAGCAAGAATAATATCGTCTGTTGTAACAGCGTCTACGATTCCAGAGAATAATGCTGTTGCACACTCCGCATAGCCAGGCTGTTGCATAAGTTGAACTTTTGAAGAATACTTCTCTTTAATAACTATTGCAGACGTAGAACCAGTTACAGAGCATAAGCGCTTTCCGTCTAAATCATCTGGGCCGCTTACTTTATGCTCGTCTTTGCGAACTAATAAATCTTGGCCAGCAATAAAATATGGTCCTGCAAAAGAAACAGTGTTTTTTCTAGCATCTGTTATGGAATATGTTGCAACAATCATATCCACATCGCCATTTTGGAGCATTGCTTCGCGCTGTTTTGAAGGCGATTCCTTCCAAACAATCCTATCTTCGGAGTAACCCAACTTTTTGGCAACGTATTTTGCAACGTCTACATCAAAGCCTACGTATGTTCCAGATTTTTTGAAACCAAGACCAGGCTGATCAAACTTAATACCAATGCGTATTACGTTACTGCGATTATCGCTACTGCAAGCGCTAAGCGGGAAAACGCAGCACAATACGCATATCATAGATAAAATCACGCGGTACGTATGTCTTAATCCCAGTTTGCAGCGCTTACACTTAAGCGCAATATTGTGTAAATATTTCATAGCTACCTCTTAAAGACTTAAAAATCTATATTAATGACTTAAAAAATGAGTCAAATTAATGAGTCAAAATCTTTGAAAGGAAGTCTTTTGCTCTGTCTGTCTTTGGATTTTCAAAGAACTCTTCTGGCGTATTTTGTTCAAGAATACGACCATCTGCCATAAACACGATTTTGTCTGCAGCTTTACGCGCAAAGCCCATCTCGTGAGTAACGCAAATCATGGTCATTCCTTCTTTTGCAAGCTCAACCATAACATCAAGAACTTCGTTAACCATTTCTGGATCAAGCGCAGATGTAGGCTCATCAAAAAGCATAACCTTTGGGTGCATTGCAAGCGCACGAGCAATCGCAACTCGCTGCTGCTGACCGCCAGAAAGCTGAGAAGGCATCTTATTTGCTTGATTATCTACGCCAACTCTACCAAGAAGATCCATTGCTAAACTTTCTGCTTCTTGCTGTTCCATGTGACGAACCTTAATAGGAGCAAGCGTAACGTTTTCTAGAATCGTCTTATTCGCAAAAAGATTAAAGGACTGGAACACCATTCCTACTTCTGCACGCAATGCAGCAAGTTCTTTTCCTTCTTGAGGAAGAGGCTTACCGTCAATGCGAATATCTCCAGAGTCGATTGTTTCAAGACGATTAATCGTCCTGCACATTGTTGACTTGCCAGAACCAGAAGGTCCAATAATAACAAGCACTTCGCCTTTACTAACCGTTAAGTTAATATCTTTCAAAACGTGAAGCTTGCCATAATGTTTTTCAACATGACTAAGTTCCACTAAAGGCTGTGCTACTTTTTTTGTGTTGTTTAATTTAGTATCCATAAAAAGGATTCTAATGTTCTTGTGTTACATGCGTTTATCGTAATAGTTACTTTTAAACACCTCTAAAGTTACGAAAAACATTAAAAATGATACAAAAATGTTAATTTTACTTAAAAAAATGCCGTTAAGCCTTGATTTTGGTTTAGTTAACCAAACGACTTAACGGCATATATGAATATTAATTCTTGTTTAACGCTTGCGACTATTCGTCTTCTTCTGGATCGTAATCAACGCCAGTTTCTGCACGCTGTTCAGCAGAGATTGGAGCAGGAGCGCCAGTTAGAGGATCGCGGCCGCCGCCAGCCTTAGGGAAGGCGATTACGTCGCGAATCGAGCTTGCACCTGCAAGAATTGCAGCAGTACGATCCCAGCCCAAAGCAATACCAGCGTGAGGTGGAGCACCATACTTAAACGCTTCGAGCAAGAATCCAAACTTTTCTTCTGCTTCTGCTTTGTCGATTCCAAGAACGTCAAGAACGCGGTCTTGAATATCGTCGCGATGAATACGAACAGAACCGCCGCCCATCTCGTTACCGTTGCAAACAATGTCGTAAGAATCGCTCATTGCATGCTCTGGGTCTTTATCGAACTTGTCAATCCAATCAGCAGATGGCATTGTAAATGGATGATGCATAGAAGTCCACTTGGAGTGGCCGACTGCAACATCGTCATCGTCTGGATCATCCGTGCGCTTAAACAGTGGGAAGTCAACAACCCAAGTAAAAGCAAACTCATCTGGGTGAAGCAATCCTGCGCGGCTAGCAAGCTCTACTCGGACAGCACCGAGCAAAAGCTGAGAAGATTCACGGCTGCCTGCTGCAAAGAATACTGCATCGCCATCTTGCGCACCAACAGCTTCTTTAAGTCCTGCGCGTTCTTCTTCGCTAAGATTCTTAGCAACAGGGCCTTTGAGCTCACCATCTTCACCAAAGACTACGTAAGCCAAGCCCTTAGCTCCGCGCTGCTTAGCCCAATCCTGCCATGCGTCAAACTGACGACGAGGTGTATCTGCACCGCCCTTAAAGAGCACAGCGCCAACATAAGGAGCTTGGAACACGCGGAATGGAGTGTTCTTAAAGAAGTCAGTCAACTCAATAAGTGGGTTTCCAAAACGCAAATCTGGCTTATCTGAACCGTACTTATCCATTGCTTCTTGCCAAGTGATTCGAGGCAAAGGAAGAGTGATTTCGTGGCCAGCTTCCTTCCAAATAGCAGCAATAACGCGCTCTGCCATAGCCATAACATCTTCTTGGCTTGCAAAGCTCATTTCCATATCGAGCTGAGTGAACTCAGGCTGACGATCTGCGCGGAAGTCTTCATCGCGGTAGCAGCGAGCAAGCTGATAGTAGCGTTCAACACCAGAAACCATAAGCAACTGCTTTAAGAGCTGAGGAGACTGTGGAAGAGCGTACCAAGAGCCTGGAACCAAGCGCGCTGGAACAACAAAGTCGCGAGCGCCTTCTGGAGTGGACTTAATAAACGTTGGTGTTTCTACCTCTGTAAAGTCCATATCTTCCAAAGCGTGGCGAGCAGCTTTAGCCATATTAGAGCGAAGCTTCAAATTGCGTTGCATTGATGGGCGGCGCAAATCAAGATAACGATACTTCAAACGTACGTCTTCGCTAGGAAGCTTGTTTTCAGACTCGTTTTCCAAAGCGGTAGAAACTTGGAATGGTAACGCATCGGACTTAGCGAGAATTGTTACTTTATTTGCAACGATTTCGATTTTTCCTGTTGCTAAATGGTCATTCTCATTGCCATCTGGACGCAAGCGAACTTCGCCAGTAACTTGCACAACAAACTCGCTACGCAATGGTCGCGCAGTTTCTTCATCGTAAATAACAACTTGTACTAAGCCAGTGTTGTCTCGAACGTCTACAAAGGCAACGCCACCGTGGTCGCGGCGACGATCAACCCAACCAGCAATGGTTACATTTTGTCCAACTAATGTCTCAGTCACTTCAACGGCATGGTGTGTGCGATACGCCGTCTGGCTCATAAGTCCACTTCCTTGTTTGAATAATTTTGTTAATTTTTGTTTTGACTTTAATAGTTTACCGCATGAATCGCGCTTTCAAATATTAAAATCTTAAAAAGCAAACTGCAAATCTTAAATCTTAAATCTTAAAAAGCAAATTGCAATTATTGAGCGCAAGAAACAGTTTGATGTGCATATGCATCATCTGGCTGCCAAGACGTAACGTCTGCGCAAACTTGCTCTCCTGTAATAATGTTTTTTACTTCATCATGACTAGATTCAGAATCTGTGCTATCTGCTGGGAACCAAACGTATGGAATACCCAACTTATCTGCATATTTGATTTGTTTACCAAGCTTTGCTGCACTTGGAGAAACGTCTGTTGCAATTCCTCTAGAGCGAAGCTTTTGAGCAATATTGTTACAAGCTGGCCTGTCTTCCTCGTTCCAAACTGCAACCATTACTGCAGCAGGAGAAACGCGTGAAACTGTAACTCCAGCTGTGTGAAGCATGTAAGAGAGCAAGCGCGAAAGTCCTATAGAAAGACCTACGCCTGGATACTTTTTGTTTCCTTGAGAAACAAGATTGTCGTATCTTCCGCCAGAGCAGATTGACCCTAGGGATTCAGCACCTTCTAGGAACGTCTCGTAAACTGAGCCAGTGTAATAATCCAAGCCGCGTGCAATCTTCAAATCTGCAACAACAGATCCTGGACGAATTTTTGATGCATCGTCTACAATCATTGCCAGCGTTTCTACGCCTTCAATCGCTAAAGCGTAAGATTCATTGCTGGAATCCCTAGAAATATTGTGTTTATCGCATAAAGCGTTGAATTTAGTCTTTAACTCTTCACCACTATTTGCGCTAAGCTCTGCCAGCTCTAAGCATGCTGCAGCTTGAGAATCCGTAGCTGCGCATTCTTTTACAAGAAGATTTGCAACTTCTTTTGCGCCAATCTTATCTAGCTTATCGATTTCTCGAAGAACACCTTCAATATCGCTTAAGCCAATTCCTCTATAAAAACCTTCGGAAAGCTTGCGATTATTCGCGTGAACAGTTGCTTTTGGCAATCCAAACTTGCGCAAACGCTCCAAAGCTTCGACCATAACAAGTGGAAGCTCCACTTCGTAGTGAGATGGCAAGTCGCCATTCCCTACAACGTCAATATCTGCTTGAACAAACTCGCGGAAACGTCCTTCTTGTGGACGCTCTCCACGCCAAACTTTTTGCATTTGCCAACGCTTAAATGGGAATGCTAAATCGCCAGTGTGTTCAACAACATACCTACTAAGAGGAACTGTTAAATCAAAGTGCAATCCAATGCGATTTTCAACTGGTGTGTCGCTTTCGTGACCCACTTCTTGCAATCTAGATAAAAGATATATTTCTTTACTAGTTTCGCCTTTTTTCAACAAGCTTGAACCCTGCTCAACAGCACGAGTTTCAATGCCTATAAAACCATTTAATTCAAAGACTTCCCGCAATGTGTCCATAACACGCTGCTCAACAGCGCGCTCACTTGGAAGCCACTCCGGAAAACCAGATATTGATGAGCCTTGTACCATGTCCACTATAATAGGTTATGTTACGGAAAAATCATGGCTTACCGTCATACTTATTCGTAACACTATTACCGTGCATATGCTCTAAGGAGTCGTCCCGTGACCGAACAGACTAAACCTATAGAAACTACTAAACAAGCTACCCCAAAGCCGCATGCTCCTTCGCCTGCAAGCTTAGCAAATAAAGCTCGCGTTGTTGCTGCCGCTCCTGCTATTTCTTATAGCGAAGAAGACGTTAAAACCGCAAAAACCTTTGGGCGCGTTGATGAAAATGGAAACGTATACGTTCGCACAGAAGAAGGCGAGCGAGAAGTAGGACAATACTCCACTGGCACTCTAGAAGACGCTTTGACTTTCTACGTGCACCGTTATCTTGACTTAAAAATCAAGCTTGATCTTTTTGAAAAAAGACTTGAATCTTCTAATGTAAGGCCAAAG
The DNA here is from genome assembly GCA_946997215.1 of Gardnerella vaginalis. GTDB lineage: Bacteria > Actinomycetota > Actinomycetes > Actinomycetales > Bifidobacteriaceae > Bifidobacterium > Bifidobacterium vaginale_I. The sequence goes on from CAMPUL010000008.1 coordinate 17,338, forward strand.
GAAATTGATGAGACTTTAGCTACTTTAGATGCAGATCTTAAAGAGCCATCAGTTGTTGGAGATCTTGCTGCATTAAGTGCGCGACACGCCGAGCTAAAAACTAAAGCTGCGTCTAAAAAAGAAGAACTCGCTAAAGCGCGTAAAGCAGAATTAGAAAAAGCTCTTAAAGATCGCACAGCTATTGTTGAACAGGCAGAAGCTCTTGTTGCGCAAATGGGCGAGTCTACAAATTGGCGTTCGCTTTCCGATAAGCTTCGTTCACTGTTTGATAAGTGGCAGCAGCATCAGCGCACTACGATTCACTTAAATAAAGCGGATGCAGATGCTCTTTGGCAGCGTTTTTCCAAGGCTCGTTCCGCATTCTCTCAAGCTCGTTCCGCTTGGGTTAAAGAGCGAGATAATGAGCGCAATAGTGCTAAAGAGATTAAGGAAGCAATTATTGCTGAAGCAGAAAGCCTAAAGAACTCTACTCAATGGCGTGAAACTTCAATGAAGTTTAATGCTTTGATGGATCGCTGGAAGAAGGCTGGAAATGCTGGTCGTCAACACGACGACGAATTGTGGACTAAGTTCCGCGAAGCTGCAGATGCTTTCTACCATGCTCGTCAAGAAGATAGAGAAAAGATGAGCGCTGGCGAAAAAGAGAATCTTAGCAAGAAGGAAGCTTTGCTCGTTAAAGCAGAAGCTCTTGTTCCTGTTAAAGACGAAGAAGCTGCTAAAGCTGCTCGCAAAGCATTGTCTGAGATTCAAGAAGAATGGGACAAGATTGGTTTTGTTCCACGCGAAGATATGCGCAGAATTGAATCTCGCTTGAATGATGTAGACAAGAAGATTAAGGCTGTTGAAGATGCTGCTTGGAAGGATGCGGATCCTGAGGCAGATGCTCGCAAGTCTAGTTTTGCTGCTCAATTGAAGGCTCAACTCGAGGAGCTTGAGTCTAAGATTGCAAGCGAAAAAGATGCAAAGCGTAAAGCTAAGCTCCAGGCAGAGAAAGCAACTAAAGAACAGTGGCTTAACGCTATTAAGTAGTTTGTTTTAATGTCTTAACAAAATAAAGCATATTGCAAATGAGGCTGCTTGACGAAAAGTCAAGTGGCCTCATTTTTTATCGATTAATCGATTAATGATTTTGCAAGACTAACAAATGTATTCGCTAATTGAGTGTTTGCTAGTTTGCCTTCTTTTGTAAGAACAGCAGGTCTGCCCGATTCTCCAATTTCTCTAATACTTGTGTCTAACGGGATTTGAGCAAGAAGAGGAACGTTCTTACCGAGAGCTTTGCAAAGCTGATTACTAACACGCTTTCCGCCTCCAGAACCAAAGATTTCTAAGCGTGCTCCATTGTTATCGAACCAACTCATATTTTCTACAACACCGCGCACATTAACTGGAATTTGCAAAGCCATAAGCCCAGCTCTAACAGCAACATCCGAAGCACTAGGCTGAGGTGTTGTAACAACAACAAGCTCCACATTCGGCAATGATTGCGCAACAGCTAAAGCCATATCTCCCGTTCCAGGAGCCAAATCTAAAAGAAGCACGTCTGGATCTGCCCACCAAACATCGCATAAAAATTGCTCAAGAGAACGTTGCAAACGGGGTCCCCTCCACAAAATCGCGCGATCTGTTCCAGCAAACATTCCAATAGAAATCAGCTTAACTCCCCAAGCTTCAACTGGCATAAGCATGCCGTTCAGATTAGTAGGTTGAGTTGTAATTCCAAACATGCGAGGTAATGAAAAACCATAAACATCTGCATCTATTGCTGCTGTTTTATAACCAAGAGATGCAAAAGTGGCAGCCAAATTAGCCGTTATAGAAGACTTTCCAACTCCGCCTTTTCCAGATGCAATAGCAAAAATCCTTGTTTTAACGCCATTTTTATTGAACGGGTTTTCTTTACGCTCCTCTTTTAAATCCGAAACAAGCTTTGCAAGCTTATCTTTGCTCATAGCACTTACGTTTACTGTTGGAATAAGCGTTGCATTTGGATACTTTTCTACAGATGATTGAACTCTTTGCGTAATAACTTGAGCTAATGGGCAATCTGGAACAGTAAGCTCAATGTCTATAGAAACGCTATAAGTTGGATTATGATTATTTGATTCGCATGATTTTTCGCTTACACGAATGCCCGTAACCATGTTTAATTCGGTAACAGAACGCCCTAATTCTGGATCAATCACACTACCCAATAAGTCGTAAATACGCGTTTCTAATTCAACAAGATTATTACTCATGTTTTTACAATTCACTTTGCGAATCAAGTGTAATATCGTTTTTTAGTGCAGATTCAACACTACCCGTTTTAAGTAAAATCTTAAATTGATTCTCGTTCAACATTGGTATGCCAAGTTCTTCTGCTTTAGCTTCTTTAGATCCAGCATTTGCTCCAACAATCACACAATACGTTTTTTTACTAACAGAAGATGCAGCTTTTCCACCTCTAGATACAATAGCTTCTTTAGCGGAGTCTCGTGTGAAATCTTCTAAAGACCCTGTAACAACAACAGTTTTGCCACTAAGCGTTTGCTCAAGATTATTGGATTGTGCGGAATCGTTTCCAACAACTCCAGCTTCTTTCCATTTTCTTAAAACTTCGCTACGCCAATCGTTAGAATCTTTTGATTTTTCAAACCAATCGTAAACAGCTTGAGCAATTTCTGGACCAACGCCATCAATTTGAGTTAAGTCCTCAATAGTCGCATTTGCAATATTCTCGATTGAGCTAAATCTTGCAGCTATAAGACGAGCTGTTGGAGGCCCAAGCCTGCGAATAGAAAGTGCCACTAGCACACGCCAAAGAGGCGCAGACTTACCTTTTTGAGCTATTTCTTCTAGCATTGCTCTTGTTGTTTCGCTAGGGCGAGTGTATTCTGGCGCTTCAACTGTTTTAAGAACATTATTTATGCGAATTTTCTTTTCAACTAGCTTTGTTACATACGCATCTACAGGAACTTCAAACAGTGGGTAGTTTGGATTAAAAGATTGCTTAGATTCATCACTACTAGAGCTACTAGAGCTGCCATAGTCGTTAGAATTACTAGATTTACTAGAATTACTAGAATCATCATTCGACTTTCTTCTAGTAGCTTCTAAAGGCCTAGTCCAAAAAGCTGAGACTTGCCTCCATAATCCACTTCCGCCAATCTTTTTAGATCGTTTTTTGAGTTTTCCGTCTTTTCCTACTTCTTCCCATTCTTCAACAAGCGGAATCTCCTTCCAAACTTTAACATTTCGCAAATCGTTAGCGTTAAGGTTAAAGATATCGGCTTCGCTAGTAAGAACAGGATTTTGAGGCTTAGGAAGATCACAATTAGATTCTGGTAGAATCGGCGGATTAGAAGATCCACGATCAACAACTATTTTGCTTATGTTTTTATCTTCAATATAAACTTTTGACGTTATTGGCCTAGAATCTTCTGGATTAGTTAGTGCAAGAGCAGATGCTTCTCCAAGATTTTCAATATCAAAAGCTTGTCTTGAAGCCAAGTTGATTATGCGCTCAGTCAGCTGAGCTGGGCAATTTTCTACATTAGGGCAGCGAATGTCTTTGTCGCCTTCTTTTGTAGGAGCAAGTTTTGTTCCGCAAGATGGGCAATACTCTGGCATAACGAATTTTTTCAATTCATTTTCTCTGCCATCTCTATATTTGAGCACAGGTCCAACTAATTCTGGAATAACATCTCCAGCTTTGCGAACAACAACAGTATCTCCAATAAGTACGCCTTTATGCTCAACTTCGTATGGATTGTGCAAAGTTGTACGAGATATAGTGGAGCCTGCAACAGTTACTGGCTCTAAAACAGCTACTGGAGTTACTCTTCCTGTTCTTCCAACTTGAACAATAATATCTTTTAAGCGCGTATTAACTTCTTCTGGCGGATACTTGTACGCAATTGCCCAACGCGGCGCTCTAGAAGTTGCTCCGAGCTTTCTTTGCAATGCGCGATCATCTACTTTAACCACAATTCCATCTAATGCATGAATGATAGTGTTTCTATGCTCACCATAGTAGTCAATCATGTCTTCTATTTGTTCAAAAGACGTAACTTTGCGCGTATACGGAGAAACAGGAATCCCCCATTTTTTGTACAATTCGTAAGCGTCCGATTGGTTGAATGATGTTTGGGTATGCGCATTAGATTCGCCACCGCTTTGCGCTAAGTCCTTCCACTTTAGATTTCCTAATCCGTGTGCTATAAAACTCAAGCGTCTTGTGGCTGTAATTCTAGGATCTTTTTGTCTTAAAGAGCCTGCAGCTGCGTTTCTTGGATTCGCAAAAGGAGCTTTACCTAAATCTTCCTGCTCAATATTCAGTTTTCTAAAATCCGCCCACTTCATAAATACTTCGCCGCGAATTTCCACAAATTCTGGAATATCGTCTGGATTTTCTCCATGCAATTGCGTAGGAATTTCTTCGATTGTTCTTACGTTTAGCGATATGTCTTCTCCAGTAACACCGTCTCCTCGGGTTAGTCCTTGTTCCAAAGTTCCATTTCGGTAGATAAGATTTAGCGCAAGTCCATCGATTTTTACTTCGCATGTCATTGGCAACGGCTTATTTTCTGGCCATTGCAAGTCTCGAATAATGCTGTTATACCAGGATTTTAATTCATCAATCGAAAAAACATCATCCAAGCTCATCATTCTTGAAGGGTGACGAACTGGCGCAAAATCGTTAGAAAAAGTTCCGCCAACTCTATGTGTTGGCGATTGAGGCGTGTCTAAAATCGGGAAAGTAGCCTCAAGAGCGCTCAAAACACGCATTCTTGCGTCGTAAGCTGCGTCGGAACTTGTTGGAGAATCGTCAACATAGTATGCGATTTGATCTGCTTGCGCCCATGCAGCCAATTTTGCCCACAATCTTGCGCCTTGCTCTGTTGTTAAAAGCGAAGGCTCAAGCTTAGCTAATTGCATTGCGTCCGAATCCGACGGCTCTAGCTTAGCAATCCAACTGTCAAAATCTGCGATTGAACTAAAAGAGTTAGACTCGCTTAAATCGCTTGTTGCATCGTGTGATTGCTTTACGCTTTGGATTGACGCAAATTTGCCATCATCGCTTGGCTCATTATTATTTTGTATATTTTCAGCATTATTAACACTATCTAAGTCATCAAAAAGTGACAATTGCGCACCACTCGAATGTTGCGTCGAATCACCATTAGATGCAGCCATGAGTCTTCCCTTCAAAGCGTTTTAGTATATTTTATAGCCCATTTAACAAGAATTTATTAAGCGTTAAGAGATCGCAAAAATTGCATTTGAACAATACTTTCAGAAGAATCGTTTCTAAAAAGCATTCTAGATCTAGCAACAGAAAGAGTTCGCGCAATAACAAACATACCCTCATTAACAGTGACTTTTGCAGCTTCGTCAATAATCTCATACGCATTAACATCTGGCCAATTCACAACATTATTTATTTCTAGCATTTCTTTTGCTTGATGCAAGCTTTTAGGAACAGAAATGCATTGAGATTCAACTCTACTTAAAAGTTCTGCAAGCTCTACTTCTAGAGATTCATTTTTTTCGCTAAACAAGTCATCTGCAACCATATATGCAGCAACAGCTAGAGGGAAGTTATCTTGCATCCACTCTGCATATGCTAGCCTGTAGTAAATAAACGCAGCGTCTTCTCTATCAAAACAGACTTGTAAAGCGTTTAAGCATACTGCTTCTACAGAAGGCCAATCTTCTTGACGAGATAATTGCGAAGCTAGCTTTAAGTGAGATATAACATACGTTGGAGCATAAGAAACCATTGTATTTAGATGTTTTAGCGCCTCTTTACTCCTTCCAAGCTGGCCGAGTAAATCCGCAATCTCCATATGTGCGTAGAAAAGTCCGTCTGGTATAAGCCTCATTTGCTCGTTTTGCGTTGCAAACATGCGATTATAAACAACGCGCTCAGCATACGAGTTAAAGTATCTTGGAACAACATCCCCAGAAGCAAACATATCGTCAAAATGCTTTATATTGTTTTCATACTCTTCGATTGCGCTTTCTAAATCTCCACTCATAAATTGTTCGTGAGCATGCACTCGCATATTGTAAATATCTTTTGAAGCGCTAAACGATATTTCTGGTATTTCTTTTTCGTCTATTAACGCGCTTATTACACGGTTTGCTTGATCATTTAGCTCTGGATCGTTAATGCTTTCAACAATATCCATTGCCATACGAGCTTTTTCTGCATTCGTCATAATTGCTTTAGACGCTATGTGATTAAAATCAGCAACCGCTTGTTGTAAAACGTCTTCGCGCTGAATTGAAAGGCCTTTTGCATCTTGAGTCGCTAACAATTCTTGCGACTTTGCGTCAAAAATTATGTCGGAAAACTCTGGTTCTTCTTGAGCACCATGCGGCGCAAAGCAACTGTCTCGTAAGTCAAACGTTGGCTCAATTTGGCTTAATGCGCCGTTTTCGTCGACTTGCAAAGTTGCATTAAACTTTTTATACGTTTCAAGAGGATTATTTAATCCGTATGCGCGTATGTGCTTTAAGAACGACTTTCTAGTAAAAGTAACAGTTAGCAACGGTATAATCGAAGGCGATTTACTAAAAGCTGCCATTGGGTCTTCGTTTTTGGCGCTATTATTGCTATCGCTATTATCACTACGATTAGTGTTCCTACTGTTATCACTGTTGTTTGCGCTTGCATCTTCAAGATTTTCTACAACGCTTTCAACAAAATTATCTGAAGCACTATCCGAGCTACTATCTGCATTCGATCCTAAATTAGCAAATCCATTGCTAACGTCTCCATGAATATCCCCATCTTTTGGATCGCCTTTTGCTCTTGAAGCATTTTTATTCATATGATTAATCGCATTAATCGTTTGGCTTAGAATTTTATTCATTGCAACATCTTGAGCTGCAACCATTTCCTCTAAGCCGATTGAATCCAATCGTATTGAAACGTTTTGCACTTCTTCGCTAGCTCCAAAAGCAAGAGTAGCCAATATTAATCCAATACGAAGATTGTAGTTAGTTGTCATTTTGAATCTATTTTGTTCGCTTATTGGAACAAAATCTTTTTTAGTAGAATCGTATGTTAAAGTAGGCATCATTGAATTGCCTGTTGCCATAAATGCTAATGCAACATTCCCACTATCTAAATTAGATCTAAAATCAGCATCGAATCTAAAAGGCAAATAAAGACTTCTGATTAGTTCAGAAAGTCTTTGCCTGTATGACCATTCACAATTAGAAGATCCGTTAGCTTTATAAATATACAAATCATTAGATTTTCTTGCACGATTAAGCAAATGCAATAATGGCCTAATATTATTGTCTTGCAACGGATTGCCAAAAGAATTCATGTCAATCTCGCCACTTGCGCAAAAAGCTGGATCGTTTATAAAAGCCATATCCATTGCACAAACTTGATTATAAGTTGCGTTATTTTCTGTTAAATCACCGCCATTAGTGCAGTTTTCTTCTAAGCAATTGCTAATAGACTGGAATCTATTTATTGCTCCTTCTATACGCAAAGCTTTTAACGCGGATTTTGCTTCCAAAGAATCATCCCAAACTAAAAAGTTTGCGTCTGAACATTTAGATTTTTGCAAATGCAATCTTTCAGCGGCGTGTTCAGCCTCTAATGCCCCAGCATCCTCTAATGCTCCAGCGTCTGCCATTAAGTACGTAAAATATTTCTCCATTGCAGAAACGCGTAAACCAGCTCTTTCTGCTGTGTTTGCATCGCAAACGCTTCGCCTAATAGCGCTCAAAGGTGCTTCTTTTGTAAGATGCCTAAATATGTTTCCAGACCCAAATCCACTAAAAGCTAACAACATATCTGGCACAAAGAATGATGCAAAATAAGATATAGCGATTGCGTCAAAATAACTAAGATTGCAACGCAAATTATTAGGCAAATCTACACGCGTTTCTTCTAGCGTATAAGTTTCTTTTTTAGTATTTGCTTTGCGAATCCAAGACGACACCCATTGAATTCCGTCATCTTTAGAAGTTTGAACAACAACATCTCCCTTAATAACAACTAAATCATTATTTGACTTATTCTTAAAACAACTTTTTTTGATATGGCTCGCTTTATGGCTTGCTCGAGTAGTTTTTTTATCAATGCAACCGTAGAATCTATGTGAGCTAGAAAGAGTCATAGAGTTTTGCTCAACAAAAGACAATTCGGGTATATTTTCCGTTGTATCTTCAATTGTTACAGTGTGCCCTTCGTAAACTCTGCCTTCTAAATCAGCAACAGCAACTTGGTAAAAACGTTTGCAATCTTTGCTAAACAATCCAATTGAAATACCTTGTTTTTTGCCATAAATCTTAATCCAGCCCAGTTTCGTTGAGCTAGGCATAAAAGGAAAATCGTTAAAAATATGTTTTTTTGAAAATAGCTTAACAGGAATTGAGTTTTTGTTTTCCCAAAGCGTATCGATTGTACGTAGCGCAATCTGCATGCTTCTATCTGCGTCATAATTGCAATTTTTTGCATCATGGCAGATTGAATCAGCGTTATTGCTAGATTGCACTTGGTTTTGCATAATCCCCATTCTTTCTTATTGCACAACTTTAACGTAAGACAATAAAATTCTACACAATTGATTTATACGTATCTTATTGATTCTTACTAAACATTCTAAGTATAGCGAATATTCTAAATATAAATGATTGTTGAATCGCAAACATGCAATCAAATTTTATCGAAAATCTTACTAAGATTCTGCTAAAAGTCTGCTAAATCATATTAAATATGCAAATAATCAAATATTAAAATATGTGATTGAAATTATTTTTTATGCAAATTCGCGCAAGTTCCATAAATAATCGTGCATAATCCTTCCATAATCTTGTCTACTGGAGAAGCAGCTCGCCAATTTAAGTACAGTGAACGATACGGCTTTGGACTATTAAACTCGCGAATTGTTAAACCAGCTGGCTGAACAATAGGAGGGAGAGTTGCAAGACGTGGCAGCAATGTTACATCTTTACTTTCAACAACCATGTATCGTAAGGTTTCCAAAGATGTTGCACAAAATTCGGACTGCTTTGCTCCAACCTTTTGACAAACATCAATCATACTTCGTCTCATACAATGTCCATCTTCCAAAAGAAGTATTCTTTGACTAGATAATTGAGACAAATCGATTGGAGATTTTTGGTTTCCCAATTGCGAATTTGTTGACGCTGCTAAAACAAAATCTTCATCAAAAATGTGATTAACCTTTATTGACGATTCGTTTAACTTTTCGCTCAATATTGCTGCATCGATTTGACCATTATTTAGCAATTCGATTAAAGTTGCAGACTTTTCTTCAACAAAATGAATAGTAAAATTCGGCTTAATCTTACGCAAAACAGGTATTATTCTAGGCAAAAGATATGGGCATAATGTTGGGAAAATGCCTAAAACTATTGTAGAAGACCAAGGATCTTCTAGGCGCCTTGCTGCTTGATAAATGTTAGAAACATCCGAATGAATACGCTTTGCATAATACACAACTTCTCTTCCTGCAGGAGTTAAAATCTGCTTTCCAGGAGTCCTCTCAATAAGACAAACTCCAAGCGTGTCTTCTAGCTTTTTAATCTGCGTAGATAAAGTTGGCTGAGAAACGTGCATGCGCTCGGCAGCTTTTGTAAAGCTTTCTTCTTTTGCAAATGCAATTAAGTATTCAAGCGATTTAATGTTCAAGTATTTATCTTTCTATGCGTGTTATAGTCGTGCTATATGCGTATTCTACGCGCGTTCTATGATTGTTCCAGGCATGATTTTAATTATGTGGGTCTCTAATTAAATAGTCGAAAGCGCTAAGAGCTGCATTTGCGCCAGACCCGTATGCTGTAACAATCTGCTTATAAGGCTCATCCGAGCAATCGCCAGCAGCAAAAATTCCAGGAATACTCGTGCATCCTTTTCTATCTGTTACGATTTCTGCTCGATTGTTTAAGCTTAGTTTATTTTCAATCCACTTTGTATTTGGCATTAAACCAATTTGAACAAACACTCCGTCTGTGTGTAAAATTTTCTCACGATTTTCCGCATTATTCTCATTGCGATCCATATAATGCACTGCGGTAACTTTTTTGTTATCTCCATCTATTTTGCTAAGAGATGCACTTGTTATTACATTTGCATTAGAAAGAGAATGCAAAGTGTTTAGCAATATTTGATCCGCTTTAAGAGAATCCATAAACTCTATAACAGTAACGTGATTTGCAATTCCTGCTAAGTCTATTGCAGCTTCGACTCCAGAATTTCCTCCACCAACAACTACAACATTCTTGTTCTTAAACAAAGGGCCATCGCAATGCGGGCAGAACGACACTCCCCTGTTTCTGTATTCATCTTCTCCAGGAACACCGAGCGTTCTCCACGTAGCGCCTGTTGCAATAATCACCGCTTTAGCTTTTAGACTTCCGCCAGATTTAGTGTTAATCGTGTGTAATCCGTAAGGCTCTTCTGCAACGTCTAAAGACGTAGCCCAATCGGGAGTAAATACGTCAATATTGTATTGAGCAATGTGGTTTGTTAAATCGCTAGCAAGTTTTGCGCCTGTTGTGCGCGTTTGAGAAATGTGGTTTTCAATGCTTTCTGTTTCAACAACTTGACCGCCTCTGTGGTCCATAATCATTGCTGTTTTAAGACCTTTTCTAGCTGTGTAAATCGCAGCAGCGCTCGCAGCAGGACCTCCGCCTACAATAAGAACGTCGTATGGGTTTTTAGCGTTCATTTTTTGTGCTAGTGAAGAATCGCCAGAAACCGTAGAATCACTAGAATCGCTAGAATCACTAGAATCCCCATTTTCTTTTTGTCTTAAAAGCATCACAACTAATTCGTCTATAGATGACCTTCCAGAAGAAATCATCTTTCCGTTTTCAAAAACAGCAGGAACACTCATTACACCAAGAGCATCTACCTCGTCTTTGAAAGCGCTTCCTTCTACAGCAATATGCTTTACTTTTGGATTGATAATCGAAATTGTATTAAGGGACTGAACAACCTCTGGGCAATTAATGCAAGTAACAGACATGTATGTAGTAATATCATGACTTCCAAGTTGCAAAATTGCTTTGCGCTGGTCTTCGCTTATTTTGGGAGCATAACCACTTACTTGTAAAATAGCCAAAACTAAAGAGCTAAACTCGTGACCAAGTGGCAAACCTGCAAAACTTACAGAAACGTTATTTTGCGGATTAGTAATTGAAAAACTTGGGATTCGCTTCGTGCTACTTTTATCACCTTTTATAACAGTGATTTTGTTGCTTTGATTTGCTACTTCTTGCAAAAGCTCAATAACTTTTTGAGAATTTTCACTACTATCAACGTACGCAACAAGATTAATCGGATTAACCATTTTTTCTAGCAATCCAGCAAGTTGAGTAGTTAAATTTGAATCTAATAAAGTCATTATTTTCACTTTCTGTAGCAATCAAAGCAACGTGTAAATTGTGTTAAAATCAGTCGATAAAATCAGCAGTTAAAATAAGCAAATAAAATCAACTGTTAAAATCAGATCTTCCCAACTAAGTCAATAGATGGAGCAAGTGTTTCTTCTCCCTGTTCCCACTTTGCTGGGCATACTTCTCCTGGATGGGCTGCAATAAATTGTGCAGCTTTAATTTTGCGAATCATCTCGTCGGCGTTTCTGCCGATTCCATCTGCTGTCATCTCATAGAATTGAATATTGCCTTGAGGATCCACCAAAAAAGTTGCGCGATGAGCTAAACCAGATTCCTCATTTAGCGCATTAAAGTTTCTAGAAAGCGCGCCATTTGGGTCTCCAAGCATTGTGTATTGAACTTTTGCAATAGCTTTAGAGTCATCGTGCCAAGCTTTGTGAACAAAGTGCGTATCTGTTGAAACAGAATAAACTTCTACACCTAACTTTTGAAGCTCTTCATAGTGATTTGCAAGATCTTCAAGCTCTGTTGGGCATACGAATGAAAAGTCTGCTGGATAGAAGAAGAAAATAGCCCATTTTCCAAGAACGTCATTGTCGTTTACTTCTACAAAATTGCCATTCTTGTATCCATTTACCTTAAACGGAAGAATATGCGTACCAATAAGGCTCATAACAACTCCAATCTTTACTTGTTTGCTAAAATCTTTTATTGCTTTTTGCAATATTTTTAGTTAAACGTGTTAAATAGTTTGCTTAGGAATCTAGATTTAACCGTATTTTTATAATAGATTATTTATATTAATAATCCTATATGTATAGATAATCTCTATAGCCTTACACATGTTATATCAATAATGGCGTTGAAAACTAACTTGACTTTGCAAAATTCTGGAATACTAAGTTTATTAACAGAAACAAAACAAAACTATCAAAAACGGGATTATGAGCCAAAAGCTAACTGACTAATTCTATTTTAAGAACATTCATCATCTTAGCTTTACGCACTTTTAGCCTATAAACAAGAATTGCGCACTCAAAATTGAATCAAGCGCGCAATTCTATTAATCATTAATAAGATAATAATAGGATTTTAATGATTTACCTTATATCTTGATGGAATGGGTTAAAAACAACACTACAACGCTGGAAACTCTTAACATCAACATATCCAGTAGATGCCATTGTTCGCCTTAAAGCACCAATAAGGTTAGTCTTTCCATCTGCCATATGACTTGGTCCAAACAAGATATTCTCAAGTGGAGCAACAGTTCCAACATTCGTTCGCATACCACGCGGCAAAGAAGGATGACGAGCTTCTGCTCCCCAATGCATTCCTCGGCCTGGAGCCTCGGTTGCGCGCGCTAAAGGAGTTCCAAGCATTACTGCATCTGCTCCCATAGCAAGTGCTTTAATAAAGTTGCCAGACGTTCCCATTCCGCCATCTGCAATAATTTGAACGTATCGTCCACCAGACTCGTCCATATAATCTCTGCGAGCTTCTGCAACGTCGGCAATAGCAGTTGCCATAGGCGCTTGAACTCCAAGCGTATTCATTGTTGCAGAAACTGCTCCACCGCCAAAACCAACAAGGATTCCAGCAGCTCCAGTTCGCATAAGATGCAATGCGGAAGTGTAATCTGCGCAACCTCCAACAATAACTGGAACGTCTAAATCGTAAATAAACTTCTTTAAGTCGAGAGGCTCATGGTCTTTAGAAACGTGTTCTGCACTAACAGCAGTTCCGCGAATAACAAATAAATCAACGCCTGCTTCTAGAACAGTAGAATAAAATTCTTGAGTGCGTTGTGGAGAAAGAGCACCTGCAACCGTAACACCAGCATCGCGAATTGTGTGCAAGCGCTTAACAATAAGTTCTGGCTTGATTGGCTCCGAATAAATCTCCTGTATGCGCTTAGTTGCAACTTCTTCTTTAAGCTCTGAGATTTCTTTAAGAAGTGGTTCTGGATTCTCGTAACGAGTCCACAATCCTTCCAAATCTAGCACGCCCAACGCTCCCATTTGGCCCATTGCAATAGCCGTATCTGGGCTTGTAACAGAATCCATTGGCGCAGCAATCACTGGTACGTCAAAACTATAAGCGTCGACTTGCCATGATGTAGATACAGCCTTTGGGTCGCGAGAACGACGAGAAGGAAGTATAGCAATATCGTCTAGTGAGTAAGCAACTCGGGCTTTTTTGCCCAAACCTATTTCGATTTCTTGAGACATACTTATAAGGCTAGTTGCTTATCATGACTAATCAACATGCCATAGAATTGTTTAGATTTGTTGAGGGTGCAAAAACTCATAAATAGTTTTAGCTTTTAACAAACCGATTCCAGGAACTTTTTGCAACTCTTCTATGCTTGCTTCTTTTAGATTTTTAACACTACCAAATGCAGAAAGCAAACGTTTTTTATAAGATTCGCCAATTCCAGGAATTGAGTCAATAGATGAATACAACATTGCCTTTGCACGTTTTTTCCTATGATAAGCAATCGCAAAGCGATGAGATTCATCTCTAGCTCTTTGAAGCAAATACAATCCTTCGGAGCTTCTTTTTAGAATAATTGGGTATTGATTATTAGGTAGCCAAACTTCTTCTAATTTTTTAGACAATCCACATACTGTTATGCCTTTAACATTGCAATCAATCATTGCTTTTTGAGCTGCTTTTGCTTGCTCAATACCGCCATCGACGATTACAAGATTAGGCTTGTACGCAAATTTTTTAGAGTATGATTGTGCAGGATTTTCTACGCAATCATCATCCACATCGCTATTACTTTCATCTTTATGCTTAAAACGTCTAGAAATAGTTTCATATAATGCGCTTAAATCGTCTAGTTGGCCAATGCCATTAGGTCCTTTTATAGAAAATCTTCTATATTCACTAGGTTTAGCAATTCCATCTTCAAAAACAACCATTGATGCAACTTGATATCTTCCATCAGCCGAGTTTGAAATATCATAGCATTCAATTCGCAGAGGAGCTTCACTCATTGAAAGAGCTGCAGCAACTTGATTAATAGCATTAGTTCTAGATTCTAAAGTAGAAATCCTACTTGTTTTCATCTGTTTTAGAGACTGCTCAGCGTTCAAGTTTGCTTGATCCATAAGCGAGCGCTTATCTCCACGTTCTGCAACTTTAATAGTTACTTTTGAACCTCTTAAACCACTAAGCCAGCTTTCAAGATTTTCTTTTTGAGAGTTATCTAATTCAATAGGAACAATAATCTCCCTAGGAATCGGGCAAATAGGGTCAAGCAAATCCCCTCTTCCAGTTGTTTCTTGGCGCTTTTTGCGTTCTTTTGTTTCTTTAGCTCTATACGACGAATTTATATTTTGGCCGCTAGAATAGTCGATTTGTAACGCATTCCTGGATTGCTCTATTTTTAAAGAGTTTTCATATTGCAAATCATTATTTGATTCATATTCGGAATAAACTCGTATAAGCAAATTCGCGATTATATCTGCATCACTAATGTCTTCGCTTCTTTCGACTTGCCAATTTTTTTCTCCGCGAATCAGTCCTTCTCTAACAAAAAACGCGTGAACGCATGCATCAATTGAATCTGCACTAAATCCAAAAACATCAGCTTCTACTTGATCGTTAAAAACAACAGAATTTTGTTGAATAACAGTTCTAAAAATGTTGATTTTGTCTCTTATTTTTGCAGCATTTTCAAAATCTAAATTATCGCTTAACTCCTTCATTTTTCTAGTTAAATCGTTAATGTAGGAATCTCCAATAGCGCCAGTTAAAATGCCAACTAATTGTTCAACATTATTTCTATGCGTTTTTTTGTCTACTTTTTGAACGCAAGGTGCAGAGCATTTTCCAATAGACGCAAGAAGACAAGGTCTTCCTGTTTTTTGTGCTTTATTAAAAACAGACTGTCTGCATGTTCTTACAGGAAAAGTTTTTAGCAAAGAATCCAAACTGTGTTTTAATTGCCAAACTTTTGCATACGGTCCAAAATATTGCGTTGACTTTGAGTTTCGATTTCTAGTAATCCAAACTCTTGGAAAATCATCGTTTACCGATACAGCAATATATGGGTATGTTTTATCATCTTTAAAAACAATGTTGAATTTTGGATTAAACTCTTTAATCCAAGTATATTCAAGAGTTAAAGCCTCAAGCTCTGTGTTTACAACAGTCCATTCTAAACTTCTAGCTGTTAATACCATTGATTGCGTTCTAGGATGAAGCTGATTTAATGGCTGAAAATAATTCGATAGCCTGTTTCTTAAACTTTTTGCTTTTCCAACGTATATTACTTTTCCACGCTCATCTCTCCACTTGTATACTCCAGGTTGATTTGGAATATCGGAAGTTTTTGGCCTAAATAAATCACGACTATCTCCTAAAAGAGGAGCACCAAAGTCATTTTTAGATGAATTATCAAAGTAGCTTGCATTACTTTCATCATATTTAGATTGGTGAGTTTTCTTCCACTCTCCCCTACTATTTTCTCTATCTTCTATATTTTCTCTAGTTTCTCTATCTTCTCTAATATTTGATTCTTTAGAATTTAGAATATTCATTATCTCACCTCCTTTCATAAAATTATTCATAAAATTATTCATAAATTTTTACTTAAATACTGCTGATTTTGTTACTCTTTGAGCATTGACTTTAAGAATTTACCCGTCCAGCTATATTGCACTTTTGCAACATCTTCTGGAGTTCCAGTTGCTACGATTTCGCCTCCTTTATCTCCTCCTTCTGGGCCTAAATCTATAATCCAATCCGCGCATTTTACAACATCAAGATTATGCTCAATAACTATTACACTATTGCCTTTATCTACTAAAGATTGAAGAACACTTAAAAGCTTACGAACATCTTCAAAATGCAAGCCCGTAGTAGGTTCATCTAGAATATAAACGGTTTTTCCAGTAGAACGCTTTTGTAGTTCTGTAGCAAGCTTTACTCTTTGTGACTCTCCGCCAGAAAGTGTTGGAGCACTTTGGCCAAGCCGAATATAACCTAATCCAACTTTAACTAAAGTTTCTAAGTATCTAAAAATAGACGGATATGCTTTAAAGAACACAGCAGCTTGCGATATTGGCATATCTAGCACGTCTGAGATAGTTTTACCATTATATTTTACTTCTAGAGTGTCTCGATTATACCTTTTTCCGTGGCATTCTTCGCATTGCACGTATACGTCTGGCAAAAAATTCATCTCGATTTTAAGCGTTCCGTCTCCGCTACAAGCCTCGCACCTTCCGCCTTTTACGTTAAACGAGAATCTTCCAGGGCCGTACCCTCTAACTTTTGCCTCTGGAGTTTGAGCAAAAAGCGAACGGATCTTATCCCAAACTCCAGTGTATGTAGCAGGATTTGATCTTGGTGTTCTACCAATAGGATTTTGATCTACGTGAACAACCTTATCGCAATTGTCTACTCCATCAACGCGCTTATGCAATCCTGGAACAATGCGAGCGCCGTTTAGCTTATCTGCCAAAACTGGGTAAAGTATTGAGTTTATTAAGCTTGACTTTCCAGATCCAGAAACTCCTGTTATGCAAGTAAATACGCCTAAAGGTATTTCTACATCTATGTTTTTAAGATTGTGTTCTTTTGCACCAACAATAGTTAACATACGACTTTTGTTGATTTTGCGACGCTTTTTAGGAACATCTATTGTTTGTCTTTTTGCAATATAGTCTCCTGTAATTGATCGCTTTGCCTCTGTTATGTGTTTTGCAGGGCCGCAATATACAACTTCTCCGCCGTTTTCTCCAGCTTCTGGACCAATGTCTACAAGCCAGTCTGACTTTCGTATTGTATCTTCGTCGTGTTCTACAACTATAAGCGTATTTCCAAGATCTCTAAGATTGTGCAACGTAGATATAAGCTTTTCGTTGTCTCTTTGATGAAGACCAATAGACGGTTCGTCAAGAACGTACATAACTCCAACTAGTCCAGACCCTATTTGCGTTGCAAGTCTTATTCTTTGAGCTTCTCCGCCAGAAAGAGTTTTTGCTGCTCTAGAAAGAGTTAAGTAGTTTAAGCCAACGTCATTTAAGAATCCTAGTCTTGCTTTGATTTCTTTTACAATCTCTTTAGCAATTATCTTTTTTGAGCCTTCTAGATTTAACGAATTAATCCACTCAAGACTTTTTTCAATAGGCATATCGCATACATCTGCGATTGAGCACGAGCCAACTTTAATAGACAAGACTTCTGGATTGAGTCTTTTTCCTTTGCATGTTAAGCATGGCACTTCTCGCATGTATGATTCGTAGTATTGACGCATTTGATCTGAGTCTGTTTCGTCATGCTTGCGCATAAGAGTTCGCACTACGCCCTCAAATCCTGTTGAATACTCTCTCTGCCTACCCCATCGATTTTTATACGATACTTTTACTTCAAAATCATGGCCATAGAGTATTGAATCTTGCACATCTTTTGGAAGATTTTCCCACGGCGTATCCATACTAAAACCAAGCTCTACGCTTAAGCCTTTTAACACGTGCCTGTAGTATTCTCCAGCTGCTTTATTCAATGCCCAAGGTTCTATAGCACCTTCGTTAAGTGATTTTTCTGTATTTGGAACAACAAGAGCAGGGTCAATCTCTAGATTGTAACCAATTCCAGAGCAATCATGGCATGCTCCATACGGAGCGTTGAATGAGAACGTTCTTGGCTCTATCTCTAATAGGTTAAATTGATGATTATTCGGGCACGCCATATTTTCGGAAAAACTTTGACGCCTGTTTTTAGAAGAAGCATCTTCGTCTACAAAATCCGCAACAACAATACCTTTAGAAAGCTTTAATGCTGTTTCTATAGAATCTGTAAGACGTGTACGTATACCATCTTTTATAACTAATCTATCTACAATAACTTCGATTGTGTGTTTCTTTTGCTTTTCTAAAACAATATCTTCGGAAAGCTCTCGCATTTGCCCATCTACAAGCGCTCTAGAATAGCCGTCTGACCTAAGAAGAGTAATAGTATCTTTAAACTCACCTTTTCTGCCGTTAACAATAGGAGCTAGCAATTGCAACCTTGTTTTTTTCGGCAAAGAAAGCAATGCATTAGCTATTTGTTGAGGGGTTTGCGCGCTAACGATTTCACCACATTTAGGGCAATGTGGAACACCTACGCGAGCAAAAAGAAGCCTTAAATAGTCATAAATCTCTGTAATTGTGCCAACAGTAGAACGCGGATTGCGATTAGTGGTTTTTTGGTCAATAGACACTGCTGGGCTTAATCCCTCAATAAAATCTACGTCTGGCTTATCCATTCTTCCAAGGAATTGCCTTGCATACGCGCTTAAGGATTCCACATACCGCCTTTGACCTTCTGCAAAAAGAGTGTCGAAAGCAAGAGAAGATTTACCCGAACCAGATAATCCAGTAAAAACAATCATCCTATTTCTAGGCAATTGTAAATTAACGTTCTTTAGATTATGCTCTCTTGCACCTTGAACAGTTATTTTTAAGTCGGAGGGAACATCACTTAAGTCGTATATTAAATTACCATTATTTTTTATAATTGGCGCCGAATCAATAAACGATTGAAGTACATTGTTTTTTTGATGATTATTTCCATCTTTAGTATTCATGCTTGTAGCATTCGCGCTTGCATCTTTTATTGAAAGAGACTGCTTACTTTGTAAAGAATCCAAGTGTTTTTGCATTCTACCTCCTTAAGATGCTTTAGCGTATATGAATCAAAATTGCAAAACTAAATCTTGATTACGTGCCTGTTTTATAATATCATTCATTATAGAACACATGTTCGAAATATGTTGCTTACTGCGTGTTGCTAATCCTATGCAAGCCTAACGGTATAATCGGTAGTTTGGTTAACATATTTCAATTAATATCTTAATTACGATTTTGCAAGAATAGAACTTAAGGGGTGGGTAAAAAATGGCCATTGACGCACAAGGACTTACTATACAAATTGGTGCGCGCAGGCTATTAAACCCAACAGATTTTCACGTTACAAAAGGCGACAAAATAGGCTTAGTCGGAAGGAATGGCGCTGGAAAAACAACACTTACGCGCGTAATTACTGGAGAAACACTTCCAGCTGGTGGAAGCGTAAAAGTAAGCGGCTCGTTAGGATATCTTCCACAAGACACACATGCAGCAGATCCAGAGCAAAGCGCGTTAGATAGAATTATGAGCGCTCGCGATATTTCGTCAATCGTATCTCGTATACGAAAAGCAGAAAAAGACATGACGAATCCAGATCCAGATATTATGACAAAAGCCATGAATCGCTACGATAAAGCGATTAATGACTTTGAAAAAGCTGGTGGGTACGCTGTTCAATCGGAAGCAATATCAATGGCAAATAGCCTTGGACTCCCCCAAGAAGTTATGAAACAAGCTCTTGGAACACTTTCTGGTGGACAACGCAGACGAATCGAACTCGCGCGAATACTTTTTTCCAATGCCGATACGCTGATTTTAGACGAGCCTACAAACCACTTAGACGCAGATTCTATAATATGGTTGCGAAACTATCTGAAAAAATTCTCTGGCGGATTCCTTGTTATATCTCACTCAACAGAGTTGCTAGACGAAGTTGTTAATAAAGTCTGGCATTTAGATGCACAATTGGCGCAAATAGACATGTATTCAATGGGTTGGAAAGCATACTTGCATCAGCGCGTTGTAGACGAAGAGCGAAGAAGAAGAGAACGCGAAGTTGCAGAAAAGAAGGCGGAGCGACTTATGAAGCAAGGAATTCGACTTCACGCAAAAGCAACTAAAGCGGTAGCAGCTCAAAATATGATGCGCAGAGCTGAACGCTTATTGAATGAAACAAGCGAAGCTCAAAGCCGCGAAAAAGTTGCAGACATTCGATTCCCAGAGCCTGCTCCTTGCGGACGCACTCCTATTATGGCTAAAGATATTTCAAAAGCTTACGGATCGAACATTGTATTTGCTGGCATAAATTTGGCTATAGATAAAGGCTCGAGAGTTGTTATTTTGGGATACAATGGCGCTGGAAAAACTACCACTTTGCGCATTCTTGCTGGCGAAGAAAGCGCAGATACTGGCACAGTTGAATACGGTCACGGATGCAAAATAGGTTATTTTGCGCAAGAGCACGATACTTTAGACTTAGATGCAACTGTGCTAGAAAATCTTCAGCACGTTGCGCCAGAATTAAACGACACTCAAGCAAGATCAATGCTCGGAAGCTTCCTGTTTTCGGGAGATGACGCAATGAAACCCGCTAAAGTGCTTTCTGGCGGAGAAAAAACTCGCCTAGCGTTGGCAACGCTTGTAACTTCTAAAGCAAACGTTCTTTTGCTTGATGAGCCTACTAATAACTTAGACCCAGCTTCTCGCGAAGAAATTCTTAAAGCTATTTCTAAGTACGAAGGCGCAATTGTGTTGGTTACTCACGACGAAGGAGCGGTTCTTGCGCTAAACCCAGAAAGAGTTCTTCTTATGCCAGACGGCGACGAAGACTTGTGGAGCGATGACTACCTTGATTTGGTTGCGGAAGAATAGGATTTTAGGTTGCTATGAAAAAAACAGCTAATTTTGCCAATTGCGCGTTACGCAACATTTTTCGCGTTCTTCGCGCGCCTTTAGCAATTTTGCTGTTAATAGCATTGTTTGAATGCACTATTGGAAACATTCCATTTTGGAATAGTGTTACTGGCAGCACAGATAGCATGTTTGCTCACAATCTTACTGGCCCTGGAATTAAAAGACTTTCTTCTGGAGGACTTTTAATTACGGATCCTTCGGAATCTTATTTAGAAGTTAATTCCGACGGATCTTCTCCATACATTCAGCTTAAACCTTCGCTAATTACGCCTAAAAAAAATGGCAAAAGTCCTGTTAGAACAGACGTGCATGTACGCATTGATGTTAATAAAATCGCAGGAAAGCCTTTAAGCACAAACCCAAGAGCTATTAATTTTGCTATGCTTCCTGTTCCAGATCAAGCGGTTGGAGTTAAAAGCACGCTTAGATTATGGATACAACACCCTAAAGGAGACGTTGTAGACGTTGAAGACGCAAAAGCAAATGTTAGAGCACCTTTTAGCTGGAATTGGGGTCGCGTTCTTCTTCTTATAGTCGTTTCAATTTTGATTGCATTATGGAATCCTTGGTCTAAATTGTGGAAAATCAAACTTAATACAAAAAGTGCTAACCAAAGATTTTTACTCGTTTTATCTTGGACTCCATTTATAGCTATAGCTATTGTTGCAATCGTTTGGAATGTTTTTAACGGTATTCCAATGCATTTTTATGTTGCTGGAAACTACACGTACGATTTTGACCAATATGCACGCACAGCAGATGCTCTTATTAAAGGCAAAACATATCTTGACTTGCCTGTTCCTAAGCAAATGCAAGCTCTTGCTAATCCGTACGATCCAATTGCAAGAAACAAGCTTCTTTCTGATTTAGTGCACAATATTTATTGGGATCACGCGTATTACAACGGTCATTGGTACTCGTATTTTGGCGTAATTCCAGCTGTTTTATTCTTTATGCCTTACAGACTTATATCGAGTTTGTGGATTAATGGCGGAGCAATGCTCCCAACAACAATCGCAACTCTTATATGCCTAGTGGGATTCTTAATTTCGGGCTCTCTTCTAGTGGTTAGACTTATTGAGCGAATAAACAAACGAGCGTCTCTTGCTTGCGTGTCTATTTGCTTAGCATTGTTCTTTATTACATCTAACACTGTTTACTTGTGGTTTAGAACATCATTCTACAGTGTTCCAATGGCAGCTTCGCTATTCTTTACATCCTTAGGATTATGGTTTTATCTTGGCGCTTCTAAAAATGGCATTGCAGAAGATGAAAATCAAGCACAAGAATCCAACGAATCTTGCAATTCTATTCACCAAATATCCGCTAAGCACATTGCTTTAGGTTCTTTGTTTATATCTCTAAACCTAGGATGCAGACCAACATTTATAATCGCATTTTTGTTTGCAATACCGCTTTTTTACAACAATATTTACTTTTATCTTAAGCATTTAATTTCTATCAAGAAAATTATAAAAGAAGACTTAAAGCAAACAATAAAGCTAGTTTTAAGCGTGATTGTTCCGTTTGTAATAGTCGCAATACCAATCGGATTGTATAACGCTTTAAGATTTGGGTCTCCATTTAACTTTGGTAACGAATATCAAATTACGATTACAGACATGACTACAATGCGTCTTCCATTGCAAAACATTATTCCTTCGATTTTAAGTTATTTAGCTTTGCCATTGCGCTTTACGCCAGTTTTCCCTTGGATTTCGATTAATCCTATTGCTTTCGATAGATGGCAATATGCGGAACCAATGATTGGCGGAATGTTTACTCTTGCTCCATTGGCATTTATTGGCGTTATTTGTTCTTTGTTAATGATTAAAAAAATGAACAAATTTGCGTCAAGACTTACTATATGTGCTTTGATTCTTGCAATGATTGTTGTTGTTTTCAACAGCTTAAAAGCAGGAATTGGATGGCGTTATATTGCTGACTTTGGATGGGCATTCTCACTAAGCGCAATAATCGGAATTACTGTTTTTCTAGAAAAATACGCAAACATAGAAGATTGCACAACTTTGCGCACAAAAGTTATGTGTTACACAATACGCATTGCAGTTTTAGCAATGCTATTCTTCTCTATTGCAATCGCATTCTTAGGTTGGTTTGTTCCAGGAAGAGAAGACTCAGTTTTGCGTTTCAATCCGCAACTTTGGCACTACGTTAGATGTTGGTTTACGCTAATATAGTCTAAAGTTTAAGAACACGAGTCTTTTAGATTTCTTTCTAGATAACTTCTTAAAGTCTTACTAGATTTTTACATCTCTTCCAGCATTTTGTGAACAGTATTAAGTAACAAAGTAACGCCATCTTCAAATTGATCTTCTTGCGGAAGTAAAGATAGCGCTAAGTAGCCATTAGTTGGCATATCAAAATAATATCCAGGCTGAGAAACCAGCTTGTAGTCTTTAATTAATCGCAAAGCTAATAAATCATCGTCTATACAAGAAGGAACTCGCAATAAAATATTCCATCCGCCTTCTGCACGCAATGCACTAACGCAACAATTTGGGTAGTTTGCAAGCATTTTTCTAAGCGTTTTAAGATTAGAGCGTACTCGACTTTGAACAATCGCAGTTTGCTCTTTAGCACATTGCAATAATTCTGGAATTCTTTCCGATACAGTTGCGCCAATCGGAAGAAAATCATCCGCAATAACGTCAAGTCGTTTCATTGCTTCTTGCACATCTTGACTTGGCCCCGAAACTTCAATCCACCCAACTTTTGCGTGCGGAGCTGCAAGCATTTTTGAGAATCCATCTAAAGCAAAAACAAGCGTTGATTGTTCGCCTGCAAGTCTTGAATTTTCGCTAAATGGCTCTAAAGAGTAATCGTAGAAAACTTCATCTGCAATAATCGCAACATTATTTTTATTGCACAAACTCAACAATTGCGCTCTTTCTTCTGGCTTAATATAAGAGCCTGTTGGATTATTTGGGTTTATTAAAACAAGAGCACGAATGCGATTATCCTTATTCTCTAAAAGTTCTTTAACTCTTGGAATATCAATAGTCCAAGAGCCATCGTAAACAAGCGGATAAGGTATAGATTTTACGCCTTGAAGTCTTGCAATAGATTCAATAAGAGGATACCCAGGAGTTGGAGCTAAGACTGAGTCGCCGCAATCGCACATTAGCATCATAAGCCATGCATATGCTTGAGAAGTAGAAGATAATACGTATAGATTATTTGGATTAAGAGCTTTTAGTGAATTACTTTTTTGATCTACGGTATTTTGACTTGCAACATTTTGACTTGCACCACTTTGATCTACGCGATTATCTCTAGCATTTATAAAGTCAGCAAGAATGCGTCTAACTTCGATTGGCCCTCTAGGATCTGCTGTATATTTTGCGCTTAAACATTTTGGAGCAAGACCATGCGCTGTTGGGTTTGAATCGTTAAGTTTTGTGAGTTTAATACCTTTAGATATAGCATCGCGTTGAGCCAGAATAATTGGATTTGGCTCGCTTACATCAACTCTAGAAGAAAATCGCACTCGACTACACTAGCGCATTGCATAACCAAATATAAAAAAATGCGCTGAACGCAAAAGCATCCAACGCAAATAAAGTAAATAAAACAAATAAAATATTAAAACTTTACTTGTTTCTTTGTTGCATTGCATAGTAAGCTGCGCCAATAATACCAGCTTCGTTATGCAAAGATGCAACAACAATAGGAGTCTTAATATCGATATGCGGCAAGAACTTCTCGCTCACACGGCTAACGCCACCGCCAACAACAAACAAGTCTGGATTAAAGTACTTTTCCATTAATCCGTAATACTTAGTTAAGCGCTTAGCCCACTTTTTATAGCCCATATCCAACTTTTCACGAACAGAAGAAGCAGCATACTTTTCTGCATCTCCCTTTCCTTTTTCTAGCTGAATGTGACCAAGCTCTGTGTTTGGAATAAGAACGCCATTGTAAATCAAAGCGGTTCCAATTCCAGTGCCTAATGTTGTTGCAATAACTAAGCCATCTTTATCTTTTGCAGCACCAAAATGCTGTTCTGCAAGACCAGCAGCATCGGCATCGTTAACAACTGTAACAGGGCGACCGCAAGCTTCACTAAACACTTCTGTAACATCCACACCAATCCAAGATTGATCAAGATTCGCCATAAACTCAAGCTTCTTGCCTGGCTTAATAGGCGCTGGGAAAGCAATACCAACAGGAACATCTTCAGGTACTTCAAAATGCTCTAGCTGCTGACGAACAATATCTGCAACAGCTTGAGGTGTGGAAACCGCTGGAGTTAGAATCTTATAACGAGGTTCCGCAAACTCGCCTTTTTCCAAATTAACTGGTGCAGCCTTAATACCAGAGCCACCAATATCTACGCCAAATGCTTGTGCAGTGTCAATCATCGTTAACACTCCCCTCTGAATGTCGGACAATGGGATATCACGTTTATTCTACAATATTGCTAAAGCGACACGCTTATATATTGTCTATTTAATGATAACGATTGCATAAATGTTTTTCTCAAAATTAAAGCTTTAATATTAAAAATCATGCAAACAATTGCTAAGATTTTTAACTCTAATTTATCGCAAATAGTTTTGAAGCTCCTTGTTTATTAAACCATTTGAAGCAATAACGTCGTTTTCGCGCCTCCAATGGATCGAGTCACCATTCCATTGTCGAACATGGCCTTGAGCCTCTTTAACAACAACAGCACCAGCGGAAACGCCTGGAATATCCCACTCGTGAAGATGCGGCTCAAAATAAGCGTCGTAAGTGCCATCAGCAACCTTGCATAAGTCAAGAGAAGCAGGGCCAATGCGCTTAATATCTGCTGGACATTCTTCCTCAAGCGAAGAAACAACATCCAATGCTCTTTTAGATTCGCCTGGAATATAAGACATTCCGTAGCAAACAACAGAACCGTGCAATGTTGATGTTGTAGAAGGAGTGATTTTCTCTCGCTTTTCTCCATTAGGAGTTTTACGAATACGAATAGCACCCTGGCCTTTAGCTGCTAAATAAGTAAGACCTAAAGCTGGAGCATGAACAACTCCAAGAACAGGTCTTGCGGAGCCTTGATCATTGAACTCAAAAAGCGAAACAGTTAGAGTCCACTCCGCCATATCTCGATTAAAGTTAATAGCACCGTCAATATTTCCAACGCACCAAAAACGATCACCAATATTGCAATTTTCTGGACGATTACGCCAAAATCCTTGGAAAGTATTTATGTACGTAAGACGATTTTCAATAAACCGCACAAGCTTATCTCCAAAACCTGAATCTGCTTGATTAGGATCCCCCAAAACCATCATGCTTGCCATATCTCTAGGATTTAATTGGTCTTGATACGCATGCTTACCAACATCTTCCAAAATTCTAGCAACTTCAAGAGCAACATCGCGTAAATTCATACTTGCCATACTTTACTCACCTCTTTAATTTCCCCACATCTTATTACGTTTTTATCTATTTCAAAAATCTTGTAACTATCCATAAAATCTGCAACTATTTTACTCAACTAATCAAATTAAACCAAACTTCCACACGCAATATTCAAATAAAATCAATAAACTTTCACATTTAATAGTTTTATAGAAAAGCTTCACATGCAAAAACGCATAGCAAAACAAATTCTTAAATTTCTTAAACCAGCCTTAGAATTAATTAATAAACCTAACATCTCTCTTAGAAGATTATAACATGACTTATAACATGACTAAAGTATCAGACTTAAAAACACAAGACTTAATTAATACTCATTCAAATACTCCTTCACTAAAAAAACCAGGGCTTCTTGTTTTAGATGTAGACGCCACTCTTATTGAAGAAGAAGTTATAGATTTATTAGGAGACATTGCTGGAGTTGGCTCTGATTTGGCATACATAACGTCTAGAGCAATGCAAGGGGAAATGGACTTTAATACGTCGCTAAAACTAAGGGTTTCTATGCTTAAAGGACTTGACTATTCTTGCGTTAAACAAGTTGCGCAAAATATTCATGTAACAAATGGAGCTAAAAAACTTATAAGCACATTGCACTCTTATGGATGGAAAGTTGGAGCTGTTAGTGGCGGATTCAAGCAAGTTTTAGACGATTTTTTGCCAAAACTAAACATAGACTTTTGGGTTGCAAACAATCTAGAAGTCGTAGATTCTAAATTGAGCGGAAAAGTTATTGATCCAATAGTAAATCGTCAATATAAAGCAAAAGCATTGACTAATTGGGCGCGCAAAAACAATATTGACATTAGCCAAAGCGTTGCTATTGGAGACGGCGCTAACGATATAGATATGATTAAAACAGCAGGATTAGGCGTAGCATTTTGCGCAAAACAGTTATTGAAAAGTCAAGCTAAAGCAAGCATAGATACGCGAGACCTAAGCCTAGTTTTAGGTTTACTAAGCTAACATTTAATCCAAATAGGATTAATCCAAGTAGTATTAGCTCAAGTAGGATTCACTACTTAAGTGCGCTCCTCTTGCCCAATCTGCAGCATTCATAGCTTTTTTACCTTGCGCTTTAACTTCTAAAAGTTCAATAGCTCCACTTGCACATCCAACCCAAACATTGTGCTTTTTTGCAAGAATCTGCCCAGGTTTAAGCTCGTTTAGATTATGCAATGCAATATCTTCATCTTTTGCTAATGCGCAAGAAAGAACGTGCAAAGTAATTGTTTGCAAATCGCTAGAATCAACATGCAGATTGCACCAAGCTCCAGGATTTGGCGTGCAAGCGCGAACCTGCCTATCGATTGCAAACGCTGGAATATCAAAACGAATATGAGCATCTTCAACAGTGATTTTTTGAGCGATTTGGCAAGGCGTAGGATCTTGCTCAACAGGAATAATTTGACCAGATTCCATGCCAACAAGCGCAGAGCAAAGAAGATTTGCACCATCATTGCTTAATCGAGTAAGCAAATCACCAGCTGTTTCATGAGCGCCAATCTTTGTAGTCATTTGTGCAAGAATCGGACCTTCATCCATTCCGCTCGTAATCTTAAAAACTGTTGCACCTGTAATATCATCTCCAGCCCATATTGCACGTTGAACAGGAGCAGCGCCACGCCATTGCGGAAGAAGCGAAAAATGCAAGTTGTACCATCCAAGAGGAAGAGCGTCCAAAACAGATTGCTTAAGAATCTTTCCATACGCAACTACGGCCGCAAGTCTTGCGCCAGTAGCTTTTAGAGCACTAACACACTCTTGCTCATTGCTGGGATTAATCTCTAAAACAGGAATTCCAAGCTCAATCGCAGCTTTTTTAACAGCACTAGGAACAAGCTTTCTACCTCTGCCAGTCGGAGCATCTGGACGAGTAAGAACAGCTCGAACATCAAAATGCTCTTTATCTTCAGCAAGCGCGCGCAAAGGAGCAACAGCAACATCTGGAGTTCCAGCAAACAAAATAGGCAATACCATAAATTAACTCCCAAAAATACTAAAATACTAAAATCCTAGAATCCTAAAATACTAGCAAAAAGCATCTTTTAGCTTGCTAAAGAATCCCTTTTTATTGCCCACTGGCTCCGCAATAGCATGTTGCTTTACTTCGCTAACTTTTTCATCGTGCAAGTTTGCAAACTTTTCAATCAAACTACGCTCTTCTTCGCTAAGCTTTGTTGGAATATTAACAAGAATGTGAACAATAAGATTTCCTCTATCTTTACTTCCAAAAACAGTAACACCCAAATCGTAAAGAGGAATCGTGTCTTCGTTTTGCGTTCCAGCAGGAATTTCAACACTCTTTTTGCCATCAAAAGTATCAATATCTACTTTGTGACCAAGCACAGCCCAGCTCATTGGAACGTCAATCCAGCAATGTAAATCGTTTAAGTCTCTAGTAAATTGCTCGTCTTTGCGAATACGAACGTCAACATACAAATCGCCAGCTGGACCGCCACATTCGCCTATTGCTCCTTGAGACGCAAGTCGCAAGCGAGAGTTGTCTTTAATTCCAGCAGGAATCGTGATTCCAACTTCTCGAGAAGTACGAACGCGACCATGGCCGTGGCAATTTGGGCAAACATTTTTAATAATCGTTCCGTGGCCTTCACATGCACGGCACGGCTCCGAAGACATCATTTGACCAAACATTGTGCGAGTAACTCGTTGCACAAAACCAGCACCATTGCACTCTGAGCAAGTTACAGGATCTGTTTTATCTGCCGAACCTTTTCCAGCACAATCTTGGCAAAGACCGAAAGTTACAACATGAACCTTAGCGTTTCCGCCAAAAACAACAGTTTTAAGGTCAACCTTAACTTCTGTTAGCGAATCTTCACCGCGATTAACGCGCGGAATAGGAGATCCAGCATTAGCACCAAAAGACCCAGAGAAGAACTGGTTTAGAATATCTCCCATGTCCATATTCATATTGGCGTACGCGCCAGCGCCAGCACCAGCACCCGACGCCGATAGATTATTTGGATCTACGCCCATATCTACCATTTTGCGTTTTTCTGGATTAGACAAAACGTCGTATGCAGCGTTAACTTCCTTGAACTTGTCTTCAAACTCAGGACCTGCAATATCTGGATGATACTTTCGACTTAACTTTCTATAAGCTTTGCGAATCTCATCGTCGCTAGCGTTAGAATCAACACCTAAAATCTTGTAATAGTCAGTCACTTAACTCCCCTTTTATGTTCTAAAATTATTTTTGCATAAGGCACAGCCAGCTAATATTTATGAATTTGCTTTTATGAATTTTCAGATATAAACGCATTAAGATATTTTGCTACAGCTTTAACAGCCGTCATTGTTGCAGCATAATCCATATGAGTAGGGCCGATTGAGCCAATAAACGCCGAATCGGAATCTGAATTGTAGCCGTAAGCGCTTGTTACAACAGAAGCATTTAGAAGACCAGGCGTGTGAGTTTCCGAACCTATTGCAACGCTAACGCCACTTGCGCAATCGTTTGCCTCTTCGCTTAGCGAAGTCATAAGTCGCATAATAACAGCTTGCTCTTCTAGAGCGTCAAAAAGAGACGCAAAATCGCCAATATTTTGCCTATGCGCAAGTTGAGAAGCTCCAGCCATGTACAAATCGTGGGAATGCTCGCCGTCGTGCATATCTTCTAACGCGTTAGCAAGTTGACTAATAACTTGCAAAGCAGAAGCTAAATCCTGGCGATTTGCTAGAGAATAAACACGTTTTGAAGCATCAAGAAGAGATAATCCAATGCAATCATCGTTAACCATATTAGTTAGATGCAATAAATCATCTGCATTTATGTTTGATGCTTGAATCATGTGTTGCGCAACTCCTCCAGCGTCTGTAATAACAACAACTAGAAGAGTTGAAGACGATACTTGAACAATCTCAATTCTTTTTACTTTTGATTTCGACAACGCAGGAGATGCCACTAGCGCAACCTGACCAGTTATGCTTGCAAGAAGTCGCGCTGAGCGTTGTAGAGTGTCTTGTAAACTTACAGATCCACTTAAAAACGTGCGAATCCCTCGCCTTTGCGCATTAGAAAGCGGGATTAGCGCCGCCATTCCGTCAACGAAATATCTGTATCCTTTTTCTGTAGGGATTCTTCCAGCAGAAGTATGTGGTTGAATCAAGTAGCCTTCTTCTTCTAGAAGAGACATATCGTTGCGAATCGTTGCAGAACTAACGCCTAATTTGTGATTTTTAGCTAAAGATGCAGATCCAACAGGCTCATGCGAACGAATATAATCTTCAACAACCGCACGCAATATCATCATGCGTCGTGATTGCATTGATTCTCCTTTATTAAAACATCAAACTCAATTAAATAGCGCTAATAATTTTTATAAATAGCACTAATCGTTTCTTCTTAACTGCTACCATTATATATGCCAAAACAATATGTGATTAAGTATTATTAAGTATTTTTTAATAAGTCACTTTTACAGAACAACAGCTAACTATAAATATAAACTTTTGTTATGTTTTGACACACTTTGTTAGAAATTCGTCTGATATAAAAGATAGGATTAAAGGGCAATGTGAGGGTAATGGCCAGCGTAAGCTGTGCGCAAAAACCCGAATTATTGGAAGGAAAGTAGATCACATGACCGATTTCAACTGGTCTGCATTAGACGAGCGCGCCGTAAAGATGGCGAAGGTTCTCTCGGCTGATGCTGTTGAGCGAGCAGGACACGGACATCCTGGCTCCCCTGTTTCATTGGCACCAATTGCGTACACCCTGTACCAGCATTTCATTAAGCACGATCCTGCTGACCCAAAGTGGGCCGGCCGCGATCGTTTTATTCTTTCTGGCGGTCACGCTTCGCTTACGCAATACGTGCAATTGTTCTTCTCTGGTTACGGCTTGACTCTTGACGATCTCAAGTATTTCCGTGGCGGCGCTGACACGCGTACTCCAGGCCACCCAGAGTATGGCTTAACCCCAGGCATCGAAATGACCACCGGCCCACTCGGCCAGGGTCTTGCCTCCGCTGTTGGTTTCGCTTACGGCCAGCGTTTTGAGCGCGGGCTTCTTGACCCAGAAGCTCCAGCCGGCACTTCCCCATTCGATCACAAGGTTTGGGTTATCTGCGGCGAAGGCGACGTTGAGGAAGGCGTTTCTTCTGAAGCTGCTTCCTTGGCTGGAAACCAGAAGCTCGGCAATTTGACCGTAATCTTCGATGCAAACCACATTCAGATTGAAGGCGACACCAAGCTCACCTTCTCTGAAGATATTCTTGCTCGTTACCGTGCATACGGTTGGTACACCGATGAAGTTAGCTTCATCCAGCCAGACGGCTCCTACAAGGAAGACGTTCAGGCTTTGGCTGCTGCTATTGAAAAGGCTCAGGAAGTTACCGATAAGCCTCACTTCATTAAGGTTAATACTTTGATTGCTTGGCCAACCCCAGGTAAGACCGACAACGAAGCTTCCCACGGCTCCAAGCTTGGCGAAGAAGCTGTGAAGGGCTTGAAGGAACTTTGCGGTTTCGACCCAGAAGTTTCGTTCCCAATCGACGAAGAAGCTTTGGCTCACGCTCGCAAGGTTGCAGAGCGCGGCTTGGCTGCTCACAAGGCTTGGGATGAAGCTCTTGCAAAGTGGGCTGCTGCCAACCCAGATAAGGCTGCTCTTTACGAGCGTCTTAAGGCTGGCAAGCTTCCTGAAGGCTTCGACAAGGCTATTGACGACTTGGTCGCTGGCTTCGAAGTCGGTTCCAAGGTCGCTACCCGTAAGGCTTCTGGCGCAGTTCTTAACGCAATTGCTGCTGTTATGCCAGAACTTTGGGGCGGTTCCGCTGATTTGGGCGGCTCCAACAACACCAACATTAAGGGCGCTGACTCCTTCGGTCCATCCGAAGACGCAACCCGCACTTGGCCAAACGTTTCCGAGCACGGCCGTCAGCTTCACTTCGGTGTGCGCGAGTTCGCAATGGGTGCTATTACCAACGGTATTTTGCTTGGTTCTGACACTCGCCCATTCAACGGCACCTTCTTCCAGTTCTCTGACTACGAGCGCCCAGCAGTTCGCTTGGCTGCTTTGATGGAGATTCCAAACCTCTACGTTTGGACCCACGATTCCGTAGCTTTGGGCGAAGATGGTCCAACTCACCAGCCAATCGAACACTTGGCTGCTTTCCGCGCTATTCCTCAGCTTGAGGTTGTGCGCCCAGCAGACGAGTACGAAACTGCTGAAGCTTACCGCTACTTCTTCGAGAAGAAGAACAGCTACCCAACTGCCATGATTTTGACTCGCCAGGGCGTTCCAACCCTCGCTGAGACTGCTGAAAAGGCTCGCGAAGGCGTGAAGCACGGCGCTTACGTTTTGGTTGATTGCGAAGGCACTCCAGACGTAATCATCATGGCAACCGGTTCCGAAGTTCAGTGGGCTGTTGCCGGCGCCAAGACTTTGGCAGCTGAAGGCATTAAGGCTCGCGTTCTTTCTATGCCATCTCTCGAATGGTTCGAAGAGCAGGACGAAGAGTACAAGGAAGCAATCTTGCCAAAGTCCGTTAAGGCTCGCGTTTCCATCGAAGCTGGCTTGGCATTGCCTTGGTACAAGTATCTTGGCGATTGCGGCAAGGCTGTTTCTATCGAACAGTACGGCTTGCAGGGTGACGGCGGTCAGAACATGATCGACTTGGGCATTACTGCTGAGCACGTAGTAGAAGCTGCTAAGGCTTCTATCGAAGAAGCACGCGCTTAAGATAGCAAGTAATCAAAATAAAACTTGATGTGTCAAAATAAAATTGATTCATCACAAAAACTCGAAGTGCTAATTTAGCAACTTCACTGGAAACAGCAAAGGCGTGTTGATGTTAGGCTACAGATGGTTTAGCATCAACCGCTGTTTCCTGTAAAACGCCAACACTACCAACGTGTTCCAATTGGTGGAGCACAGTGTTAAGGAGATAACATGACTGAAGCAACGCAGCGCA
>CAMPUL010000009.1 GCA_946997215.1 Gardnerella vaginalis
ATAATCCAAAAAAACAAGAAAAACACCCCCAAAAACCAAAACACGGGAGTGTCGCGCAATCAACATAAGCAAAATACAAAATACACAACGCAATCAAACAACTACATATATGCACGCAACATGTGCGCGTGCTATATATAGGTGTATGAGAAATAGCGAGAAAAACAGCAATAACAACACACACCATCATATTGTTGTGTTAACAGGCGCAGGAATATCTACAAGCGCGGGTATTCCAGACTTTCGAGGCCCAGATGGAGTTTGGACTAAACACCCAGAACAAATGAGCGTATACGACATTGACGCATTTTTAAGCAGCGAAGAAGAACGCATGTACTCTTGGCGATGGCAAAAAGAGTCGCCAGTTTGGAACGCTCAGCCAGGAACAGCGCATAAGTCGCTAGTAAAACTTGAGAAAGCTGGGATGCTGGACTTAATCGCCACTCAAAACTTTGATGCACTTCACGAAAAAGCTGGAAACAGCCCAGACATTGTAGTGAACTTGCACGGAAGCATTGGAACATCACACTGCATGAGCTGCCACGCGAGCTATAAAACTGCGGATATTATGCGCGACTTAGACGCACACCCAGACCCACATTGCAGGCGCGCGCTGCCATACCGCGGAAATATGCCTTGCAACGGTCTTATAAAAACGGACGTTGTATATTTTGGAGAAGCTCTTCCCGAAGGCGCAATGGAACGCAGCGCGCAGGCGATTATGCACGCAAGCGAGCTGTGGGTTATTGGCTCAACGCTAGAAGTGTTTCCAGCTGCAAGCCTTGTGCCACTAGCTGCTCGCGCAGGAGTGCCGATTACAATAATGAACCTGGGCGCTACGCAATACGATTATTTGGCAGAGCGCATAATACGCGAAGATATTGCGAAAGCTCTGCCAAAGTTAGTAGACGAAACTATTGCAAAGTAACTATTGCAAAGTAACTCCAAAATAATTATTGCAAGCTAACAGCGATTCCCTCCCAAGGCGCAAGCGTGCCATTTTTAAGCGATTTAAGAGCATGATCCGCGCTGTACGTAGAAATCATCACATCATCATACGATACTCCGTTAGAGGCGATATTACGCAACAATTCGGCACTTTGAGCAGGTATTGCTACAGAAGAATCCGTCATATTTATCATTACGAGCAACTTCTTTACGGAA
This sequence comes from Gardnerella vaginalis, assembly GCA_946997215.1. GTDB lineage: Bacteria > Actinomycetota > Actinomycetes > Actinomycetales > Bifidobacteriaceae > Bifidobacterium > Bifidobacterium vaginale_I. The sequence goes on from CAMPUL010000009.1 coordinate 1,165, forward strand.
GCGCAAGGCAAATCGCCAGCAGCCGCACTTGAAGAATTCACATCATTCTCAAGACCTGCCTTACCTGCCGCATCTGCCTCACATGCCTTAGCATTCTCACAAGTCTGCTCAACCTGCCTAATAAACGCGTAAACGCACTCGTCATCCGCATCAACCAAATTCCAAGAACCAGCCGAAACAACAGGCTGCGAATGGCGCAACTCAATCAAACGCTTGTAGAACGAATAAACAGAATCCGAATCTTCCATCTGCTCAGCAGCATTAATATCTACATAATTAGGATTCACGCTAATCCAAGGCTGCGCATTATTTTGCGACGGAACATTAAAAGGCATAAATCCCGCATATTTAGAGGCATTCCACTGCATTGGAGTTCGAGAATTATCGCGACCGCGCTTTGCGAGCGCATCCATCATAGACTCCGCCGACTGAATATGCGCTTCTTCTACGCGCTGCTTAAACATGTTCAACGCTTCCAAATCACGATACTGCTCAAGACGAGTAAAGTGCGCGTTAGTCATACCAATTTCTTCACCTTGATACACGTACGGAGTGCCGCGATGCATGTGAAGAAGCATTGCAATTGCCTTAGCGGATCGCACGCGCATCTCATCGCTAGATTCACTTCCCCAGCGAGAAAGCGCACGCGGCTGATCGTGATTATTAAAGAACAGGCTCGCCCAACCAGCCTCGCTAACTGCTTGCTGCTGATCTGCCATTGCGCGTTTTAATGCCGTCAACTTAAGAGGAATAGGATTCCACTTAGTTCCATTTGCGCAATCAACATTAACTTGATCGAACAAGAAGAGCATGTCTAGCTCGCCATTAGAAGGATTTGTAATATAAGTGTTTCGATGCGCGGAAATTCCAGGAGCCTCGCCAACAGTTAAGAAACCTTCGCGACCCTTGAAAACCGCTTCGCGCATCTCGCGCAAAAACTCGTCTAAACGAGGGCCATCAGAGCAGAAGAAATACGGAGAAGAGTAGCCGTCATCGCCTGCTGGCGCATCTTCAATCTGCGAACCGTACTCACCTGGCAAACGCCCTTCGCTATCTACGCGCTTAGAAATTTGCGTAATAACATCCATGCGGAAGCCGTCAATTCCGCGATCCATCCACCAATTCATCATCTTGTACACTGCAGAGCGAACGGCAGGATTTTCCCAATTCAAATCTGGCTGCTTTGGCGAATACTGATGGAAGTAGTATTCGCCGCGCTTTGGGTCGTAGGCCCACGCGGAACCGCCAAAGTACGAGCCCCATTTATTTGGCTCCGCACCTGGCTCTCCAGGCACATGCCCTTTGCGCGCTGGCCTCCACCAATACCAATCCGCGTAGTCGCTAGAAGCATCTCTTGAAGCCTGGAACCACGCATGCTCGTCGGAAGTGTGATTTACTACTAAATCCATAACAACTTTAAGGCCGCGCTTGTGCGCTTCTGCCAAAAGATCGTCCATATCTTCTAGAGTGCCAAAAAGTGGATCAATATCTTGATAATCGGAAATATCGTAGCCGTTATCGTCTTGTGGAGACTTGTAAACAGGGCTAAGCCAAAGAACGTCAACGCCTAAATCAGCTAAATAGTCAAGGCGCGATGTAATGCCCTTTAAATCGCCGATTCCGTCGCCGTTGGTATCTTGAAAGCTTCGCGGATAAATCTGATACACAACTGCATTTGCCCACCAAGGGTTTGGCGTAGCACCATTTGTGCGCACGGATTGCGGCAAGTTCGCTCTGTTAAAAGTAGTCATATAAACCCCATTAATATTTTTATTATTTATTTTTATTATTCACAACGTTTACAATTCTATACTTTAACTATCTTTGGATTTTGCAAGCAACGTTAAAGTATTACTTACCATCTCAGAATACTTGCGAATAATTTTAGAATTAGTATGAGCATTAGAGAATAATTCATCATGATTCCCTACTCTTACCAACACTAAAGAAACAGACAATCCATCAACCCAATAAATAAGTAGTAAATCTGGCTGTACATGCAACTCACGGTACCCTTTCCAACTACCAGTAAGAGCATGATCACGATATTTACTCTTTAATATCTGTTGATCATTATCTATAAGAGCCTGAAATACAGCAAGAAAATTTTCAGTGTTAATATGCTTTTTACGAATCTTTTTGTAGTCATTATCAAATGACTTAATTGTAAGAAGTCGTCTCTTTTCACAGTCCATTTAGGTAATCCATCATATCTGAAGCAGTGTGTGATTCATGAGTAAATTCGTGATTTTGAACCTGTTTACGAGCTTCCTCGTTTTTATTTTCAATGGCTTCTTCAATATACTTTTGGAGTTGTTCCTCAAGTGATTGGTAATGCTCAAAATCTTCGCGATCAATAATGAAGTACATTGGTTGATTGTTTTTTAACACTGTAACTGGCATGCCAGCACTCACTTTTGCAAAAGCCTGCGCAGATTTACCATTACTAAAAGCGCTAATAGGAACCATAGTGCTTATTGGAGCTACCGTAACCATATGCATTAACCTAACTTTTCTACAGACAATCCATGCGTATACTTAATACATGTATATTTACTATGCGTTTTACAAGTATATATAAAAGTTATTATACTTGTAAATATTGTAGTTAAAAGAGTATAAAAAAGCGGCCCGCAGCAAAAACCGCGAGCCGCGCCTCCTTCTCATTCATTGCAAGAGCTATAGGGATAGTCTCTCAATCATTGCTGATGATGCAGTTTGAACGCAAGCTCAGCTAAGTGCACGCCGTGAGTTAAGAACTCGTGAGTGCGGCAAACGTAATCGTTTTCGCGACCAAGCTTCGCAATATAACCGTTGATATAGTCGACTTCCGTTTCGCGACCGCGGCTCATATCTTGGTACATAGAAGGATAGTGCAAAGGATTTGCCACGCGACTTACGTAATCGATAGCTTCCATCTCCTTCTGGCGCGTATTTACCATACGAATTCCGGCGCGATCGCACGCGTCGTAAGCTTCGTTAATAAGTTGACGAGCCATATCCATAGCACCTGGGTACGAAATAAACTGGCCCATTTGAATCTGGTACATAGTGCACAAAGTGTTGATTACGGAATTAAAAATCACCTTCGCCATGCAAGTACCCTTGAAATCTTCCGTAATAGTAGGGTTCAAACCTGCAGCTTTAAAGTCGTCTCGCATAGCAAGCTCAACATCACTCACCTGCTCGTTCAACGCGCACATATTCATTGTGCCAACGCCAACTTTACCAATAAAATCAACGTCACCCGGACCATTCAAAACGGTTGCAATCATTGCCGTACCGCCGTAAATACGATCATCTGAGAAATACTGCTGAAGCTTTTCAAAATGACCCCAACCGTTCATTGCAGCGAACACAACCTGATGATCCTTAAACAAAGGCTTGCATCGCTCCAGCATCTCCGCAAGCTGCATCTGCTTCATAAACACAATCCACACATCTGGATTGCCGTCATAATTTTCTGGAGTATACATATTGATTGGCACAAGATGACGATTTTCATGGTCACGACTCACCATTACACCACCCTGCTCGCGAACTTTATTCACATTTTCATCCCAGGCATCAATGAAATCAACATGAATGCCAGCCGTCTCCTGCAACAAAACGCCATAGCGATATCCCATAGCGCCCGAACCGATCATTGCATATTTCATGTCACTCATAATGACACCTCCCTGTAGGTAAAGTGGCGCCCATACATAAATTCATAGATTTCATTTATATGGATTACGCGTAAGCGACCACGAATATAACAAAAAGCAGAAGACTGAATGAGTGAAAATCAATCAGTCAACTGCTCTTTGGTTTTTATAGCATATTACACAGTTTTTTGAGAATGTCAAAATTTTGTATTACTTAAAATGCAATTATCAATTAATAATGCTCACATAATCTAATAATGCTCACATAATTAATGCTCACGAATATGCGTATATCGCAAGCACGCATAACGAAAATACGCATATCGCAAGCACCTACAACGTAAACACCTACAGCACAATCACCTACAACTCAGTCACTTAAGCATTAAAGAATTGACGAATTTGTTCAACAGTGCCATAAGAAGCTTGAGCGCCAAAACCAGTAGCTGCATACGCAGAAACATAAGACGCTAGCGCAGCAGCTTCGTCTAATCGCATATCTACAGACAAACAAGCTAGTATTGTGCCCATAAAAGCATCACCGCAGCCAGTTGTGTCAACAGCTTTAACGCGCTGAGGGGAAATCATGCATACGCAATCTTCCTTGGAATAATCCAACACTACAGAGCCTTTAGAGCCAAGCGTAACTACAGATTCATCAAATCCAAAATCATGCATAGCGTGAGCTACATGATTCCAATCAAAAGAACACCAATCGCCATCTTCTGGCTCTTCAATATTCAAAAGTTGCGCCATCTCATGCTCGTTAACAAGCAAAATATCTGCAGAATCAATCAAATCTTTAGGCAACTTGTTTAAAAATGGCGAATCGTTAAGAAGCACTTTTACGCCGTTTTCATGCGCTAGTTGCGCGCACATAGTTACAGTTTTTAAAGGACTTTCTAAACAAAGGCCAAGAACTTTTGCGCTAGTAAGAGCGGATTTTACTAATGGCGATTGAATATACTCACAATCGACTAAAGAATTAGAACCTGGAGCATACACAATAGTGTTTTCACCGCTATGAGCATCTACAGTAATCACCGTTGCGCCGCTCTTTTTATTTTCTACGCGACGAACACAAGTTGTATCGACTCCAGAAGATTGCAAAGAATTTAGGAGAAAATCAGCATTGGAATCGTTGCCAACTGCGCCAAACATTTTAACGTTGGCACCTAGTTTTGCAGCCGATACAGCTTGGTTGCCAGATTTTCCGCCTGGCAATACGCGAATCTCGTTTCCATTAATGGTTTCTCCTGGATTAGGAAGACGATCCGCCACAATAGTGTAATCCGCGTTCATAGAGCCGACTATTGCAATAGCGTTTGAATCTGCTTTATGCGATTCTTGCATATTCTCTTGCGTAACTTTTAAATCGTTTAAGCGAAGCGACGCAATATTTTCCAATCCACTTAATGAATCAAGCCTACTATAACAATGCATTTTTCTCCTAAATTAGCAACTAATCTTTAATATTAAAATTTAATAAAAGAACCTACAATTTAGAAATTAGAAAGGAACACCACAACGCAACAAAACGTTGGAATATGGCGTAGTTTCGCCTGTACGAATCACAAATTTTGCTTGTGAAACTAAAGCTTTAAAACCTTCATCGCCATCGTGCGGAACATACGTTAGTGGCACACCTAAGGATTCTTTTACCCACTCTTCTGGCTTTTTATTGCACGCTTCTTTAGCCATTATGCCTGATTCAAGTACCAAATCATCTTTGATTGCATTCAGCACATCGCTAAATCGCGGAATCCCAAATACTAAAGCTAAATCTATTACTTCTACGCCTTGCGGAACAGGTAATCCGCAATCAGAAATAACAAATTGATCCTTATGCCTAAGCTTTGCAAGAGCAGCCGCTAATTGCGAGTTCAAGATGCCATGAGTTAACATTTTTTCTCCTTATGATATTAAATTTTTACTTTGCGTTAGTGACTATCAACAGTGATAATCGCATAATAGCAAATGCTCATCAAGCTTAAATGCTTGCTGTAATGATTGATGTAAGACTAAATATCTACTTATTTGTATTTACTTTATTTTAAATATTTACTTTTATATATTTACAAATAATGTATCAAATAATGCATCAAAAATAATATGACCAAAATAGTGCATCCAAAAATAACGCATCCAAAATAATGCATCAAAAATAACGTGATATTAAAAACCACAAATAGTGCGGCGTTGAAAACGATGACAACATACACGTTGCATATACAATAAAATCGTATTAATTGTTACGCTTAGTATACAAGTCAACGATTTCAACGCCATAAATGTTGTACTACTTTTTGTACACTTTTCACACTATTTGGTTTATCACTTTTTTGTACTACTTTTTGTACTATTTGATTTACTATTACTCGAAATCAGCTACATTCTTTGCTGTAACTGTTTTCACAGTAATTGGTTCAGTCTTTGGAACAGTTTGCTTCTTAATGGCTTTTACAGCTGCAGCAACGGCAGAACGTCCAAGCTCCTTTGGTTGCTGAGCAATAGTACCAGCCATTGTTCCAGCCTTAATTGCCTTCATACCATCGGCAGTACCATCGAAGCCAACTACCTTAACATCTTTACCAGCTTTAGCACCTAATGACTGGATTGCACCTAATGCCATCTCGTCATTCTCTGCGTAAATGCCAGCTGCATTCGGGTGAGATTGCAACAAGTTGGTTGCAACGTTCAACGCCTCAGCACGATCAAAGTTAGCAGTCTGCTCTGCAACAACCTTAATATTTGGATACTTCTTAATGCGATCCTTAAAACCTTTACCACGATCTCGTGTAGAAGCAGCACCTGGAATGCCTTGCAAAATCAGGACTTCGCCTTTTTCTCCCATGCTCTTAGCGAGCGCATCGGCTGCTTGAGCACCTCCAGCCACGTTATCGGAAGCAATGTGAGAAGTAACTTTTTCGCCAGTTACGGAACGATCCACAGAAATCACAGGCATACCAGAGCTAAGAAGTGGCGCAACAGCTGGACCAGCAGCATCGGAATCCACAGGATTTATAATAACTGCTTTAGCACCTTGAGATTGTGCGTTTTGAGCCTGATCTTGCTGCTTAGAAGAATCGTTCTGAGCATCCGAAACCTGTAAATCAACGCCCAGCTTCTTGGCTTCCGCTTGTGCACCATCACGCAAATCCACAAAGAACGGGTTATTTAGCGTAGATACCAACAGCGCAACCTTGTCGCTAGAGCTTGCGTTTCCACACGCACTCATGCTGAAAACAAGAGCCGATGCTGCTGCAACAGCACAAGCGATCTTCATACCACGGCGCATAACTAGATAATTCATCATATCTCCTTTGACTATTGCCTTATTAATCGCAAATTCACAATATTTAAAACATTATTTGCATAAATAAGGCTGATGTTTTTGCCATTTATTTACCATATTGTTAAATTGTTTTCAGTTATAATTTAAATTATTTTTATTAGATTTTTGTTAGATTTCTTATTATATTTTTTGCTACATTTAGGCATTGATTGCTTGCCACCATTAAATCAATACCTTTTATGAACACCCCCCTTCTAAGCAAGAAGATCAAGTTTTTGCGGATTATTAATAGGCCTATTAATATGCCTTATTTCAGTGAGTATCTTCCTTGCGTCGCAAAGTATCGAGGCTTACAGCAAACGCAATCACCAAGCCAATAACAACTTGCTGCCAGAAGGAAGAAACGTTCAAAATGTTCAAGCCATTACGAATCACAGCCAAAAGTATTGCGCCTACGAATGTGCCTGAAATCTTACCTTTGCCACCAGAAAGCGATGCGCCACCAATAACCACAGACGCTATAGCATCCATCTCGTAACCAGTAGCTGCTTGAGGCTGAGCAGAATGCAAACGCCCTGCAATCACCAAACCAGCTACAGCAGCAAAAACGCCAGAAAGAATAAACACCATAATTTGAGTTTTATGAATGTTTATGCCAGAAAGACGAGATGCTTCCATATTTCCGCCAACAGCATACATTGAACGACCTGTAGTAGTGAAGTTCAAGATTATTGCGGAAATAACGCCCATAATAATCATCATTACTATTGGCATAGGGATTCCGCATATTGTTGCTCCGAAGAAATTCACCATGCCCGAAGTGGAAATAGGACGACCATCTGAAACGACCAGCGTAAGTCCACGAGCAACAGACATCATTGCCAATGTGGCAATAAATGACGGCAACTTAAGAAAAGCATTAGCAACGCCAGAAATTAAGCCAAAAACTGCACCTGTAGCAATGCCAATAATAATAGTCAATATTGGAGGCAAGCCCATAGAAGCGCCAGTGTAGGCAACAAGCATGCTAGAAATTGCAGCAACTGCACCAACCGACAAATCAATTCCAGCGGAAACGATTACGAAAGTTTGGCCAAATGCCAAAATTGCTACCGTAGCCGCTTGAATTCCAACGTTGAGAATATTTACACTTGTTAAAAATGCAGGCGTAGCGCAAGAAAGCGCTGCACACAAAATAATCAAACCAATAAGTGCACCATTACGAGATGCAAACTTTTTTAACGTTGGCAAAAAGCCTTTGTCGTCTGCACCATACCCTAAACGGTGAGATTTTTCGCTCTTTGTAGCACCCATAACAAATACTCCTTTAACTAGTTTCCAACAGTTCACAGCACCTATTTGCGCTTTACAAACTGCAGAACGCAAGTTTTACGTTTTACAAGTAATCTTTCAATTTTTAATTTTTCAATATGACTTCACGCCATGTTGTTTATTGTTATTTATTGTTATTTATTGTTATTTATTCCTATTTATCTGATTCACTAAGATGCGTTACGGCAAGTTCCATAACCTTTTCCTGCGTAGCCTCGCTTGCAGCAAGCTCTCCACTGATCTTGCCGTTTGACATTACGAGAATACGATCAGACATTCCTAGAACTTCAGGTAAATCTGACGAAGCCATAAGTACTGCTCCACCGTTTTCAACGATATTGTTAATAAGCTCATAGATTTCAACGCGAGCGCCAACATCAACGCCACGAGTAGGCTCATCCAAAAGCAGCACTTTTACGTTTGCCATAGACCACTTGCCAAATACGATTTTTTGCTGATTTCCACCAGAAAGTGAACCAGCAAGCTGATCAATATTTGCCATGCGAATGCGCAATTTCTCTGCGGTTTCTTCTTCATGCGCACGCTGACCTTTCAAATCTGCAAAACCAGCATGAGATGTAGGAATTAACGTAGAGATTCCAAGATTATCTGCAACAGATGCTTCCAAAATAAGGCCTTGCACGCGACGATCTTCTGGCACTAATCCAAGACCTGCAGCAATGCTGCCAGCAATATTTGCTTTAGGAATCACTTTTCCGTCTACAGTAACAGATCCAGAATCGTAAGTATCCGCTCCAAATATTGCACGAAGAACCTCAGTCCTACCAGCACCAACTAAGCCTGCAAGTCCAACGACTTCTCCAGCATGAACGCTAAAAGACACATCCTCAATAGCACCTTTTCGCGTTAATCCTTCTACTTTTAGCAATTCCTTGCCTTGATGCCTGTTTCCATGTGGGAACTGATTAGTTATATCGCGTCCAACCATTAACCTTACAAGTTCTTTTTCTGGAACATCTGCGCTAACAGTGTCAACGTATTTTCCATCTCGAAGTACGGTTACTACATCTCCAACTCGCGCAATCTCGTCCAAATGGTGAGAAATAAATACCATTCCAACATTTTTAGATTTCAAATCTGCAATAATGCTGAATAATTGTTCACACTCACGCTTTGTAAGTGCTGCCGTTGGTTCGTCAAGAATAAGAATAGATGCATGTTGCATAAGCGCTTTAGCAATTTCTACCATTTGCTGACGAGCCACTCCCAGATCTCCCATTGGCTTATCTACATCTTCTTCTAAGCCAATAACTTGCAATGCCTCTTTTGCTTTAGATCGCATAGTTGCACGATCAACAAAACCAGCTTTGGTTGGTAGCATGCCAAGAAACAGATTTTCCATAATGGAAAGTTCAGGCACTAAATTTAACTCTTGGTGTATTACAGCAATACCTAATTTGCGCGCAACATCTACATTAGGAATACGCACCGTTTTGCCGTTAATCTCAATATGACCTTTATCTGGCTGATAAATGCCACTCATCATTTTAATAACAGTTGACTTGCCAGCACCATTTTCACCAAGTAGAACATGAACTTCACCTGGCTTTACTTTTACTGACACATTGTCAACTACAGTAGAATTACCGAATATTTTCGATACTCCTACTAATGACAGCTCCGTCATGTTTAGCCTCTTCCTTCGCTATAGCAACAATGCGATCGCGAAATTACCATTGATTACGTCAAGTTATTGTTTGTTTAATTACGTTTATATTGGCTTGCAAATTGCGAATACAACATTAAGTACAATGCGCAGAGTACAGAGTACGAACAATGTTCACTCAAACAATTAATACACGTACAACAAAGTTACAGTGCAATAATCAGTTGAAATACTGATAGATAAACCATTAAATAATGACGATATTTTGCAGCTTTTTACGAATCTATGCTCGCCCTAGCGATTCGCGAGGGATATACACAGTTTCTACACGCTGCGATTTAACGTCACCATTATTCTCAAGCATATCTAAAAACAGTGCAGCACTTATGTGGCCAATACGTTGAACTTGCTGTGAAATCACAGAAATACGTGGAGTTGCTAGGCGAAACACTTCTACATCATCGAAAGAAATCAATGATATATCTTTGCCTATTACTAATCCTTCTTGAGCCATCACTTGCATTACTCGCAACGCATCTGGCGAATAGCCAATAATAAGAGCTTTCGCTCCAACATTAATCATGCGATGCATTACGCTTGCACACGACGACTGGTCAAATCCTGTTGATTCTACGAATACATGCTCTTCGCCAAATATCTCTGAAGCCACGGTTCTAAATGCTTGCTCACGTTCTTGCAACGAGGGCGAAGCAATAATTGGGCCAGAAATATAGCCAACTGAGTGAAAACCATGTTGCAGAACATCTAACAGCGCATCACGAATGCCCTTTGTTGGGTCTGAATCAACTACTGGCACGTGTTCTAAGCCGCCTGCTTGCGGTTCTACGTGGCGATCCATAAACAGCATAGGGAGTCGCTGCTCAATCAGCTTTCTCATAGCTTCAGTAACTTCACCTTGAGGAACTATAATCGCCCCATCAATACGTTGCGAAAGAATACTGGTTATAAATGAATCTTGACGAGATGCACTTTCAGATGATGTTCCTATAAATGCACAATAGCCTGCCTCAAACAATGAGTCTTGAACAGTGTAAGCGAGTTCGGCAAAATATGCGTTACGAATGTCTGGCACAAGCAGTCCTACTGTTTTTGTGCGTAACGATCGCATTGCTTGCGCGCGCGAATCTGGGATATAACCTAATTGAGCAACCGCACGCTCAACTTTTGCCTTGGTGTTTGCCGATATGCGACCCGTGTTGTTTAATGCGCGAGACACAGTTGACACTGATATTCCAGCATGTTGTGCAACATCGCGAATCGTAATATACGTCATAACACCTCCCATCGGTAACACTATACAAAACTATACAAGTACAGCATTTAAGATTATTTACATTGCAATTTATATGCTCTGATTTTCTCTTGTATTCTATATTCTAAATTACGTTTTTCCATATACTCCTCTCTTTTGAGAGAATCACACTATGCATCTATGCATACGATATTTTTACTAACCTCAATCTCACTAAGTAGCTTCATCAGCGCTGACCAAAGTCACCTATGAGATAACGTTTTCACACTCTTCTCGCTTCCGTAGCAGGCCTTGTGCGGTAACGTTACCGCAACTATAACATTTAAAAAACACAATTGCAAGATAAAAACACTAAGAAATTTATATTATTAAAATAATTATTAGTAAAATAAAATAATTTAAAAATACGAGTAGATAAGACTAAATAAGACACAATAAAAGAAGACAAAACTAGGTTATATTAGACAAGACTAAACAAAGCTAGAAAAACTGCTAGAAAAACTGCTAGAAAAGACTTGAGTAAATCAAACCTACCTGCGATTATTAAAGATCTACTCTTAAGATTTACTCTTAAGATCTACTCTCAAAAATCTACTCTTAAAAATCTACCTGCAATTCTTAAAAAAATCGCTTAGAATCTGAACACACTGCGATTCACAAACGGAGCCAAAAACTTGCGGATGTGAACCAATATGAGCGTCTCGTAAAATATCCCAAACAGATCCGCATGCGCCAAGTTTTGAATCCCATGCGCCAAAAACAACGCGACTAATATGCGTTTGTAAAATCGCGCCAGCGCACATTGGGCAAGGTTCCAAAGTAACAACAAGCGTGCAATCGCTAAGATTCCAAGACTTGCGGAATGCTGCCGCCTGCCTAATAGCAAGAATTTCTGCGTGAGAAAGAGGGTCTGAGTCTTGCTCGCGAAGATTAGAGCCGCGGCCAATAATCGCACCAGAACCATCTACAACAACAGCGCCAACTGGAACTTCTCCGCAATAGTAAGCGCGCTTAGCAAGTTGCAATGCCTCTTGCATGAGTGGAACATATTCGCGCACGCCGAAAGTCACATTAACCCCGAAGAAATATTGTGCAACGCAAGCCAAGAGCGAATATCGCCAAGTTCTTCCATGTGAACTGCGTGGTCAAGTCCGCGGTAACGCTTCTCTTCCAGCCAGGTATGCTCCTCAAGCCACGCTGCAGCTGCCGAAAACTCGTAAGGAGCAATAACAGCGTCATCCAAGCCGTAGCCAAAGAAAACAGGCGTATTAAGATCTGCAAGAACGTCGTCGTTAAGAGAAATATCTTTAGCAATATTAGGAGCTACAAAGCCAGAAAGCGCAACGGATGCGCGGTAGCGATCTGGATTAAGCCTAAGAATATGAACAGCAAGAGCCGCACCTTGCGAAAAACCGAATGGAACAACAGCGCGGTCTTCTGGAATATTCGCCGCAACCCACTCATCAATCGCAGCAGCCGCAGCATACATATCTCGGTCTAAGTCGTCTCCGTTAGGCACAGCATCATGGAACCAACTGTAAGCGCCTTGAGCCAAGCGAAGTGGAGCACGCAAAGAAATCGCATCGTTATAAGGAGCCACAACGCGCATTAAATCAAGCAAATCATCCTCGTTCGATCCCCATCCGTGCAACAGCAAAAGAAGCGGCCTTGTGGCATACGCAGCTGCTTCGCCTCGAGAATACTTAGCAACGCTTACATGCAAATCTTCGCCGAATCTGCCTGGAACAACACTAGATTCGCGGCCAACATGAAGACCATTCGATGCGCCATCAGCGCTATCTTCGCTGCCAAAATCGCCACCGCCAAAATCACTATTGTTAAACTCGCTGTTATCGAACTCGCTAGAGATCACACCGTTATGATTAGTCATAACTACAGCATACGGCACAGCTTTGGCATTTATAAACGCGCGAAGGCTACACTAAACTCGCAAACGCTGCATAAAAATTTAACCCCAGCCGCTTGGACTGGGGTCTAAATTTAAGGAAAAAATATGAATAAGCTTTCGTGAATTACCTTTTAAGTTTTTCACTAATATTATGAAAACACACAATCCTTAGCGCTTATAGTACGTTAGCTGATAACTTGCTGAAAGTTTTCTACTTTTCCCCTGATTTTTCTTAAAAATCAAGACTAATCAAGACTAATCAAGACTAATCAAATCTTAATCAAGACTAATCTTCCAAATTTGCGCGATAGAAGTTCTCGTAAGACCTAGACGGCGTTGGGCCGCGCTGACCTTGATAGTGAGATCCGTTAACAGAAGAACCGTAAGGATTTTCGCATGGAGAGCTTAGCTGGAAGAAACACATTTGGCCAATCTTCATGCCTGGCCACAATTTAACCGGCAGAGTGCTAACGTTTGAAAGCTCCAAAGTAATGTGGCCTTCAAAACCTGGGTCAATAAAGCCAGCCGTGGAATGAGTTAAAATTCCAAGACGGCCAAGCGAGCTTTTACCTTCTAAGCGCGCAGCAATCGTTGAGTCCAACTTCACATACTCCCAAGTGGAACCAAGCGCAAACTCGCCAGGATGCAAAATCCAAGGCTCATCAGGCGCAACCGCAAATTGCTCAGTAAGCTCGCCTTGATTTTCTGCAGGATCCACGTATGTGTAAGCGTGATTATTGAACAATCGGAAGAATCGGTCGAGCCGCACATCAATCGACGCAGGCTGCACCATTTGTGGGGTCCATGGAGTCAAATCAATATGACCCTCGTCATGAGCTTTGAGAATGTCGCGATCAGACAACAGCATAACGTCAAATCTCCTTGCTATAAAACCGCGTAAAATAAACACTTAAACACACTTATATGCCAAGTGTAGCGCGTGCCGCGGTCGAAAAACATTACACAAAATATTATGAAACATACAAAAACGCGGTACAGAAACATAGGTAATGTAATAAAACCACGTACTGTACCGCGCATTTACTAATCGCTATAATGCACTTATTCCATTAAATTCCATTAAGTTCCATTAAGCAGATATTGCAACAGAAGAAGCAGCTTTACGTTTAGCAATAAATCGCAAAACGCACTTTCTTAACTCCGAAGCAATAAGCACAACCATTGAAAGTCCAAGGCACTCCACCCACTCCATAAAATCGAGTGGAACTGTGCCAAACGGGCCATTAAGGAATGGTATATAAATTACAGCAAGCTGCAACACTACGGAAACTGCGATTGCACCCCAAAGCCAGCGATTTGCAAACAAGCCAACGAACACGCTTTGCAAATGCGAGCGAGAAGCCAAAGCATTTAGCATTTGAGCAAACACAAGAATAGTGAAGCCCATTGTGCGCGCGTGAGTCATTTGAGCTGCATGAGTTAAAACAGTTGTGGAGCGGTCTGTAAACAATCCGCCAGCCAAATGCATATCCATGCCAATCAGCGTTATAGCTGCCATAATCACGCCAATAAACACAATGTCTCCCCACATTGGCTTATCGATAACGCTATCCGTAAGCCTTCGCGGACGCCTATTCATAACATCATCCGTTTGCGGATCAACGCCCATTGCGAGCGCAGGAGCAGCGTCCGTAAGCAGATTAATCCAAAGCAATTGAGTTGCAAGAAGAGGCAGCGTAACACCTACGGAGTTTGGCTGCGTAATTCCCAAAGCGCCAGCGAAAACAACGCCACCAAAAACGGTAAACACTTCACCAACGTTGGAACTAAGCAAATATCTCAAGAATTTACGAATATTGTCGAAAATTCCGCGACCTTCTTTAACAGCCGCGACGATTGTAGAGAAGTTGTCATCTGCCAAAATCATCTTGGCAGATTCCTTTGTGACTTCCGTACCCGTAATGCCCATTGCAACGCCAATATCTGCCGACTTTACAGCAGGAGCATCGTTTACGCCATCGCCAGTCATAGCAACAATATTGCCTTGCCTTTGAAGCGAGGAAACAATCGCAAGCTTATGTTCTGGAGCAACGCGCGCGTACACGCTCACTTTGCTAATCGCATCGTCGAAAGCAATATTGTCGTCATCCCTAGAAAGCAACTCGTCAAGCTCATCGCCTGTAAGCGCATGCTCATCTTTTCCAATAATGCCAAGGTCGCGAGCGATTCGAGCGGCAGTAAGTGGATGATCGCCAGTAATCATAACAGTTCGGATTCCAGCACGATGCGCTTGAGCAACGCTATCTCGAACTTCGATTCTAGGAGGATCAATAATCGCAACCATGCCGTTCCAAATTAAATCAGATTCCAAAACATCGCTTTGCTCAGCAACATCTGCGATTTGGCCTGCAGCATTAGAAACCATGCCGTCAACTTTAGCTAAACTATCTACGCCAAGCGGCCTATACGCCATTGCAAGCGTGCGATATGCTTCGCCAGAGAGCTTTTCCACGTTTGCAAGAATTTCTTCGCGGTCTCCTTCTGTAAGCGGACGAACAGCGCCAGCCACTGCGATTCGCGTGCAATAAGAAAGCAAAACATCTGGAGCGCCTTTAGCACAAACAATAAGATTTCCAGAATCCGAGCCATCTTTAACAACAACAGACATGCGTTTGCGCTCAGAAGTAAATGGCACTTCCGCAACGCGACTAAGATGCGCGTAACGCTTGTCTGCCTTGGTTTTGCGCGCCGCAACAATAAGCGAGACCTCGGTAGGGTCGCCAACTGGCTGCCATGCGTCAGACGATTCATTATGATGCAAGTCGCCATCGTTTGCCAAGTACCCAGATCCGAGTGCACCAATCACCTCTGTAGCTAGAGCTGGAGGAACTGCCAAATCCGCATCTAAAGAATCAAGCAAAACCATTCGTCCCTCTGGCTTATACCCACTACCCGTAAGCTGCACTTGGCCACTAGGCGTTATAACACGCTCAACAGTCATCTCATTTCGAGTTAAAGTACCAGTTTTGTCGGAGCAAATAACAGATGCGGAGCCAAGCGTTTCTACAGACGAAAGCTTTTTAACAACAGCATGATGCTTTACCATGCGCTGAACGCCTAAAGCAAGAACAACCGTTAAAATAGCAGCCAAGCCTTCTGGAACAGCAGCAACGGCAAGAGAAACGGAAAGAAGCAAAGAATCTATAACATCTTCAATGGTGCGGAATCCTTCAAGCACCCACATAGACGCAAGCACAACGGCTGCAATAATACACACTGCGATTCCAAGAACCTTAGATACGCGAACCATCTCTTTCTCGAGAGGAGTGGCTTCTTCTTGCGCACTAGAAAGCATATCTGCGATTTTTCCAACCTGAGTTTTCATGCCAGTAGACGTGACGATTGCGCGACCAGTGCCCTGCGTTACAGCAGTGCCATTAAACACCATGTTTGTGCGGTCTGCCAAAGATTTTGGCGAAGCTAGAGTCTCTGGACGCTTGCTAACAGCAACAGATTCTCCTGTAAGGCTTGCTTCTGCAACGCGCAAAGAAGCGGCTGCAATAAGCCTTGCATCTGCAGAAACAGCATCGCCTTCGCCAAGAACCAAAATATCTCCAGGCACAACATCCGCCGTATCTATGCGCATAACTCGCCCATCTCTAAGAACAGACGTTTGCGGAGCGCTCATTTTTGCCAGCGCTTCAACTGCTTCTTGCGCACGCGACTCTTGAATATAGCCCAAAACTGCGTTTGCTATAAGAATCACGATTATAACTATTGAGTCAAACGGCAGAACTTCGCCGCCACTTTCGCCACCATGTTGTGCGCGCTCAACAAAC
The DNA here is from genome assembly GCA_946997215.1 of Gardnerella vaginalis. Lineage (GTDB taxonomy): Bacteria > Actinomycetota > Actinomycetes > Actinomycetales > Bifidobacteriaceae > Bifidobacterium > Bifidobacterium vaginale_I. The sequence goes on from CAMPUL010000009.1 coordinate 18,048, forward strand.
CATGCGATTGCGGAAATAATAGTCGCCGCTATAAGCAAGTAAACAAGCGGATCCTTAAATTGTTCGAGGAATCTCTTCCACGCTGGTGTTTTAGGAGCGCTAGCTAAAACGTTCGGGCCAAATTGTGCGAGCCTTTTAGATGCCTCGTCGCTGCTTAAACCCGTAGAAACGTTTACATTAAGCGAATTTGCAACATTTTGCACGTCTTGTAATGACGGATCTTTGGATTGATCGCTTTGATCAACCATATTTTCCCCCTTGGGAGCGCCGCGGAGTAGTCAACAATCAAGATTTATGCAAAGTTGACTCAAAATCTCGATTATTGCGCGGTTGTGGATTATTGCAATAACAATAATTTGCAATAATTAAGTACCGTTCTATTATGCCACATAAAGCGCCAAATACTAATGCCTCGGGGGCATGTGAAAATAAGAATATGGCTATGAAAAAAGGACCGACCAAGGGGTCGGGTGGAAAACATCGTAATGCATTGCGCGGCAAGGGGCCTACACCTAAGGCAGAAGATCGCGTTTACCATAAAGCTTATTTCGCTAAAAAAGCTGCGATTAAGCGCACGTTTGCAGATCCGCGTTTGGCAGCTAGACGCAGAGTAGATAAGTTGGGCACAGATAGCGACGAGTTGGTAATCGGGCGAAATGCAGCTCTTGAAGCTTTGCGCGTAGGCGTTCCTAGCACGCAGCTTTACGTGGCAAATCGCATTGAGCACGACGATCGCACGCGCGAAATCGTTAAGCTTGCTGGCATGCAAGGCTTGCGACTTTTGGAGGCGGATCGCCTAGAGATGGATCGCATTGCTCACAGCACTAATCATCAGGGCATTATTTTAAAGGTGCAACCTTATCAATACTCTTCGTTGCAAGAGCTTGTTGATCGCGCAGAAAAGAAGGCTCGCGCTATGGAGGCAGCGGATTCTGCATCTGCACGCATTAACGCACGCCCATTGTTTATAGCGCTAGATGGCGTTACCGATCCGCAAAATCTTGGTGCTGTTATTCGATCTGCAGCCGCTTTTGGCGCAAATGGCGTAATTTTGCCAGAACGCAGAAGCGCATCTGTTACGGCTGCCGCTTGGAAGGTTTCTGCAGGAGCCGCAGCGCACTTGCCTGTTGCTCGAGTTGTGAATTTAAACAAGGCGATTCAAGGTTTGCGCGAGCGTGGATGGTACGCGATTGGCCTGGATGGCGGCGGAGACAAGCTTGTTGGCGAAACTGGTTTTGAAACAGATCCGCTTGTTGTAGTTCTTGGAAGCGAAGGCAAGGGCATGAGTCGCCTAACGCGTGAAGCTTGCGATGCTATTGCTGGAATCCCAATCTCTAGCGCTGTTGAATCGCTTAACGCATCCGTTGCAGCTGGAATCAGCTTGTATGCTGTTGCTAATGCGCGTAGGCTTGCCGCTTTAAGTCAAAATTAGCAATTGCATTGCGATTAAGAGTATTGCGATTTAAGAGTTAACGGTAATGCGAATGCGGATTTTTAAGACACGCAATTTACGCAATTTACAAAGCTCACATAACGCGCGCACATTGGCACTGCTTTTGGCTTTTGTTCTATACATTGCGATTATTGCAATCGTAATGTGTTTCCACGAACCTTGGTTTGACGAAGCTCAAAGCTGGCTGATTGCGCGCGATTCGCCAATCGCAAGCATTTTTAGCGTTAGACCGCATTACGAGGGTCACCCTCCTTTTTGGAATCTTTTACTTGCGATTGCAGCTAAAAGTGGCGTTCCATACGAGTTTGGGATTAAGGGAATTCAGCTGATTTGCGCAAGCCTACTTGGTGCGTGGCTTATTTTTAAATCGCCTTTTAAGCGCACAAGCAGCCTGGCAACTTTTCTTATTCCGTTTACTTATTTTGCTTGCTTCCAATACGGAGTTACATCGCGACCATACGCTTTGCTTTGCTTAAGCTTGCTAGTAGCGGCACATTACTGGAATAGTGCGGATTCTAAGACTTCTAGCGCTTGCAAACTTGCGATTAGTCTTATGTTTATGTGCTTGCTTAGCGTGTATGGAATCGCGTTTGCTGCAGGATTTACAATTGCTTGGATTTGGCGAGTTTTTAGCAAAAATATTAACGAAAACCTTAACGAAGATCTTAGCAAAACTCGCAATAAAACTCTTAATTTTAGTGCCATTTTTCACGCGATTAAAACAACAATCTCATCAAATTTGGCGCAACTTATATCTTGGGGATTAATCGCCATTTTTGGCGTTGCAAACCTTGCTCTTGCATGGCCCGCAAAAAATGCGTTCGCCACTCGCGCAACAATTGATGGCAATTCAACAATCGCAAAATGCTTCGCTTTTATATTTGTAATGCCTTCCGAAAGCATGTTTACAAGCTTTTACGGCGATATTTCAATGCGAAGAATGCCTTTTGACTTTTTGCCAATTGCAATATGCACGCTGTTTAGCCTTGCGATTTGGGCATTTGCAATTAGAATCGCCAAGCGCAGAAAACTTCTTGCGGTTCTTGTAATCCCTTATCTCGTTCTTACAATCGTAGCTGTTCGCTATTTTACGCTTCACCACGCAGGTCTAATCTTTGTATTTTTGCTAGCTGTGCTTTGGATAAGTCACATTAAAGAGCCGCTTAGCAGCAAGGACATTCCTGCGATTTTTGTTAAAATCGCCCCTACTAAATTCAGATTTATAAAAAACAAAGCTTTGAAAATCAACGTGCTGATTTCAATAATTCTTGCGCCAAGCTTAATTTGGAACGCGTTTGCTTGCGTAAACGACATTCTGTTTGACTACTCGCCTTCTAGAGCTGTAGCGCAATACATATCTAGTAATCACTTGCAAAATAAGCGTTTTGTAGCATCTTGGCTCCATAATTACGAGCAGGTTGACGAAAGTGGAAACGTTATTTCGCACGAAGAAATCGACACTCACCAATATTCGTGGCTTTTAATAGGTGCAAATCCTTATTTTTCTAAGAATCTTATAGATTGTGCATACAAAAACAAGACTTTTATAACAAATGAAAGCTCGTCTGCAAATCAGCAAGAAAAAGAGTTGGCAGCGTGCGCTGCAAAGGGCGAGCCAGAATTTTTTGTTAGCGAATCCAGCCAGCCGTGGTACTACTTCTTGGCATTAAACTACAACATTTCGCACTACAACGCACACACTGTTTCCAACGTTAAAACATCTTGGAAAGCTCTTGTTTGGGAAAGCACTGCCACTATTTACGAGCGAAAATCGAACATAAAATAAGCAAAAGCGGTTGTTTAGCAATCACTAAGCAATAAACTTAGCAACCGCTAAACAACCGCCAAACAACCGCTACAGCAGCTCAATCTTTGGATGCTCGGCTCTAAACTCGTTCGTATGCGAATCGCTAGCATACCCAAGCGCAAATCCAGTTAAAAGCTCCATGTTTTCCGGAACGTCAAACTCCGCATCCAATGGGCTCCGCCAAGTTGCCAAAACACCAAGTGGGCAAGAGTCAACACCTAAATCTTTAGCAGCAAGAAACAGCGTTTGCAGCATAAGGCCAGCGTCCATTGCAGCAAATGGCATAAAATCGCGCCTAGCTAAAACAAAGCCAATAACGGGCGCTCCAAAAGCCTCGAAATTCCTGCGCGTATGGGCGTTCCTGGCTGCAAAATCGTGCCTTTCAATTCCTAAATGCGAATATAACGCTAGACCGAGTTTAGCGCTTCGCTGCTTTAGATCGTCGGGATACGGCTTTGCAACAGGAACGTCGCCATTAGGCGCTGACTCTTGAGCAAACTGAGCGCGCTCAGATTCGCTCAAACTCTTATCTTTGGCTTTAAGCATTGCATTGCACTTATCTAAATAAGCTTTTACAATGTTGTCTTTTTTGCTGCCTTGCGCAATCGCAAGCGCGTAAGCTCTTGTGTTGCTCCAGCTTGGTGCAAGAGAAGCAGTGTGCAATATTGACTCTAAAACGTTTTGCTCAATCGGCTTGTTCAAAAAGTCGCGTGCAGAAAACCGCTCCGATGCAAGTTGACTAAAATCTTTGTAAGTCATGGTATCAGTTTACCAAAAACCGAATGGGTCAAAAATGCCACCGTCGTCGGAATCGTCGTCTCCGCCTCTAGGAAGCTGATCCAAAGTGTCGTCGTCATCATCCGAAGAATCGCCACCACTTCCATTCTGGCTCTTCTTATCGGAAGAATCAGGCTTCTTGTTGCTGCGCTTTCTTAGCGAGCGAGGATCTTGACGAGTTGCTCCATTAACCGCAGCTTCTTCTTGGTTAAACTTGACTGTTAGATTTACAGTTCCATTACCGCGAACAACCGTTATTGTTGCTTTATCTCCCAAAGCGGTAGCGCGCACAAATCCAAGCAGCGAGTAGTTGCTTGTAACAGACTTGCCATTAAACGCTACGATTGTATCTCCAGCACGCATTCCACCTTTTGCAGCAGGAGCACCAGGAGTTACAGAGGCCACTTGAGCGCCGCCACGCGTAATGTTATTTTGCGTTACATTTACGCTTTTAACCATGATTCCAAGAGCAACGTGCTTTACGGAACCGTTCTTAATGATTTCGTTTACTACGCGCTTAACAAGGTTAGAAGGAATAGCAAAGCCGATTCCAATAGAACCTGCTGTGCCACCTCTTGCAGAAGTTGCAGCAATAGACGAGTTAATACCAATCACTTTTCCAGAAGCGTCGAAAGTTGGGCCGCCCGAATTACCTGGGTTGATTGCTGCATCAATTTGCACAGCGTTTGTAACGATTTCCGAACGACTTTGATCGTCCATAACAGAAACTGGTCGATTAAGCGCAGATACAATACCCGTTGTAGCAGTATCGTCATATCCAAGTGGATTTCCGATTGCCATTACTGGCTGGCCAACCGCGAGCGCGTCCGAATCCGCAAAATCAACTGGCTTTACGCTGCTTGGCAATCCATCTACTTTAAGCACAGCCAAATCGGTAGTTTTATCGGTTCCAACAAGCTTTGCCTTATAAATCTGACCATTAGAAAGCGTTACTTGAAGCTGTTGCATTCCAGCAATAACGTGATTGTTTGTAACAACATGACCTTGCTTGTCGATTATTGCGCCAGAGCCTTTGCTCATGTTTTTGCTATTGCGCGCCTGAATAGACACAACTCCGCCAGAAACGTTTTTAGCAACCGAGCGCCAATCTGGAGCCTGACCGCCTTTTATTACGGCTGTTCCTTTTGAAGGACTTTGCGCACCCACATCTGCAAGTGTTCCCGCGCCTGGAATAGGGATCAAGCCTTGAGTAAGAACAAACGCCATTACAACAACGCACACAATTGCAGAAACAATGGACGACACAATTGCCACCATTATTGTTGAGTTTTCTTTAGACTCCGCCTTAAATCCGCGCTTTTTATAAACCACATTTGGATTTTGGCTTGGCGATTGATTTGGCGATTGATTTGAAGCTTCAGCAGGCTGACTTTCCGCGCTACTATCCGCGCTATTATCATCGCTATTATCCGCGCTCAAATCGTAAGGATTGCCGAATCTAGTTTGCTTTTGCTCTCCATTACTATTATATGGATCGCCATATGGCAAAAATGGGTTATCTAAATCGTTGCCATATTCTGATTTCTCATAATCACGGCTATTTGCGCCATTCGCTACACTTGCACCACTCGCGCCACTTTGCTCTTGATTTTGCAACGATTCGCCAGAATTATTAGAATCACCGCTATTTTTATTTGCATCACTATTAGCATCGCCAGCATCTACAGGGCCATACGCTCCGTATTCGGGAGCTGGTCTATAAATCTGCTCTGGCTCCACATGATTTTCCTGCGCGCGCGTTGGCTCCGATTGGCTTTGTGAAGCATTGCCATTTTGCTCTTCACTAGAATCGTAGGCCTTAGAATCGTAAATATCGTCAGCCATTAATCCTCCTTAAATCTTTTACAAAGAATACTCTAATCTGATTACACAAATTCATACAAGTTAATATGCAATTAATATGCAATTTTTACAAAATTTTGCGTTTACAATACGAGTTAATCGTGCCGCTCTTAAAATTACCTGAATATTTAGCAGTATAAATGCCGTATAAATACCATATATAACCCATAAATTAGCTAGCTATTTTTATAAAAATTATAAAAACACGTAAAATTTAACGAACGGCTGCTTGCGACTTTTCCGCGCGCAACAACGCAATTTATGCGCGTATCGTCATGCCTTCTAATAGAGTAAAAGGTATGACTAATCTTATTGAACACCCACGCGGAGCAGAGCCTGGTAAGCCAGGAGATCGCAGCGAATTCTCGTTTACAACAAAAACGCGTTTAGAAAATGCTGCAGATGGTAAAGGAAAAGACGGAGCCAGATACGGGCGAACTGGTGTGATTCGCACGCCGCATGGCGATATTCACACGCCTGCGTTTGTGCCAGTTGCAACACAAGGCGCAATGAAGGCCGTGCTGCCAGAATCAATCAAAGACTTGGGCGGCCAATGCATGCTTTCTAACGCATTCCATTTATATGAGCGCCCTGGCGAAGACATTTTAGACGAAGCTGGCGGTCTTGCAAAGTTTATGAACTGGGATGGCCCAACTTTTACGGATTCTGGCGGATTCCAAGTGCTTTCGCTTGGTGCAGGATTCAAAAAGACGCTTGCAATGGACGTTACTGGCATGAAGTCCGACGACGTAATCGCAGCTGGCAAAGAGCGCATGGCATTCGTTGACGAAGATGGCGTCACTTTTAAGTCTCCTCTAAACGGCTCGATTCATAGATTCAGCGCAGAAATCTCAATGGGAATTCAGCACAAGCTTGGCGCAGATATTATGTTTGCTTTCGACGAGCTTACAACACTTATGAACACTCGCCGCTACCAAGAAGAGTCTGTTGAGCGCACATTCCGATGGGCCAAGCGATGTGTTGCAGAACACAAGCGATTAACTGAGGCGCGATTAGGAAAGCCGTATCAGGCGTTGTATGGCGTTGTTCAAGGCGCGAATTACGAGGATTTGCGTAGGCATGCGGCAGAGCAGATTGCTTCGCTCGACTTTGACGGCGTTGGAATCGGCGGCGCAATCGAAAAGCGCATTATTGGAGATACTTGCGCTTGGATTTGCGATGCTATGCCAGAAAATCGCCCTCGCCACGTGCTTGGAATCGCGGCAGTTGACGACATTTTTGCTTGCGTAGAAAACGGCGGAGACACGTTTGATTGCGTGGCGCCTGCGCGATGCGGCAGAAACGGCGCGATTTTTACTCGCCACGGGCGCTACAACGTAAAGCGCGCGGAATTTAAGCACGACCAGGGGCCACTTGAAGCTGGCTGCGATTGCTACACTTGCACGCATTATTCGCGCATGTATGTTAGCCATTTGCTGCGCGCTAAAGAGATGAACGGATACACGCTTGCTACTATTCACAACGAGCGATTCTTTGTTAAGCTTCTAGACGACATTCGCGCGTCGATTGACGGCGGATATTTTGAAGACTTCCGCGACGAGTCGCTTGCGCACTACTACGAAAATGGATCGCGCTGATAATTTGTCTGACGTTGCGCGCTCCTTACTATTTTGTGTTGCGTGAGGACTGGGTGATTCTACGTTCGCGCGGTCTAAGCGCGCGAACGTCTTCGCCGCCGTAGAAGCACACCGTGCTTCTACGCTAAGCGGCTCAGCGAATCGAGGTGACTTCTCGCGCATTATGCAGCTCGAAGTCGTCGATTCGCTGCAAAAAATCTCGAATCTCTACCACACTTGGTGATGCCATTTGAGCAAATTTGTGCCAACACACTAGTGGCATATTTGCTAAACGGCTGCAAATATGGTAGCTTTGTGGTCTGTATGCGAACGTGGCGGAATGGTAGACGCGCTGTCTTCAGGTGGCAGTGAGTGTATACTCGTGCGGGTTCAAGTCCCGCCGTTCGCACTCTTTAAGAACGTTGATTTTTCAACGTTCTTTCTTGTTTTGTAGCATCATTTTGCAACGCAATGTGCAACAATTGTGCATTTGATTAAAAATGTGTGATAGACTGAATAGTGAACGTCATAAGACGTCAGACGTATTAAAACATTGATGTTTTAATTTTTACGGTCATGGAGGACTAAAATGGAACGTCGTTCAACGAAGACGACGAACCTAAGTGTAGATATAGTAAATATCGCAGGTTCGGAGCACACGCGATTCAACCATGCCACAATAAAAATTACACCAACTAGCGAAATCAAAGAATATAGCGAAAACGCATCGAGCACCAATCGTAAAGATAAAAACGATGGAATAAATCAAAACGAAGGAATAATAAGGTTCAAATTTGTAGCAAATGCGAATTGCGATTTATTAAATATTAAGCCCGCGCAAAAATCGCAAGCTTCCACGCATCAAGAGCACGCAACTCCAATAATAAAAATAAGTATTAAAGAAGATGCTCCCCTGCTTAGTGCGCAAAATCTTTTAGAAGATAACGCCGACGCAAACGGTGCAAAAGAAATTGCACTGCACATGGAAGATGCGCTAGGCGCATGCGATGGGCGCGAACACGATTTTGCAATAACGTACGGAAGTTTTGGGAGCCGATTTTATTTAGACGGATACCAGTGCTTTGCGAGCGCAACGAATCTTGGACCGCAAAGAGTGAGCGAAAAAGCGGCCGAAGTGTGTGCAGTACAGGCAGAATCTTCGCAAATCTACGACTTTTACTACTCAAACCACTTGCCAAATCCAGAAGAAATCGCAAATTCGGTCACTCAAGCACAGCCAGACATATGGTTTGCAGGACCTACGATTTGCGCAAGAGACATAAAACGCGTATCTTGCAAGTCCAGCGGAACGCTGCACATTCAATTTAGGCTGCGCGGGCCAGGCCAACACGGAGTGCTTTTTGCAGCCGGAACTGTTGGAACGAAAACTAATCTAGAATCTAGCGAAAAAATAAGCGTGTATGCAGGGCCAGAAGGCATAAAAATCACGCTAATCGACAGCGAAACGTGCGTAAAAAGCGTAATCGAAGCAGCCGCAAGCGTTGACGACGGCGAATGGCACGACTTGATTATTCGCGCAAATCGCGGAGCAATCGACATTTACGTAGACGGATACAGCCAGTCGCACAACATAGGACAATTCTGGTTTGCAAACATAACGGGATTAAACGCCGTAAGCATTGGCGAAGACTTGCGCGGAGTGCGATTAATGGGCGAAGCTAGAACAGGCGGAATCTACTTTAGCGCGCTAAGCGAAGGCCAAATCCAAAGAATATCAAAAGTAAAGCCGCTTGTAACAACCGCATTATTCGACACGGGCTACGCTGGCTCGCGAAGCTACAGAATACCGTCTCTTGTAAAAACGCGCATGGGAACGCTAATCGCAGGAGCAGACCAGCGAACAAGCGTTTCAAACGACGCTCCAAACCACATAAACTTTGTGATTCGCCGGTCCGCGGACGGCGGCAAAACGTGGGGGCCTTTGCAAACCGTAATCAACATGCCTGGCAAAAACCTTGGAAAACTGGGCGCGAGCGCAATCGACTCCTGCCCTGTTTTAGACCCAGAAGGCAAAAGCGAAAGAATCAACGTATTAATTGACATTAATCCTGGCGGAATTGGGCTAACAAATTGCAAAACCGCTGTAGGCGTGGACGCGCGCGGAAGAATCAAGCTAATAGACCGCTTAAGTGGCCACTACGCGGCGGCAATGGACGCAAGCGCGGCCGTAAAACTGCCATGCGATTCTAGCGAAAAGGAATGCGCAACAAAGTGGATAGTTTTACCAGACGGAAGTATAAAAAATAGCGATTCGCGCAATGACTTACGCAATAACTCGCACGGTAATCAAACTTGCGACTGTTCCACGTGGAATATATGGAAATCTCCAGAAATCGCAAGCGAAAGTCAGTCATTATTTGCCGAAAAAACGTGCTATATAGCGCAAATTTATTCGGATGACGACGGCAAAACGTGGAGCGCGCCACGCTTAATCGACCACATGGTTAAAGAGCCATGGATGAGCTTCGCTGGAGTATGCCCAGGGAATGGAATTGTTATTAGACAAAACGAGAAACATTACGGCAGAATACTCGTGCCATTCTATTGCAGCGGCCAAAGCAAATCGCACTATTCTTCGGGAGCGCTTATTTCGGATGACAACGGCAAAACGTGGAGCCGAGGCAAAATGATTAACGAAGGGCGATTAATCAACGGAAAAATCGTAGACCCTGCAACAATGCAAGACGACGATGCCACAAGCTCCGAAACTGTGTTTGTTGAACGCAAAAATGGCGATATTCTAGCTTTCTTCCGCAATCAAAATCGCTCGGGATGTGTAGGCAAAGCTATTAGTCAAGATTGCGGAGAAACTTGGAGCGAGCTGATTTTTGACACAAGTTTGCCAGAGATATTCAGCCAGCCGAGCGCAACCTGTTTAAGCAGCGAAAATGCAGAAAACGCAGAAACCACCGACTGCATAGCGTTTGCAAACGCAAGCCAAATGATGCCGTACCGCGGTCGCGGAGTTGTGAGATTTAGCTTTGACGGTGGAAAAACATGGGCAAAAAGCGTGTGTATAAACCCGTTCCACCACGTTTATCAATGCCTTAGCTCTAGCAATAAACGAACTTTGCAACTACTGTGGGAAAGAGAGACTACTGGAATTTATATAACAACAATAGATTCCTCGCTTTGGCAACAAGATAGTTTGCACACAGGTTTCAAAAACAAAGTACACAAAAACGAAGTACACAAAAACGAAAAAATGGAAGAAATAAAAGAGAGAAGACTCACGCGAACTGAAAGGAGCCAAAATGGAAGAGACATTTAGCAGACGCGAAGACGATGAGATGACAACACTAGACCGCTTATCGTTATTGCAAGCAAGCTCTAACTCCGCTCCGATTGTTGCAAGAAAACGTTGCGACGAAACGATGGATGCAATCAGATCGCTTATTTTAAGAGAACGCTTGCAACCAAAAGACATGCTGCCAACTGAGCCAATGCTATGCAATTTGATTGGCGCATCAAGGTCATCGGTTCGCGAGGCGATTCGCAAGCTGGAGGCGCTTAACATTGTAGAAGTTAAGCAAGGAAAAGGCATGTTTGTTGGCTCCTTGTCTTTGGATCCAATGGTAGAAACACTTGCGTTCCGATCTTTAATCTCCATTAATAAGAATTTTGAAGACTTAAGCAACGTTGTAGAAATGCGAAAATTCCTAGACCTTGGATGCGCGGATAAAGTGGTTGAATCACTTAAAGGAACGCAGCAGCCAGAGCTGGAAGCGCTTTCGGAAATAATGGCTAAAGAGGCGCATGCTGGAAAAACGTTCTTGGAACAAGACATTGCTTTCCACACGGGCATTTTGCGCGCGGTAAACAATACGATTGCAGAGCAATTCGTGCGATGCTTGTGGCTTGTGCATATGGCTGTTTTGCCACAATTGGGGCTGGAAGTTTCGGACGAGCTTGAAAAAACCGCTAGAGCGCATGAACTTATGCTTAAAACTGCTATTGCGGGAGACGCAGACGGATATAGGCAGGCTGTAAATAGCCATTACGAGCCAATTCAGTCGATTTTGCTTAATAGACTGCAAAAGCGCTGAAGCACATACATTCTATAAAATGGAAGAACCGCTCTAGTTTAGAGAGCGGTTCTTCCATCTTCAATGGTGATGCCTGAGTACTACAGCATCACGATTAATCGCAACGACACGATTTCCGTTACGAAATTTTATGGCCTTCTAGCCAAACGTGCTCGACGGCCAAAGTCCCAGAATTAAGCAAAAGTAAGTCGGCTGCGTAACCCTTTTCAACCAAGCCCAAAGGCGCGTTAGTTATACCATTCTGCTTATCTACCCCAAGAGCTCGGGCTGGAACGAGAGTTGCAGCCGCAATTGCCGCCGGCAAGCCAATGCCAAGCTCTTTAACAGCGCGCTTAATCGCAACGTCTAACGTTAAAGTAGACCCCGCTATAGCGCCATTGGAAACAAGCCTTGCATGACCGTCTGTAACCTGAACGTCAAGTGCTCCAAGCTTATAAGAGCCATCCGCGCAACCGGTGGCGGCCATAGCGTCTGTTACAAACGCAATACGATTAGGAGCGGCATTAAACGCCATTTGCAAAACGGGATTTTCAACGTGGAAGCCGTCGTTAATAAGCTCAATCGTGACGCGCGAATCCTCCAAGGCTGCAGGAATTGGACCTGGCTTACGGTGATGAATGCCGTTCATAGCGTTAAACATGTGTGTCATAAGCGTGGAACCTGCGTTAAAAGCTGTGCGAGCAGTTTGATAATCCGCATCGCAATGGCCAACGGCTGGGATTACGCCAGCGTCAACAAAACGTTTAATAGCCTCCATGCCATGTTCACGCTCAGGAGCAATAGTAATCTGGCGCAAAGTGCCATCCGCCGCCTCAAGCAGCGCCTCAACACGCTCGGGAGTAGGGTCCACTAGGCAATTAGGGTCGTGCGCGCCTTTTCTAGAAAGCGCCAAGAACGGCCCCTCTAAGTGAGATCCAAGCACATCTGGTCGCGTTTGCATAACGCGCTTAACAGTGCGCAAATTCTCTTGCATTACGTCAAGAGGATTTGTAATCAAGCTAAGAACTTGCCTAGTTGTTCCGTGAAGCATGTGATACGCGCGCGCAATGGCAATCCCTTCGGCACCGTCGTCAAACGAATGCTCCCAGGCTCCGTGAGCGTGCAAATCAATGTAGCCTGGCGCAGCAAAACAGCCACGCCCGTCTACAACACTTAAGTCAGATGCGCGCAATCCGCAAGCATTAATCGCCAGCGCAAGGTCTTCGTCTAAAATGCCCGTTTCTAAAATCACGCCATCTTTAACCAAAATCCAAGCGTTAGGAACAATTCCGCGCGCGTCTACAACGCTCACGTTGCGCACTACAAAATTGCGCCCCTCACTTGATTTTAGTGAATCATCAATCTTATTTACGGCATCTAAATATGCATTTTTTGACATTTCATTCACCTGCGATTGTGCTTTTGAATACGTTACTAAATTTTAGACTTGAGTATCAGATTCCTTGCCAAGATGGCTTATTTGTGTACACCCAACGATAGTAGTCTGCCAACTTAAGCTTGCTTGCTGCCGCTTCGTCTATAATCACGGTTGCGTGTGGATGCATTTGAAGCGCGGAAGCTGGGCATAGCGAGCTTACTCCGCCTTCTAGCGTTGCAGCTACAGCATCTGCCTTATTTGAGCCAAACGCAAGAAGAACAAGATGCTTAGCGCGCAAAATCGTTCCAATTCCTTGCGTTATGCAATGTGTTGGAACTTGGTTAATATCTCCGTCAAAGAATCGGCGGTTATCTACACGAGTCTGCTCAGTTAAGGTTTTTACGCGCGTTCCAGACGCAAGCGAAGATCCCGGCTCGTTGAATCCAACGTGGCCGTCGGAGCCAATTCCCAAGATTTGCACGTCGATTCCACCAGCAGCAGCAATAGCAGCGTCGTAGTCAGCTCCAGCGTGCGCAATCTTGCTGCCTTCGCTTAATGGCGCTCCGTTAAGAACATCTCCTGGAACGTGCACTAAATCTGGGTTTAGGCCGATTAAATCGGTTACGGTTCTGCGGATTGTGCTGTGGTAGGACTGCTCGTGCTCTAATGGCAATCCAATGTATTCGTCAAGCGCAAATCCGCGCACGCGACTAACGTCAACATTATTTTCTTTAACAAGCTTTGCAAGATGCTCGTAGGCTTTTAATGGGCTAGACCCTGTAGCCAGGCCAAGTACTGCGTCTGGCTTGCGACTAATCAAATCTACAACTGCTTTTGCGTAGAGCTCGCCAGCTTCATCCTGATCTTTTACAATAATAACTTCTGCCATCTTTGCTTCTCCTTTAAAGCTTTAAGCAATTATTAGCATTGCGGCATGCGAATTAACGCACACCGCAACACTATTTACTTACTATGCACCATAAATAAAAGGCTTTATTAGATTATTTATGATTATTTATGATTATTTATGATTTTTACTTAAGATACGCACTTAAGCCGCTACTTAGTGGAATCGCTCACTTCTTGCGGATTCTTTGCCAAAGTCAAGCCAACTTCCTTAAGAACGCCAGCCACGGCTTCAACATTTTCTCCCTTAAGTGGGCAAACTGGATCTGGCATCTGATTTGTGTCAAACACGCCAAGCAATGCCATTGCGGTCTTAAATGCTCCAACGCCAGCGCCGAAGCCTGCCACGCCGCTAGGTACGGTAACAATTCGCATCAAAGCAGCAAGCCAATCCTGCTCCTTCTTAACCGTTGCCCAATCGCCAGCCTGAGCAGCCTTCCACATTCGCACGTAACCAGTTGCTTCAACGTTTGCAAGGCCTGGAACAGATCCGTCTGCGCCAGCCATGTATGCTCCATCAACAACAACCTCTTGGCCCGTAAGCAAAGTCAATGGGTGGCCAGCCTTGTTGTTGTCGTCTACAAGGAACCTAAACGACACGTCGTCGTTGGAAGAATCCTTAACGCCAGCAAGCACGCCATCTTTTCCAAGCTTTACAAGCAAATTGCCAGGAAGTTTCGTGTGCACGCAAACTGGAATGTCGTAAGCAAATAATGGCAAATCTGGAACAGCTTCGTGAATAAGACGGAAGTGGCGCTCAACTTCTGCCATGCCGCCGAGTGCGTAGAATGGCGCTGTTGCAACGATTGCAGCTGCTCCAAGCTCCTTAGCTTCCTTTGCATGCTCAATAACGCGGTTTGTTTCCGTATCGATGCACCCAACCAGCACTGGCACGCGGCCGTCAACAATACGCATTACGGTTTCAATAATTTCGCGACGGCGCTTATCTGTGCTAAATGCCACTTCGCCGGAAGATCCAAGCGTGAACAAGCCATCTACGCCCGCCTCAATCATTCGGTTAAGCGAACGCTCAAAGCTAACAACGTCTACTTCGCCGTCTGCCGTTAATGGCGTAACTACTGGTGGAATAACACCGTGGAATTTTTCTGTCATGATTAAACTTCTTTCGTATTTTTTATTATTTATGACTTATTGATTTATTGATTTATTGATTTTAGATTTTGGAATTAGTGGGCGGCCTGCATGGATTTACTGCAAGGTCTTAACAGACCGCCCGCGCATTTAAGCCAGCGACTATCGACTAGCGACTAACGCTTGCCGCTTACTTGCACTCTTCTTCCGTTGGATGCAACAGCGAAGGAGCCGCGCCCATCAAAATCTTTGTGTACTCATCTTGCGGATTGTTAATCACTTGGTGAGTTTCGCCGCGCTCAACAATCGTTCCGTGATTCATAACAACAACTTCGTCAGATATGTATCGGATTGTTTGAATATCGTGGCTAATAAACACCATGGAAAGATTCAGCTTCTTCTTTAAGTCGGAAAGAAGATTCAAAATCTGAGCACGCACAGAAACATCCAAAGCGGAAGTTGGCTCATCTGCGATTATTGCATCTGGGTTAAGCGAAAGAGCACGAGCGATTGCCACGCGCTGACGCTGGCCGCCAGAAAGCTGACCTGGCAAAGCGCCAAGAACAGAATGAGGCAAACCAACCATTCGGATTAGCTCCTTGGCTCTAGCATCGCGCTCAGCCTTGCTTCCAATCTTGTGCACAACAAGCGGATCAATCAACTGGTCAATCACACTCATACGAGCATTCAAAGCCATTGCTGGATCCTGGAACACAACGGAGACCACGCGTCCAATATCCATGCGCTCTTTTGCAGTTCTATGCGTAACGTCTTGACCTTTGAACAAAACCTTACCGCTTGTAACTTGCTGAAGGCCGCACATAATGTTTGCAGTAGTAGACTTTCCGCAACCAGATTCGCCAACAATACCAATCGTCTTGCCTGGCATAAGCTTAAGATTCACCTTGTTTACGGCTGTAATCTTGTTCTTATGGAATAAGCCAGATCCTGCTCGAGTAGTGAACACCACTTCGGCGTCGCGCAGCTCGATGATTGGAACATCGCCATTTTCGCTTTGAGTTTTGTTTGCGTCATTAACATTCATGTTCATCGCACATCTCCTTTATCGGAGGCGGTCAAAATTGCAGAAGGTACATCCGATTCAGGCTCTGGAGGCGCAGCGTAGAAGTGCCACGTTCCTGGAATGCGCTTCATTACTGGGCGCACGTCAAGTCCTTGATCTGGATGAGAAGAACGCGGTGCGAATCGATCTCCCTTAGGGAAGTCGGATGGGCTTGGAACCGTTCCTGGAACCTGATGCAATCTTGGAGCACCAGCCTCAATGGAAGTTACGGAGCCAAGCAAGCCGCGCGTGTACTCGTGATGCGGATCGGTGAGAATTTCCTTGGTGGAGCCTTGCTCAACAACCTGGCCTGCGTACATTACGGTAATCGAGTGCGCAACCTTGGCAACAAGAGCCAAATCGTGGCTTACAAACACCATTGCGAATCCAAGCTTCTCGCGCAATTCGTTAAGAAGGTCAATCACCTGCTTTTGAACAGTAACATCCAAAGCGGTTGTTGGCTCATCTGCGATTATCAACTTTGGATCTCGCGTAAGTGCCATTGCAATCAACACGCGCTGACGCTGGCCGCCAGAAAGCTCGTGCGGGTAGGATTCAAGCGTGCGCTTTGGATCCAAGCCTACAAGCTCCAGCAACTCTTCGGCGCTACGAGTGCCACCTCTAGAAGTTAGCTGCTTCATTTGCGCTTTAATAAGCATTGATGGGTTTAAGGAAGACAACGCGTCTTGGTAAACCATTGCAATCTCGTGGCCGCGCAAAGCATTGTGCTCCTTTGGGCTAAGCTTTACAAGATCCTTGCCATTAAACAGAATTTGTCCGCTAATCTTAGCTTTTGGATCAAGCAAGCCCATAATCGCAAGCGAAGTGATTGACTTACCGCAACCAGATTCGCCAACCAAGCCCATTGTTTCGCCTGGGCGAACAGAGAAGCTCAAGTGGTCTACAACATTTACGCTGCCGTAGCGTGGGAACTGAATGCACAAGTCTTTAACCTCAATAACTGGAGGCTCAGTAGACGTTGGTTGCAAGCGATCCGTGCGCTTTAACTCAGCCTCGCGAAGCTTTGCCAAAGACTCAACCAAAGCGTCGTGCTGCTCCTTGTAAGCTGCCACTGGGTCGGTGAGAATCCTATCTTCCTTGCGAGCCGCATCCGCATCTGCAGCAGTCTTAGCTACTGGAGCGGTTGGAGCTGCAACCATTGCATCCGTAATTCCCTCAGAAAGAATGTTGAGGCACAAAACGGTAATCATGATTGCTAAGCCTGGGAACAATGCCTGCCACCAGTATCCGAAGATAACGCCTGCCTTAGCAGAAGACAAAATGTTGCCCCATGTTGGCGTTGGCTCTGGAATACCAGCGTTGATGAAGCTAAGAGAAGCTTCGAACACGATTGCGTCTGCAACAGAAAGCGTTGTGAACACCATAACTGGAGCTGCAATATTACGCGTTACGTGCTTGAGCAAAATCCAAGGTGCGCGAGCGCCAGAAACGATTACTGCACGCACATAGTCTTTTCCATATTCGCTTATAATGTTTGCGCGCACAATTCTTGCGATTTGTGGAACGTAAAGCACGCCAATGGAAATGATGATACCAATCATGGATTGTCCAAGAATTGCAAGGCACACAGCCGCTAATGCGATTCCTGGGATTGACATTACTATATCAATCAATCGCATTATAAGCTCAGATATCCAAGTGCGGCTTACAGCTGCGATTGCGCCGATTATTGAGCCCATCACTAATGCAAAGAGTACAGACGACAAGCCGATTACCAACGAGTAGCGAGCGCCGTACATAACGCGCGAGAACACGTCTCTACCAAGGTTATCGGTGCCGAACCAGTGCGCTCCTGTTGGCGGCTGATAGTTTTGCGTAATCTTTACTGGGTCGCATGGCGCTAAGAATCTCGCGAATACTGCGCAGAATGCCAGTATTGCAATCACAATAAGAGATATTTTAGATCCTAAGCTCATGCTCTTAAATCTGTTAAATTTGATGCCTGGCTTAGATGCGGCATCTACTACCTGACTTTTTCCAAATAGCATGTCACACCGTCCTAATTCTTGGGTTGATTAGCACGTAAAGCAAATCAACAATAATGTTTATAAAGATGAATGCGATTGCAACAACCAAAACAACGCCTTGCACAAGCATTGGCTGGTTGCCATTAATACCGTCAAACATTGCGGTACCCATTCCTGGGAGTGCAAAAATAACTTCGATAACGATTGCGCCACCCATAAGGTAACCGATCTTCATACCAAGAGTTGTGATTGGTGTAATCAAAGCGTTGCGGAACACGTTCCTAGCAACAACCACGCTCTTTGGAATACCTGCGCCGATTGCGGTTCGCACATAATCCTTATCCAATTCTTCTACCATAGAGGTTCGTATGATTCGCGTAAGCTGACCTGCTACTGGAAGACCTAATGCGAAGCAAGGCATGGCCATTCTTGCCATGTATGCTTCTGGATCTTCAAAGAACGGCACAAAATCGCCAGATCCTGGGAGCCATGCGAGCTTGATTTGCAAGACGTAAATCAAAAGAACGCCGAGCCAGAAGGATGGAGTTGCGATTGCAATAATCGAAAGCACGCGAACAGTTTGGTCAACCCAAGTATCGCGGTAAAGCGCTGCAAAAACGCCGAAGATTACTGCAAAGATTATTGCGATTAACAAACCGATGAAAGTTAATTGCAAGGTGATTGGGAAGGCGTCCGCCACTCGTTGAGCCACGGAATCCTTGTTTACGCCATAAACACCCATGTTTCCTTGGAAGAGTCCAACTATGTAGGACCCGAACTGCTCCCACCATGGCCTATCGTAGCCCATTTCGTGGCGGAAGGCTGCCAGAGCTGCTGGAGACGAATTTTCGCCTAATGCTGCAACTGCTGGATCGTATTTAGAAAATGACATAAGGAAGAATACGAGGAACGTAACACCGAATGCCATGAACGGCAAGGCGATTAGTCGCCTACCTAAAAGTCTAAGAAAATTACTCATAAGACATCCACACATCCATTGAAGAAATTGTTATTTTTATAACAAAACCGGCCCGTCTGCACAGAAGCGAGAAAGGTAAACAGTTGGGCCGGTTTTGCGGTTAGAGGTTAGGGGATTGACGTTTATTTAATACTTCTGGTTCTGCACCTACTTTGTAAGCTTTGCTTTTACAAGGTTGATGCCGGTAGAGCCGATTGCATTCCACTCTGCCAAAGAGCCTTTCTTTACGGCAGTCGTAGTCTTGCGGTGGAAGAGTGGGTACAGAGGAACTTCGTCGCTAATCAAGTCGAAGCACTGGTTCCAATACTTTTGGCGCTCGGCTGGTGTGCTAGCTGCCAAAGCCTTGTCCATAAGATTGTGAAGTTTTGCGTATCCTTCGGAAGTCTTCCAGAATGTGCGCTGACGGGTCCAAGCGTTGTCGCCGTACCACCAGCTCATAAGCAAGTCTGGGTCGTTGCCAAACACGGATGGATCGCCTGGAGCAAGAACCATGGAGTAGTTTGCGTCGTCGCGGTCGGTAATCTGTGGGTAAAGTGCAGAAGACTTCATGGACTTGATTTCTACATCCATACCAATCTCAGCAAGATCATTCTTGATTTGTGGAGCAAGCTGAGTAATCCAAGTGTGGTCCGTTGTGTAAAGAGTGAACTTTAGTGGGCCACTTACGCCAGCTTCCTTAAGCAAGCTCTTTGCCTTAGCAACATTCTTGGTGTAAACGTTCTTTGCCTTGTGGTAATTTGCGTAGTTCTTTGGCAAGAAGCTTGTTGCTGGCTCGCCCTGGCCGCTCATCTGGTTGGTAATAAGCTTGTTTACGTCAATTGCGTAGAGAGCAGCTTGGCGAACTCGCTTGTCGTCGAATGGCTTCTGCTTTGTGTTGAACATAAGGAATGGAAGAGTGAAGCCCTGTGCGGTCTTAAGCTCAGATCCAGATGCCTTCAAAGTGTTGAATGCCTGTGCTGGAACCATTTCCATTACGTCGGTCTTGCCACCTTGCATTGCGGTTACGCGAGCAGTATCGTCAACGGTTACGTTCCAAACCATCTTCTTGGTCTGTGCCTTGTACTTGCCGTTGTAAAGATCGTTGCGCTCAAACTTTACTTGGTTATCTGTAATCGATACGTACTTCCATGGGCCAGATCCGATTGGCATATTCTTAAGATCTGCATCAGACTTTGCAGATGGAACAATCTGAATCAAAGCAAGGCGCTGCTTGAACAGTGGGAACGCCTTCTTTAGCTTAAAGATTACGTGACGATTGTCTTTTGCTTCTACAGAGTCAATAAAGTCAAGCATAGAGATGTAAAGGCTGCCCTTTGCGGTTGTGCGCTTAAAGGAAGACACTACGTCTGCCGCTGTTACTTCCGTTCCGTCCGAGAACTTAGCAGCATCGCGAATTGTTACTTCGTATTCAGTATCGGAAATCTTCTTTGGCTCACCCTTTGCAAGAGCGTTGAAAACCTTAAAGTTGCTGTAATCAAGAGCGTAAAGTGGCTCTGTAACGTGCCAGTTTGCTGCCATTGGCAACGCGCCAGAGGTAGTAGACGGCGCAAAGTCGCGGCTTGCGTATGCAACCTGTGCGGTAATCGTGTCTTTAACAGCAGTCTTTGCTTTTGCTGCCTTGTGGGATTTAGCTCCACCGCAGCCAGAAAGCATCATTAATGCGGCCACACCAGCGGCGATTGCCACGGTCAGCTTCGAGTTAATTCGTGCCATATTTTCTCCTCACCATTGAGTTTGGGTTTTTTGCATTTCGTCTTCGAATGCGAAAACATATTAAATTATAGCGCGTGCGTTATTTTCACGTTACTTCAAACATAAGAGGTCTGATGTCTGATGTCAAGTTATGCGTGTGTCGAATTTGTGAAAATTTTGATTATTTTTTGAAGTACAAAAAATCAGAACAAAATCGCACATAATCGACACACATATAACCACTATTTTTATTTATTTGTTACTTACGCACGCTCGGCGAATCTGCGGAAGCTTGCGACTTTTCCTTAACGCACTAAACCGCATCCGCCTGCCAACTCACCGCCTACAACTTTGCTGCAAACCAGCGCGTAATCGACGTTGGGTGCGTAATCGCAGTTCCAACAACAGCAGCCCAAGCGCCCATCTGCATAACCTTGTGCAACTGATCTGGAGTGTGAATACGACCTTCGCAAATAATTGGATAATCTGGGAAAGCTTGCAAAATCTGGCCTAAAAGCTCAAAATCTGGGCCATCCGTTTTTGGCCTTCCAGGAGAAGTGCCAGCCAAAGTGGTAGATATAATATCCGTTCCACAATCAGCCGCGCGCTTAGCGTCGTCGAAGTTGCCGCAATCTGCCATAACAACTATGCCTTCGTCATGCAACGCGCGAACAGTTTGCTCGTAAGTGAGCCCATCTGGGCGCGGCCTATCTGTAGCATCAATCGCAATAATATCCGCCCCAGCAGCAGCACAGCAGCGTGCGTGGCGCAAAGTCGGAGTTATGTAAACACCTTCGTGTCCGTCTTTCCAAATTCCGATTACAGGAACATCAACTTGCCCTTTAATCGCGGAAATATCCGACAATCCTTGGCATCTAATGCCAACAGCTCCACCTTCTACGGCAGCCATTGCCATTTGCGCCATTGTTTCTGGGTGTCTTAGCGGCTCTCCAGGGTATGCCTGGCAGCTAACAACTAAGCCGCCCTTGATTTTTTCAATCACAGGATTCATATAGATTCCTCCTTTTTTCAAATATGACTAAACTAAACAAAATTAAACGCAATCAAACGCGATTAAACGCGACTTAACGCATCTAGATGCGATTAAACGCGATTTGAGTGAACAGCAAAAGCCGCACCGATTAGCGGAGCTGCCCCACCAAGCTTGCCCTTAACAATAGGCGTGCTTTTAATCAGCGTTAATGCCGAATCTTCAAACCCAGCGCGCATAGCATTCCACCAAATATCGCCAGCTTCTACAACAGACCCCGAAAGCACAATCACGTCTGGATCTATAAGATTCGCCATTCCTGCAACGCACTGCCCCAAAGCCTTGCCGCTTCTAGCCAGCGTTTCTTTAGCATGCGCATCCTGACCGGAATTCGCGCGCACACAAACCTCGTAGCCGTTTTGCGCAAGCTTGGTGCCTTGCGGAAGATTGCTGTTGTAAAGAGCGGCAAGCCCAGTTCCCGATGCCACTGGCTCAATATGACCAGCATGCGCTCCGCAAGAGCAATCAAAGCCAACTCCCAAATCGCTAACAACGTGGCCAGCGTGTCCTGCAACTCCGTGTGCGCCCGTAAACAGCTTGCCGTTTACAATAATCGCACCACCAATTCCAGTGCCTATGCCAACAGAAAACACAATCGATTTTCCGCGGCCTGCTCCGTAAATCGCCTCTCCAAGGCCGTGACCACCAACATCGCCAATCATATAAACTGGCAAATCGGTTACGCGCTTAAATGCGTCGTAAATTCGCTGGCCTCTCCAACCTGGCAAAATGTCGGTAGCTGCTACGATTTCGCCAGTTTTGCTATTTGGCACTCCTGCAGCTGCTATTCCAATTCCGCTAATAGTTTTGCCACTTTTCGCCGCATCTTCCAATATTTGCTTTGCGCGCGCTACTAGGCGATTCTTTATGTCTTCTCCGCCTTTTGCAGCTTCGGTTGGCATAGAGCCATAGTTTTCTACTGTTGGAGAAACGCAATCTTCGCTTTCTTTGCCAAAGTTAGACTCTGCGAACCCTGTAGGCTCTGGTAAAGTCACCAATCCGTACGCGATTTTTGTTCCGCCTATATCAAAAGCAAGATACGTAGAGCGAGAATCTTTTACTTCGTCCATAACAATTTCCGTTTTCTTTCTTGCGTTTGCGACCTTATTTTTACTGTTTACTCGACTTTACCTATTTACTCAGCCTGCGCAGCGACCACAGCGTCATGAATGCGCGCCAAATACCCCAAGCGCTCTTCAACGCTCGCGTCTTGCGGAACGCACACTTTTGCGCCCAAATAGTCGATTGCGTAATCGTCTTTTAGCGCCTCGCGAGTGGTATCTTGAATTTCTTTAGACGTCATTAACGAAGTCGGCTCATCTGGATTCATTGGCAAATGGCCATCAATCCACTCGTATCCGTATTGCGTTGCATTTGGACCAGCTCCCGAGAACATTAATCCTTGCAGAACGCCAGCCTGCCTTGCTGCACGCACGTGCTCTACTGCCGCTTTAGCATTTCGCTCTTCTACAACGCTTCTTCCCCAGTTGATTGTGATTCCAACTCCAGCATCTTTTGCAATTTGAATCTCTTCTTCTAGAGGCAGGAATCCTTTTTCCGAATTCTGTCCTTCAATATATCTATCGCAATGTTCAATCACTAGCTTTGCTCCACACCAATCGAGCTGCGCGAGTTCTTCTAACGACTTTTTCATTGCATCCGCCTGAGCTAAACGAGTTGGCGCTGTGTGGATTTCTACATGAGATATATCGCAGCTATCTCTAATGTCTACAACGTTTGCGATTGCTTCGCGAATATCCTTAAAGAAAGCCAGCGCGCGATGCCTGCCTTCTTCGCTTGGGCTTGCAAGTCCAAATTCTGGATCTGGATCAAAGTTTATGTGACGCATTGTTCCTGGAATTGCAGTAATCGTGTTTGCATGCCAATGCGATGGTATTACGCTTGCTAACCACGAGCGATTTTTTGGATCTGCCAAATCTCCTGGGTATGGAATCTCCGTTCCGTCAATCCAGCTTTGCTTACCCAACAAATCGTAGTATTTTTCTTGATCTTCGCGAGTTTTTGGCAACGATGCATATGCGCCTACAACAAATTTAGCTTTCAGCATGATATCCTCCTTGAAATCGTAGCTGATTGTATTCTGATTTGTCTTTCGACTTATCTTTCGATTTGTCTTTCGATTTGTCTTTTGATTCGTAGATTACACCAATCACACTACAATTCGTCAGACGTCTGATAAATCTTTGTACTTGCGACTAAATTGTTTGCAAACAACCAAGCTGGTCTTTATTTATTCACTCAAATGCATCGCATTGCAACTGTGCGATTATAAGAACTTGTATACACAAAAAACGTATTTTTTGTACATCCGATGTACAATTTTTTATACATCCAATGTACAAAAACTACGATTTATGCATATTTTGTCTAATATCACACACAAAATTCATACCAAAATCAACAAATCACAAGCAAATCAAACACAACATATAACAAACATAGCCTTCTGAATCTTAATTAAACTCAGAAGGCTATTATTATTTGATAAACTGTTTAATCTAGTTATTTTACATAGCTATTTTTTTACTCTTAAAAAGAGTTATAGCAGCAATACTTACAACAAGAACAGCAAGAACAATCAATGGCGCCGTGAAATAATTTGTGTAGAACTCACGCACATCAACATCTACAGAATTGATAGTTACAACATAAGATATATACGACAATACGCCTAATACAACATCAATAATTGCATATACATATGCCTTTTTATACAATTCTTTAACTGATTTGCTGCTTTTAACCCAAAGCATTACAGACAAAACCAAGCCTATTAGCATTGATACAACAGCAACAAGCGCAAACAACATATCTAACATAAAACCCTCCTACCATTAAATCACCTGCCATAGCGGATTTAATACGATTTTAATTTAGCTAAGATTTTCGTGTCAATATTAAAAAAAAATCACAGAATTTTGCACATTATT
Source organism: Gardnerella vaginalis (assembly GCA_946997215.1). Lineage (GTDB taxonomy): Bacteria > Actinomycetota > Actinomycetes > Actinomycetales > Bifidobacteriaceae > Bifidobacterium > Bifidobacterium vaginale_I. Next base: position 42,671 of record CAMPUL010000009.1, read on the forward strand.
TTCACATTTAGCGTATTTTAAGACATAAGAACAAGCCACAAACGTTGATATATCAACGTTTTCTACATGGAGCGGACAACGGGAATCGAACCCGCCTCTGAAGCTTGGGAAGCTTCCATTCTACCGATGAACTATGTCCGCATGCTCGGTTACTCCGCGATTAATCCTTACCGATAATCTGCCTGCAAACAAGCAAATAAGTGCCAAAGAATCAATCTAAAAAAACAAACCATCTAAGAATATCACGCTCCGCTAACCGCTACAACTCCGCCAGAAACGCCTTTGCTGTATTTAATATCGTATTTAGCACCATTCTTAAAACGAAACACGCTATCGCCCTCTGGCTCAACGTAATCTACTTCCCCACGAGCATCTTCTTGCACAAGATTCTCCATTTTACTAGCCATAAGCATCAAGCAGTCAACTCGCTTTTTAACATCTGGCTGCCTAGAAAACATCTTTAACAGCCTAGAATCACAAGCTGCAAACGGATTAATAATCATCAAAGACGCAACGGCTTGCACTCCTGAATGCAAATCCATCTTATGTATCTTAGCTCCGTAGGAAATTTTGTTTAGCGCAGAAGCCAAAGCCGCAGGGTCGCCAGTAAGCATACTTGCACTTCGATCTGCATCCAGCTCGCGCGCTCTAGAAATCGCAAGCTTAACAAATAGAGCACCAAGCGGCACAAAAATGGCACTTAAAACCTTGCCAATAACCTTTAGTACAGGGCAACGCCTTTTAGCAGATTTTGCGCACTCACTACCCGAATACATAAGCATGTACCCAAAATACGTAATAACCGTTGCAATTGCAGATGCAACCGTTGAATTCAAAATATCGTGATTATAAACATGAATAAGCTCATGGCTTACAACGCCACGCAACTCGCGCTCATTTAGAATATTCAAAAGACCACGAGTGCAGCAAATAGTTGCGTGACGCTCACATCTACCAATTGCAAAAATATTTGGACTGTCTGTTGGAGCAACATAAAGGCGCGGCATAGGCTTTTCGATTTGCGCAGAAATCTCGCGAACAATGCCGTATAAAACAGGTTCGTCGTTCTCGCTAATTTCGCTAGCACTCATAATGCACGTGGCAACTTTTCCAGAAAGCCAATAAGCGCATAAGCTTAAAATTATTGCAATAATTGCAAACCAAACAAGCATCGACAGCTGCAATCCAGCAACAATCCACAGCAAAGCAGCAAATAGCCATATTAGAGAAAACAACACTACTGTTTTCAAATTATTGAAATAGCGCATACCCATGTTGCCAAACATGATTTTGATTCTAATAATCGCATCTGTAATTTTGCTGAATGAAAACTGTATATTTAATGCTTATAGACAATGCTTATATTCAAACACGCCTATAAATGCAATAAACTATTGTTTAATTTCCGCTATATCCATAAGCATTTGTTTAGATACGACTTTTTTGCGAGCGCGATTTTCCGCTAATCCAGATTCAACCTCAAAAGCATCAATCCTCTTCCACCCCTCAAAATCAACCACTTTGACTCCTCTAGATGCAAGAAGATTTTCAATAGACTTAGGGTCTCTATCTGTTGCCAATCGCCCAGGAAGCGCAGGAAGCGCGGATTCACATTCTTCGACCGAACTTTTTGCCAAGTCTTCCAGCATATTTTCAACGATTTGCAAAGCGTCCGACTTTGTAGAGCCAATCAAACCGACTGGCCCTCGCTTAGCCCAACCAGTTGCATACAAGCGCGAGCGAACATTCCCGTTTTGCGCAGAAGTTAAAATCCTACCATCGCTATTTGCAAGAAGAGCGCGAGCAGAATCGTAAGCAACTCCACTAACTTGCGCAGGCTTATATCCAATCGCGTGATAAACCGCCTGAACTGGGTATTCTTCAAACTCGCCAGTGCAAGTCATTTTGCCATCCGCGCTTGTAGATGTGCGCTCTACTCGAATCGCACGCACTCGCCCATCTTTGCCTAAAATCTCAACTGGAGTTGCGTTAAAGTGAATAATGTAGCGCTTATTTGCAGGATTGCCCTCAAAGTCAACGTTTCCACCATCTTCCATATCTTCACTCAAATCGCGTATAGCAAAAAGCTCTTCTACCATTTGGCGAGTCAACTTGTCTTTTCCAGCAACATCAATTGTTTCGTCATCCAAATCAAAATCGCTCTCGTTTACAACTATTTGCACACCAGAAAGCTTTTCCATCTCGCGCAATTCTTGTACCGAGAACTTAGCTTGAGCAACGCCTCGTCGAATAAACAAGTGAAGTGTTTGCGCACGATTTTTAAGCAAACCATTGTAAACGTCGTCGGAAATATCTGTGTGCTCTCTAAGATAATCCGCATCTCGCAAAAGCTCGCGCGCAACATCCATAGCAACGTTTCCGCCACCAATAACAGCCACTTCGCTTGCATCAAGCGGCCACGTGCGCTCACTGGTAGGATACCCGTCGTACCATTCCACAAACTTTGCAGCGCCATACACGCCGTTCAACGATGCTCCTGGAATATTAAGCGGCTTATCTTCTACAGCGCCCGTAGCAAAAAGAATTGCGTCATATCGCGGCAATAAATCTTCTAGTGTAATATCTTTGCCAAATTCAACATTCGCATACAAGTGAATATTTGGATTATCAAGCGTTTTAGCTAATGCATCTGCAATAAATTTTATACTCGGATGGTCTGGAGCAACGCCATATCGAACCAGGCCAAATGGCACTGGTAGCTTTTCAAATAAATCAATCCTAGCGGCCGTACCCAAGCCCATGCCGTCGCCTAGTTTTTTAAGCTGACGAAGAAAAATATCTGACGAGTAAATTCCAGCAGGCCCCGCGCCAATAACTGCGATTCGCAATTCGTGCGAATCCGCATTATAATTCGTTTCCATAAATTTTCCCATGTTGTTATTCAAATTTTGTATTCAAATGTTGTTATTTAACTTTTGTTATGTTAAAACATTACATTTTGCGTGTTTCGAGCATTCTTAAGCCTAATCTTTTTGAAGATTGAAATAAAAATCGCTTCCTTAAATGCTCCACTACTTAGACTAGCGCCTTGTCTCATTCAAGAAAAGAGCAAAGTGAATATTGTCACTTATACACATTTATTGCTTATACGCGATTGCGCTTATCCACATATTCGCATTTACACATATAAACTCTTGCTACTTATGCACATATTCACATTCGCACTTACGCACGCAAAATCACGCACGCTTGCCTTTCAACGCTGTTAGCGCCCATAAAATTGACACAACATCAATCATCTCTTGCATCATTGCCCCAAGAACCGCAGGAATCATCCCAAAAGCCGCTGCAATCATGCTTATAACAGCCAAACCAATTCCCAGCATAACCGCCTGAACCATAACTCGCTTCGTGTGTTTTGCAACACTTACAGCGTTTGCTACAGCATAAATGTTGTTGTTCATAATCACAACTTGCGCGCACTCCGAAGCCGCTGTATCCGTGCCATCTGTTAAAGCCACACCAATGTTTGCTGCAGCCAAAACTGGAGCATCGTTTACGCCATCTCCAACCATCATCGTTACGCACTTATCTTTTTTCTTATTAATGAAGCTTCTAAAGATGCCGTAATCATACGCATTTTTGTAATCACTATAGTGCTGTTTTATGCACTCAAGTTTGTCTTGCGGTAGCAAATTAGCCTTTACCCGCTCAATCCCAACGCTTTTTGCTATTGTTTGAGCAGCTTGCAAGCCGTCTCCTGTAAGCATGCTTATTGAACGAATGCCAAGCTCCTTTAGTTTTTGAATCGTTGATTTTGCATTTTCTCTAGGCACGTCTTTTAGAACGATTCGACCAACAAGTTTGCCATCAAAAGAAACGTATGTTGCCATTTCGTCGGCAGCAAGTTTTTCAAAGTTGCTTTCTATTTTTGATATATTTTTTGCGTTTTCTATATTTTCTATATTTGCAAGCATAGCTTTATCTTCGGAGTCTTGCGACTTTTCCGCGAGCTTGCCAGCGCACGCATTCAAAACGTAGCTTTTTCGCCCAACTCTAACGTTTATACCATCCACACTTGCGCATATACCTTGCCCAGCAGTTTCTTTAACACCGCTTATAACTGGGTATTCTCGCACGCTTGGAAGTTGCGGAATAGCAGATGGATGCGCGTTTTGCCAAAGATCTGCTCCAGCTTTTGCAATTCCTCCTGCAAGAATGTGCTGCGAGTAGGTTTCCAGAACACCAGCAAACATTAGTATCCTATTTTGCAACCCACTATTTTCTTGATTTTCCTGATTTTCGCTATCTTTATGATTCACTAAATCCACTCTAACAACTTGAGGCTGCTTAACAGTAAGCGTTCCTGTTTTGTCGAAGAAAACATCACTTACGCAACTTAATTGCTCTAAAACATCCTGACTTTTTACAACAATTCCAAGCTTTGCAAGTCTTCCTGTTCCTGCCATAAATGCCACTGGCACAGCAATTAATAGCGGGCAAGGCGTAGCTAGCACCAACACTTGCGCAAATCTTAAAGCCTGCCCAGATACAGTCCAAGCGCTAAATGCAATCACAAAAGAAAGCACCGTAAATGGAACGGAAAGCATATCCGCAAATCGAACCACAGCAGCCTTGGAACTTCTTGCAGATTCCACCAACTTCATGATTTTTTGGTATTGCGAATTTTGCGATAACTTAGTTACGCGCATAATCAACACAACGCCGCCATTTACGCACCCAGACAACACTTGCGCGCCAGCAAACACTTCGCGCGGAAGCGATTCGCCATTTATTGCGCTTGTGTCTAAAACCGCAGAACCGCTTAAAAGCTCACCGTCTACAGGAACTGTTTCTCCAGGAAGAACAACTATTACATTGCCAATTTTTAGATCTTCAACTGGAACTGTTTTGAATCTTTGTAATTGGCTAGAAGACTTTACATCTTGCAATATTGGGCATTCTTTAGAGTTATTGTTACATTTTTTACACGATTCACAACTAGTAAAATCTTGAGGTTCTTGCGATGCCTCTAGAGAAGATTCATCGCTGACTTTTCTAAAATGACTATGATCAAGCAGAGCACATTGCTCACAAGATTCACCACACGCTATTCCAGGAAGTGTCATCAAATGCGCGGTTTGCGGAGACGCATTTACTAAAAGCGACAAATTTTTTTGCGCTGCATCTTGTGCAAAGTCTTCTATTGCGCCACCTGTAAACACCATTACAACAATCAAATAACTTGCCCAGAATTCGCCTATACAAAGCGTTGCAAGCAATGCCACAAACGCAAGCAAGTCAATTCCAAGCGTGCCATGCGCCAAATCATCAATCATACTTAAAAGCGACTTAACACATGTGTATAAAACTAAACATGTTATTATACTTTGCCCGACTGTAAGGCTTATTTGCGCATTAAAATCAACATTTATTAACGAAAATAGACGATTTAACGCTTCGCTTATAACTTTGCAAAAATCGAGTATAAAAATCAGATTAATGGAATAAAACGCCGCAATAAAAGGTAATAAAACTAAAGAAACTACTAATTGAGGAGCACGACGGCAATACGCTAAAAGTTTACGCATACACTTTCCTTACGCTGATCAGGTTAACCGCGCAAAACGCTGCTAACACACGATTTCACGCCTTGTTAACCCATTGAGCAGCTATTTAATAAGCAGCAAACTCAATACACGGCGTAAGAGGTTATATTGACTTAACAAATTCATTTTATCAAACGGTCTTGATGAGAAGCATTCTCACATAACAAGACGTGTGCAAAGCCAAGTAACACGCGCAAAAGGCAACACTGAGCGCATGTACGAAAAAGGGCTTCTAGCGATTGGCTAGAAACCCTATTTGTGGAGCTAAGGAGACTCGAACTCCTG
>CAMPUL010000010.1 GCA_946997215.1 Gardnerella vaginalis
GTGCCAATATCATTAATCGCAACCTTGGCGACTTCGTTATTATTCTCTGCCATTACTTATTAGTGGTTTCTTCTTGGGGTGGATATTACTCGATATTAAATTATGATTTGTGCACGCGCACTATGCACGCGCTCTGTCAATGTTATATATAGGCATAGCCAAAATCGCCGTTTTACTTCGGGCGTGTCGCGCTACTTGATATTTACTACTTGCCACTTACTTGCCACTTGCTGCGCGCTCAGCCATGTCAACAACATTAGCCAATAGCATTGCACGGGTCATTGGCCCAACTCCACCAGGATTTGGCGAATACGCTCCCGCGACTTCTCTACAAGCAACATCAACATCGCCTTTTACGCGATATCTTCCCACTTCTTCATCAAAAACGCGCGATACGCCAACGTCAACCAACACAGCTCCAGGCTTAACATCGCACGGCTTTACAAATCCCGCGCTGCCCATTGCTGCAATAATAACGTCGGAGCGCATCATAATATCGTGCAAATCACGAGTGCGAGTGTGGCACAATGTTACAGTTGCGTCTACTCCCCTGCGAGTAAGAAGCAGTCCGATAGTTCGCCCAACTGTAATACCACGGCCTAAAACGCAAACTTCTTTGCCTTCAAGATTAATGTTATAAGCGTCTAAAAGCTCCAAAATCCCTCGCGGTGTGCAAGGCAACGGAGTTGTAATATCTCCCGAAATATGCATAACAAGCTCGCCCAAATTGTACGGATGCATTCCATCGCAATCTTTTGCAGGGTCTACTGCTTCAATAATCTTCTGGGAATCAACGCCTTTTGGCAAAGGCAATTGCACAATAAATCCTGTGCAAGAAGGGTCATTATTAAGCTGATTTACGGCTTTAAGAATGTCATCTTCGCTAGCGTCTTCTGGCAAATCGCAGCGGATTGAGCGAATCCCCACTTCTTCGCAATCCTTGTGTTTTCCAGCAACATATTTCAACGACCCAGGGTCGCTTCCAACTAAAAGCGTTCCAAGCCCTGGATTAATGCCTTTTTCTTTAAGCTTTTCTACTCTATTTTTTAAGTCGCTTTTAATACTTGCAGCTAGCGCTTTTCCATCTAACACAACAACCATGATTCACTCCCCAACTCGTATGTTAATTCTTATGTTCAACTTACAAATCATCTAACACAATTCGTACGCGTAGGATATTCGTATGGATAGGCTACCGTGAGGTATCGAAGTGCGCGACACAAAGCATCGCGACACAACTGCTAATAACTGAATATTATAATAGAATGGTATTTATATTGCATAAGCAAGCTACTGCGAGCCTTTGAAAAATAAGCCTTGCAACAGACAAGCCTTGCAACAAGCTACAACGAGTTTTAACAAGTGCTAATGCGAATAACACTGACGGAAGGGGCGCAAAGATGTGCGAAAATATTTTTCATTTAAGTCGCGCAAAGAAGATATGCAAAGCTGTTTTAGCGTGCATAATTGTTCCATCAATGTTGATTGGCATAGCTGGGTGCGGTGCAAGCTCGCAATCTTCTAAAGCTCCAACGCAACCCAAAAAGGAAGTTAAGCAAATTAAGGTTGTTTCCACTCTTGAATCTTGGGCAAGTTTAGCTAGAGAAATCGGCGGAAATGATGTTGAAGTGCAATCTATAATCAGCAATCCAGATACCGATATGTCTACATTTAAGCCGTCTAGTAAAGATTTGCAAAAGCTGTATTCTGCGCAAGTTGTTGTGTCAAATGGCGCTGGATACGATAGTTGGGTTGCAAAGCATACGTCTAAAAGCAGCGAGATTGTAAACGCAGCTTCTACAGTAGGCGCGCTAAATGGCGACAATCCTTATCTTTGGTTCTCAAAAGATGCTAGAAACGAGATGGCTTCTAGCATTTGCAACGCTTTTTCTAAAGTCCTTCCTTCAAAAAAGAAGGTTTTTGCTAAAAGACTTGACGCAGTTAAATCGCAAGAAAATAAGCTTGACGAATATCTTGCAAACTTTGCTAAAAGTCACAAAAAGTTTAAGTACGCTTCAATAAATCCTGTTCTTTTCTGGCTTATGTCCGATATGGGAATCAGCGATTCTGCGCCTAAAGCATATGCTCAGCAAGTAGCGCAAGGCGACGAAGTAGACAAAGCTAATATAGATGAATTCCAAAAACTTATTGAAGAACGAAAATTCGACGTACTTATAAGCAATAGTCAGCGTAAAGGCGACGATATTAGCATTTTGACAGGAACTGCTGGCAGAAGCTACACGTCTGTAATGTGGGTTAATGAGCTTATGCCAACGTATGCAACAGATTTAAGAAAATGGGTTATGAAGATTTGCGAAGACATTGATAACGCAAGCAAAACTACGACCGATATGCGCAAAGACTTAGCAAAGCAAGAAGCTGATCAAAAGAAGCCTATTACCGAGAAGCCGACTGTTTCTCAGCCAGATCCAAGCAGGTCTAACGAGGGCCAGCAAGATCCTGGAAAGTAGGCGCACGCTTGAGAATGCGTAGATAATAAATACTTCATACTATTTATTAGCAATTACTTACGATTATTAGCAATTAGTTACGAATTAAAGATTTGCTGGCGATTTATCTGCAATCACTCGCAATCATCTGCAATCACCCGTAATCACTCGCAATCACTTGCAACGCAACTTCAATACCTCGAAGCATATCATCTAAACTCATAGAACTCGTACTCGGCTTATTGAGAACTTGCTCAGGCAAATACGGAACGTGAATAAAACCGCTCTTAATCGGCAATTTTTTAGTCTGGCAATAATTACAAACACTGTAAAGCACGTCATTACACACGTATGCGCCAGCAGAAAAAGACACAGACGCAGGCAATTTTGCTTTATTTAAAGCATCAACTATGTTCACAACTGGCAAAGTCGCTTTATAAGCCACATCACCATCTTGCACAACAGGCTCATACCAAGGCTTATATCCACTATTATCTGGTATGCGTGCAGCTCTACAGTTAATGCCAACATACTCAACGTTAAAACAAGCAGAACCGCCAAATTGCCCTAGCGAAAGCACAGCATTAGGGCTAACTTCCTCTATTTTCTCAATAACTTTTTGCGCACCCTTGTTAAATTCCGTAGGAATCTGCAAACGAACAAGTTCCACACCCTCAGGCGCATGCACTGATTGCGCAATCTCCCACGACGGATTTATAGACTCATTATCAAACGGCGTAAAACCAGTAATCAAAATACGCATTAAAATACCCCCTCATACAACTCTTACTTATCAAGCTTTATCAAACTTTATAAAACTTTATAAAACTTTATAAAACTTTATCAAAATGCATTGCAAAAACTGTATATACGTATACACACTAATACACTTGTATAGAACATTCATGATTCTATTACTTACTTCACGTTCATAGCAAAGTCTAAATGGTAATTACAACTTATACAATAATCAAAAAACAACACACCTAGACTCACGATTAGCAAGACTCGTCTTAGTGTAATATGATTGTCTACTGGCGCGTGCTTAACGAACAATGTTGTTAACAGCGCGCATATAAAACAATATAAATAAACCATATAAATACAGATAAATTAAAAATCAATGACGAAAAGAGATTACCGATGACCAAGATTATTCAAATTGGCGCAAATCATGCTGGCACTGCCTGCGCTAACACCATTTTGAGCTACCCAGGAAACGATCTTACAATCTACGATCAAAATAGCAACATTTCCTTCCTTGGCTGCGGTATGGCTTTGTGGATTGGCAAGCAGATTCAAAGCAGCGATGGCCTGTTCTACCAGAAGCCAGAAGATTTCGTTAAAAAAGGCGCAAAAGTAAATCTGGAAAGCAAAGTTCTAGACATTGATTATGCAAAGAAAGAAGTTACTGTAGAGCTTAAAGACGGCACTGTTATTCACGATTCTTACGATAAACTCGTTCTAGCTACTGGCAGCCTTCCAAACAAGCCACGCATTAAAGGCATTGACTTGGAAAACGTGCAAATGGTAAAGCTTTTCCAGAATGCTCAAACTGTTATTGCTAAGCTCAAAGAGCGTGATTTCCGTAATGTTGTGGTTCTTGGCGGCGGCTACATTGGTGTGGAACTTGCGGAAGCATTTGAACGTTTGAACAAGAACGTAACTCTTATTGACATGGAAGACCATATTCTTAACGGCTACTTTGACCCAGAGTTTTCCGATAATTTGAAGCAAATTATGGAGAATAAAGGCATTAAGTTTGAACTTGGTCAAACTGTTGAAGAAATTGTTGGAGACACTGAAGTTAAGGCTGTTAAAACAAGCAAAGGCACTTACGAAGCCGACATGGTGATTTGCGCTATTGGCTTCCACCCAAACGTTGCGCTCGGCAAAGACCACTTAAAGCAGTATACTAACGGCGCTTTCCTAGTTGATAAAAAGCAGCAGACTTCCGACCCAGACGTGTACGCAATCGGCGACTGCGCTACAATCTACGACAACGCTCGAGACCGCGTAAATTACATTGCGCTCGCAACTAACGCCGTTCGAAGCGGCTTGATTGCAGGTCACAACGTTTGCGGAACTCCTGTAGAAACTGAGGGCGTGCAAGGCTCTAGCGCAATGATGATCTACGATTACAAGCTTGTTTGCACCGGCTTAAGCTTGTCTGCCGCTCAAAAAGAGGGCATGGATGTTGATTACGTTGATTTTGAGGATACTCAAAAGCCTGCGTTTATGGAAGTTGAGAATCCAAAGGTGAAGATTCGCATCGTTTACAAGAAGGATTCTAAGGTTATTGTTGGCTGCCAGTTGGCTTCTAACTACGATATGTCTGCCGCAATTCACCTGTTCTCGCTGGCTATTCAAAAGAAGGTCACTATTAAGGAACTTGCTTTGTGCGACATCTTCTTCATGCCTCACTTCAATCAGCCGTACAATTACATTACGATGGCTGCTTACACGGCTTTACTTAAGGGCTGATTAGCTTCTACTATTAGCCTCTGCGATTAGCTTCTTATTAGCTTAAATCGCGTTTATTAAACCAAGCAATTTGTTCTATAATGGAGCAGTTGCTTGGTTTTTTAATCATCCGCGCACAAATCGCGAACCAAAACGCGCATATTAGCGTAAGACGTACAAATTAAAACAAAGGAGTCTAGGATGAAGCAGCTCTCTATTAAGCCAACTATTCACAAATTCGAGAACGCTCGTGATTTTTCGCAAGAATTTAAGCTTGGCAAGAACGATTTGGTTATTACAAACAAGTACATTTGGGAACCTTATTTTGGCGATTTAAACCTTGATTGCAATGTGATTTTCCAAGAAAACTACGGCAAAGGCGAGCCAAGTGACGAAATGGTTGACGCGATTGTTCGCGATATTCGCACTACCCCAAAGCGCGTGATTGGCATTGGCGGCGGCACCGTTTTGGATATTTCTAAAGTTTGCGCGTTAAAGCAAACAAGCCCACTCGAAGACTTGATTGACGGCAAGATTCCTGCGCAAAAAGGCGCGGATCTTATTCTTGTTCCAACTACTTGCGGAACTGGCTCAGAAGTTACCAACGTTGCCGTGTTCTCTCTTACAAAGCGCAACACTAAAAAGGGCTTAGCAAACGATGCTTGCTACGCTACAGACGCAGTTCTTATTCCAGAATTGTTAAAGAGCCTTCCAGATTACGTTTTTGCAACCAGCTCTATTGACGCTCTTACTCATTCGATTGAGTCTGCGCTCTCCCCTATTGCAACAGAGCTTACAAAAATGTTTAGTTACAAGGCTTGCGGGCTTATTTTGCAAAGCTATATGCGAGTTGTTAAAGAAGGCAGCAGCGCAAAAAGTCAAGTTGTAAGCGACTTGGTTTCTGCAAGCCTTTACGCTGGCATTGCTTTTGGTAACGCTGGATGCGGTTGCGTGCACGCTATGGCTTATCCACTTGGCGGCACTTTCCACGTGGCTCATGGCGAAACAAATGCTGCTCTTCTTACAAGCGTTTTGCGCTACTATGCTAAGCATGATGCAGAAAACAGTACTAGCGCCGAAAACACTGAGCTTTCTAAGCTTTTTGACTTTATGGCAAATATTCTTGAATGCCAAAAGGCAGATGTATTAGATAAGCTTGACGAAGTTCTTAACACAATTTTGACTAAGCACAAGCTTCACGAGTATGGCATGAGCGAAGATATGATTCAAAGCTGGGCTGCAAGCGTTGTTAAAGAGCAGCAACGACTTTTGAAGAATTCGTACATGCATATGAGCGAAGATGCTATTGCCGAAGTTTACGCATCTACTTTCTAAAATATAGTTAACAGTGAGATTTTCAATTATTAACGAAAATTTCTCATCTTCTCAAAGGTAGACCCTACAAATCTTGTAGGGTCTATTTTTATTCTCACAGCTTGCTTACTTCGTTAGATTTCCATCCGTTAGATTTCCGTCCATTCGTTAGAATGCTGTTCGTTAGATTTCCGCAGGAGTCTCATACGAATTATCGAAGAACATGCGCTCCAGCTTTACTGCGCGAGCAAAATATTCTCGAGCAATATCAGCATCCTTAGGACCAATACGATCCAACTCATCACGCAAGAACCCTACAAACTTGTGGAATCCTTCATAATCATGCAGGTCGATCCACTGGTAATGAACCTTGCGTTCAGGACGCTTACCTTCAGCGTTTGATGCCCACGTAAGATATATCCATTCCGTAACGTTTAACACGGCTAGCACGGCAGCATAATGTCCACTGTGAGCCGCGTCTAAAAACATCTTTTTAAATTCGCGAGTTGCTTCAGTGTCTGGAATTTTATTGCGGAAAGATTCAGGAGTATTAAATTCGTTAAACGCATCCACAAAATACGTATTCTCATCTCCCGCTACCTCACCAATATATTTCGAAAACACGAGACGAGAATCAAGTGTGTCTGCTGTCGTAACTGCAGCACCAAGCAGAGCCAAGAAACTATCTAAAAATCGGTAGTCTTGAATTAAATATCCAGCTAATACAGCATCAGGAATAGTGCCATCAACTAACTCGTTAACAAAACGATGATGAATAGCAGCATCCCATGTTTCGATATTCTCATTTTTTAATTCGTCGGTAAATCGTGCAGCCATTGACACGTCCTTTCCCTCTGTAATTCATATAAGCCCTTAGGTAGCTTAATATAATTGCGCATAGTTGCGTTAGCCATACCAGTTACGCCATAAGTTACGGTTCACATATAGTCGTATAGTTATGCACAACCGAGCACTGCTCGTACACCTAGCTGAACAACTACGCTAGTATGAACAATATCATAAGTAGTCATACTTAACTTGGGTACAAATTTGAGCAGCACTCGGTTGCAATTTTTATATTATGGCAACTTCAGTAACTTCAGCAATCACAGTAATTACTCCCTACTCATTGTCGTATTCTCACGGCTCAAGCGTTATTACTGGATGCAAATCAAACATTGTTACAGTACGCTTCATACGCGCAACAATGCTTGTTATTGCAATTGCAATCACACCGAAAAGCACAAGAATTCCAATGCTGGATGTTATTGCGCCACTGTTCCTTCCAGCCATTGCTTGACGAAGCCCAAGAATCGAGTACGTCATAGGCAAATATGGATGAACCGCCCTAAAGAACGATGGCGTCATTTGCACTGGGAAAGTTCCTGCAGAGCTAGTGATTTGCAGCATAAGTAGCACAATCGCAACTATTCTTCCTGGAATCTTAAACACTGCCATAATCATTTGCATTATAGCCATAAAGACTATTGACGCTATAATCCCCAGCGCGTAGAATGCACCAACATTATCGATTTGCAACTTCAACGCTCCTTGAACAACGCCCATAAGAATAATCGCTTGCACAACGCCCATAAGCACAAACGGCGTAAAACTAATAAGCGCACTTTTAAGCGGATTCATGCCATTAAGTATTGCTCGCCTATCCATAACCCTTAAAACAAAGGTTGCCATAAGCGCGCCAACCCAAAGGCCTATCGAAATAAAGTAAGGTGCAAAGCCAGTTCCGTAGTTTTCAACATGCGAATAATTATGCTCTTTAAGCGCAACTGGCGCACTCATCATCTTGCTTTTTTGCTCAATATTGTTGATTTTGCTAGAGTTTTGTGCGCTTTTAAGACCTTCATGCAACTTTTTAGCTCCATCAACAAGCTTTGGAGTATTTTCAGAAAGCTTTTGAACTCCAGAATTCAATTGACTTGATCCATCAACTATTTTTGCAGATCCAAGCGCAGCAGAATTAATACCATTATTGAGCTTTTCACTTCCGTTGCTTACTTTATTAAGACCTTCCGCCAGCTTATTTGCTCCAGCGGAAAGCTGCGACGAACCATTGTGAACGCTTGATATTCCTTTAGAAACGGCGTCAACTCCAGCTTTTATCTTCAAGCTCCCAGAAGAAAGCGCTCCAGCACCTTGGCTCAATGCCGAAAGATTCGTCTCTAAGAGCTTAGAATTTTCGCTTAATCCTCCTGCAAGACCTTGCAATTTTTCTAACACAAGCTCTTTTGTTACAAGCGGATTTTGCGCTTCAACAAGCAATTGAGCAAGCTGATTTTTCGTAGCCTCATTTCCTGCTTTAACATGCTGTTCAAGCTGCGCACTAGAATCCGAAAGCTTTTGCGCACCATTATATAGTTCGTCTGTAGCGTTATATAACGTTTGCGCTCCACTATTTAGCTGATTTGCGCCATTTGCCAAATCGTTAGTTTTTTGCGCTAATATTTGCGCGCCATCTTTGCTTTGCGCATTTGCATTTTTAAGCGATTGCGCTCCCTTTTGAAGCTCTACCAATCCGTTCTGTAGTTTTTGCAAAGACTGAGTAAGCTTGCTCGATCCATCAGCAAGCTTATCTACTCCGCCATTAAGCGATTGCATTCCAGCGCTTAAATCGCCAGAACCGCTCACTGCTGAATTAAGAGAATCAGAAGCAGAATTTACTTTTTCAAACATATGCTCCCAATATTCTTGAACAATCGCCTCGCTAATTTCACTTCGCATAGTGCGGAAAGCAGTTTTACCGATTTGTGAAGCCAGCATATTGCTTGCTTGATCATACTTTACGTGAAGCTTTGCTTTAGTCGGAGTATCGTATTGCGCAGAAGCAATGCACTTACTAAAAGACGATGGAATAGTTGCTACCATAAAATAATCGCCATTTTTAAGGCCTTTATTTGCTTTAGCACTATCTACAAAGTTCCATTGAAAACCTTCGCTACCGTCTTTTTGATTCTTTAAACGATTCTTGATTTCGTGGCCAATATTGCGCATTTTGCCATTTATAATCGCACCGCTATCTTCCACAACAACAGCCACAGGCACAGTATCCAAAGTCTTATAAGGATTTGTAAACGCCCATAAATACAGCGACCCATATAAAAGTGGGATTAAGGCTACTGTTCCAATAACAAGTTTTCTAGCTTTTCCTTTTATAGCATTATTTAATTCACGAAACGCAAGAACAATAGTATTAACGCGCATTCTTACCATCTCCATTTTTGTTAAGCTCAGAATCTTCACTGTAACTTGCGCGACTTAGCCTTAAAACTTGATCCGCTTGCTTTTCTAACTCGCTTTGCAAAACTCCCACGCAGCACGCGCAAAAGTGTTTGCTAACGTATGCGCGAATATCTGCGAGCAAGCATTCACTTTGCTCACTTGTAAGCTCAGTTTCTACGCCATCTACAAAAAGAATCCACGGCTTTTTTAGTAGCGCAAGTGCAATTCCTAATCTCATGCGCTCGCATGGTGTTAGATCACCAATAGCAGTTTCTCTAGGAGATAACACTTTCCAATATGCTAGAACGTTGTAAGCGTATTGATGTAGTGCTTCGCGATTTTTAACATTATTCTTGTATTGTTCACGGAAAAGCGGTGATGCGCTCGCTAGTTTTAGCTCGCTCATAAGCGCTTCTTCTATTGTTTGAGTGTTGTAGAATTCGTTGATTCCGCTAAATAATCCGAGTCCAACGTATTGACGTGATTCTTTTGTGTCTGCTGGAAGATCCAAGTTTGCGATTTTTAACGTTCCATTCGTAAACTTCATGTAGCCCGACAATGCTAGTAGTAGAGCAGACTTTCCAGAGCCATGTTCGCCCGATATTGCAACGATTTGATGAGGCTCAACTTTTAATGACACATCCCAAAATGGAGTTCTTGTAAATCTTTTTAATCCTAATTCTTTCGCTTCTATAAGCGTTTGTTCATCTTGCATAATTTTTTTGCTGCAAAATACCGATGGTATACATTTCTAAATGGTATACATTTTTAATGTTGCTATCGAAATTGCTGTGCATTCCTCCTTTGTGTTTGACTAATATTTTTCAATTTTCAATTTTCAATTTTGTTTCAATTTTGTTTCAATTTTCAATTTTTAATTTTTATTGATTTTTTATTTTTGATTGTTGATTTTCGACTCAATCTTCACTTTGATGCTGTTTAAATTCGATTTTTGCAGCCACTTATATTGCATTATTGCAACAAAATTGCGTAAAACAAAGAACTAATTATTTTGTTAATTCCTTGCGAACACCTTCATGGTACTCTTCAAGGTGAACAAATACTAACTTATTTTTGAACATTTTGTTCATTTGTCTATATTTTAGCTATAAAAACACGCTATATATAACAAAATCTCACATTTTTGATTTAATCATGTTACTTCTAATATTATTTCTAGCAAGCATTGCGAATAAGCGTGTTTAAGTATTTATATGTGTTGTCAAGTAGATAATTGTGACCAATCAGAATGAGTATGATAATGTAGCTTTTAATGTTTTGTAGTAAGCAAATCGGCAAAACAGAAGCGAAAATGCTAGCTACAAAAATGCTATTAGCGAAGAATAGCAAATAGATATAAAGGAAGTGAGAGGTAGCGAGAATGAGTAAAACTGACAACACAGCAAATCAGAATTCACGCGCAAATCAAAATACTGCGTCAAATCCGCAATCGCCTGCGAATCAGCAATCATCCAAACTACATCCCGACGTAAAAAATTACGTAAAACTATTTTTCAAAGAAAACAAACTTGTAGCTTTTCTTTCGATGATAGTTTTTATTGCCTTGTCTATGATTTACACTGCTATTTCTTGGATTTTGCAAATTATTTTCGACTATATGTCTGGCAAAGGATCCTACTCTTTAACTACTATTTTGCTGCTTGTCGTTTCCTTCATGCTGGCAATTTCCATGATTTTTGCGTTGAAGCGCAGTGCGTACCCTCGCTTTCTTGAAAAAGCAATGAATCAGTATAAAGAGTCTGTTATCAAGAAGCTTTTACAGAAGAGTTATAGTGATTTTTCGCTCGCGAATTCCGGCACGTATCTTTCTGTACTTACTAATGATTGCGAGCGTATTCAAGAAAAGTATTTGAAGAAGATTTTTGACTTTGTTCAAGACGTTCTTATGCTTGTAAGCTCTCTGGCTCTTATGATTTATTATAGTCCGCTGCTCACTGTTATTGCTCTTATTATTTCTGTGCTTCCTATGGTGTGCTCGATTCTTACAGCTAGCGGAATTGCCACTCGAGAGGAGCAGGTTTCTAAGTCGAATGAGTCTTATACGGCCCTGACGAAGGATGTTTTGAACGGAGTTTCGGTTATTAAGAGTTTTAAGGCGGAGCAGGAGGTTATTAACCGTTATCAGAATCAGTCGATGGAGCTTGAGCATACGAAGAATCTTCGCGAAAAAACGATGACTACTGTTTCTGCTCTTGGAACGATTTCAAGCCTTGCAACTCAGCTTGGCGTGATGCTTGTTGGTGCTTGGATGGTTAACGCTCACGTTGGTGTTATTACTGCTGGAATGGTGTTAGCTTTCACTAATTTGATGAATGGCGTACTTCAGCCTATTTCAAGTCTTCCGCAAATGCTTGGCGAGATGAAGGGTGCTAAGAAGCTTATTAGTAAGATGGCTGATTATATGAGTAACGCTAAGGAAGATTCTGGCGAGATCATTGACGATTCTATTAAAAGCGTTGTTTTGCACGATACTTCGTACGCTTATGACGCGGATCATAAAGTCTTGAAAAACGTAAGTCTTAGTTTGCAAGCTGGAAAATCTTATGCAATTGTTGGGCCTTCTGGTGCTGGTAAGAGTAGTTTGATTAATCTGCTTATGGGCTACTACAAGGATTATGAAGGTAGCGTGCAGCTGAATAACCACGAACTTAGCAATGTGAGCAAGAGTTCGCTTTACGATAAGACGACTCTTATGCAGCAGTCTGTGTTTATGTTTGATGCTTCGATTTTAGATAATATTACGCTTTTTAAGCCATTCCAGGACGCGGAGGTGGATCGCGTGATTCACTTGGCTGGTTTGGATGATTTGATTGCTGCTAAAGGCAAGGATTATCAGTGCGGCGAGAATGGTAATCATCTTTCTGGTGGCGAAAAGCAGCGTATTGCTATTGCGCGAAGCTTGCTTAAAAAGTCCGAGATTCTGCTGGTTGACGAGGCAACGAGCGCGTTAGATAACGAGACAAGCGCGAACGTAATGCAGTCTATTTTGGATTTGCAAGGAATTCTTCGACTCGTGGTAACTCACCGCTTAGATGCTAATTCTCTTAAGCAATATGATGAGATTCTTGTGATGAAAAGCGGCGAGCTTATTGAGTGCGGAAGCTTTGAGGAGCTTATGAATCAGAAGGCTTACTTCTACTCGCTTTACACTGTGTCTATGTGAGTCTGTTGAGCTGGTTTGGATTGGATTGGGCTTAGCTTACGCATTTGATAAGTTTATGCTGATATAACATATGAAATCAGCGTAAACGTGTCATTAAGTAGGTGGGCGGTAATCACAGAATCTTATTAGCGTAAAGCGTGATAGTAATCTTGATAGTAAAATTTAATATAATTCATCCAATCGTGCTAATATAAGTTACAATATATGCACGAAAGGACGGTGAGTGTTATCGCTAAATTATTAAACGCTAATGGTAGCAACATGCTTACTTTGAAAGAAGCAAAATCTTGCGGACTGTCAAAATATAAGTTTTATAAATTTGTTAAAGATAATGAACTAGAACAGTTAAGCGGTGGAATATACGCGTCTAAAGACTCGTGGGTAGATGAGTTGCTTCTTATTCATAAGCGTTCACCATCCGCTGTTTTCTCTCACGACGAAGCTTTCTTTTATCATGGATTGGTTGATATGGAGCCAATTACTCACACTATTACTGTTTATAGTGGTTTTAATGCTCACAGGCTTAAAGCATCGTGCAATGTGAAAGTTTATAGCGTAAAAAAAGAATTGCTTGAAGTTGGAAAGATTTTAGTCACGGATAATCTCGGTAATAAAGTACCAATGTATAATCTTGAAAGAACTGTCTGTGACGCGTTTAGAAGCAGAAATTTAATTGAGATTCAGGAATTTAATACAATCTTAAAATCTTATATTGCTAGACCAGACAAAGATCTTAATTTGTTGATGGAATATGCGAAACTTTTTAGAGTAAACAATGTTGTTCGCAAGTATTTTGAGGTGTTACTTTAAGTGGGTTTAACGGATGCGCAAATAAGAGGTAGAATTAAAAACCTCGCCAAACAAAATAACGCAGATCCTCGCGTGTTAATGCGTCTTTACATGATGGAACGCTACTTAGAGCGTGTGTCAGTTTCAAAATATCGCAACAATTTTATTGTAAAAGGCGGTGTTCTAGTAACATCTTTGCTTGGTATTTCTATGCGATCCACTATGGATATAGATACGACTATTCAAAATTATGATTTGTCTCTTGAGAATACGAAAAAATGATTGAGGACATATCTCGTATAGACATAGGCGATGGAGTTGATTTTACTATTAAAAGCGTAATGAAGATTATGGATGATATGGAATATCCAGGTATTCGTTTTGCGATTGATTCGCATATTGGAAGAATGATAACGCCAATAAAAATTGATGTTTCTACAGGGGCTACTATTACACCACGCGCAATTGAGTATGACTATAAGTTGATGTTGGAAAACCGTTCTATTTCTATTCTTTCTTACAATATTGAAACAGTGTTTGCGGAAAAATTGCAAACCATTTTATCGCGCGGAATTCTTAATACGCGTATGAGGGATTTTTACGACATTCACGTCCTGCTTACTTCACATAAAAGAGATATAGATGGGGAGATTCTTAAGCGTGCTTTTCATGCAACTTGCGAAAATCGTAAAACTGAAAATATAATAGATAATCTTAAATCTATTTATGAAAGTATTGCTTGTGATGAGAGACTTTCTTTATTGTGGTTGTCATATCAGCGTAAATATTCCTACTCTAAAGACATTGATTTTGATAGCGTACTAATGAGTTTAGATACGTTATTGAAATTACTTGAATAGAATTTTGCAAGTAAACCACTTTGCGAAACGATTATTGCATTTCGTTGATTTATTGCTAAATAAACTGCGATATTACAATTCCTGCAGCCATAAGTGGAATGTTAAAAATAAGGAATGTTGGAACACAAGTATCCCAAATGTGGCTGTGCTGACCATCTGCATTTAGACCAGAAGTAGGACCAAGCGTTGTATCGGAAGCAGGAGAACCTGCGTCTCCAAGAGCCGCTGCACAAGACATAAGAAGAATTGTTGCAGGAGTGCTAAAACCAATGCTTTGGCAAAGTGGAACGAACAAAACTGCAAGAATAGGAACCGTGCCAAACGAAGTTCCAATGCCCATAGTAACAAGCAAACCAATAATCGTGATTACAAATGCAGCGATTAGCTTGTTTTGACCCATAAAAGCAACGCCAAGGTGTACAAGCTCATTAACTCCGCCCGTAGCTTGAATCACGTTAGCGTAGCCGCCAGCAATGAGCATAATAAATGCAATAAGACCCATAAGCTTAACGCCGCCCATAAGCTGCTTGTCGATGTCTTTCCACTTTATTGCGCCAAAAATAATCATGGTTGCAAGACCTGCAAGAGAAGAAAGCGAAAGATCCTTACTAATAACTTGCACCACTACAACAACAATAATCGCAAGAATAGTTACGTAATGTTCTTTAGTGAGAGGGCCAACAACAGCATCAGCAGCACGAGTATCTGCTTGCGTTGTTTCGTATTCGCGAGGCTTGCGGTATAGCACAAAAACTGCAAACAGTAAGGCTGCGAGCATTGCAGCACCCAAATACCAGTTCACGGCGCTAACGTCCGCAACGCTAACCTTCATGCCGTTTTTAGAAAGATTCGTAGCAATAACAGTTTGGAAAATTAAGCCAAATCCAAACGGAATAGCAATATATGGAACTTCAAGACCAAAAGCAGTGCAGCAGGCGGCAGCGCGTCGATCTAGCTTAAGCTTGTTCATAATGGAAAGAATCGGCGGAATAAGAATAGGAATGTAAGCAATATGAACAGGCACAATATTTTGAGACATGCATGCAATAATCGTTAGAACTGCAAGAAGAATAAATTTGTTTGCGCCAATAAGTTTACTGATTTTTTTAGAAATGATTTGAGCTAGGCCAGTTGTTGTAATGGCTTCTGCAAATGTTCCAAGAAGAATGTATGCGAGCGCAGTTTGCGCATTTGTGGAAAATCCATCGCAAAGAAGAGCCATAATAGTGTGGTTGCTATCTCCAAAAAGAGGCAATTGGCCAGCTATGCCACCTGCAACGCATGCAACAATCATTGAAAGTAAAACATTGAGTTTTGCGAGACTTAATACGCATAACACTACAACCGATACAATTACTGGGTTGAACAGAATGTGTAGAATCTGCAAACTTTGCATAATGCTTCACCTCTTTTTAGATTTGCCGTTACTTTATCTTTGTGCTTGTCTTTGCGTTTATAGCAATGTTTTTATTTTGATGATTTTTAATTCTAATAATTAAAGACAATATCATAAAGACTTACGTAAAGTTTTATTTGCAAAGTAAAACTTAGATTACTCTTTTATAAATCACTCTTTAAAAGTTAAATACATTAATACAGATTTGTTAACAATGTTTGTTAACAATAGCATTTAAGAGTAGACTCAGCTGTGTTGTTATCTCTAGTAATAAATCGCTGTAAATTTGCAATTAATGGCTACTAGAATTACAAAAATCAAATGCGCAACGCTGCTTCAATACAAAGCTCAAGCGCATACGCTTTAGAGTCTCCACCCCAATTGCGCTCATCATAATTTTCAACATCGTGCAAAGTATCTGCAGTGTAAAGAATCTCACCCCAAACAATCCCACGCATTTGCGCACAAGCCGCTAAAGCAGAACACTCCATCTCCACAACCGCGCATCCCTCCTGCTTACGACTAGCAACTTTCGTCTTAGTTTCACGGAAAAACCCATCCGTAGTCCACGTCTTAACTTCATAATGAGGCAAATTGTGCGCTTGCAAAGTTTGTAAAATAGCACGCCTCGAACGCTCTGAAACATCAACATAACGACTTGGAGGCAAATAATGATAAGAAGTTCCCTCATCTCTTAAAGCTTTATACGGAACCAGAAAAACGTTTTCCGCATAATCAACTAGCGATCCGCAAGAACCAGCACTAACAACTTCACTAACGCCGTAAGAAATCAACCAATCTAATATCTGAACAGCGGCAGGAGCGCCAACTGGGGCCTGTACCAAGCAGATTTTTTGCGTTTCTTCTTCTACTTTCTCGTCCGCATTCTCATCTGCCTTATCCCCTACTTTTTTCTCTACTTTTTCTTCCAAAACATATATCGGATATTTTTTAGTTGCAGATTCAAAATTTGCTACAATCGTAGCTTTCCTACTTAAAGCATACTGATCGATTTCATCGCCTAAGAAAGCAAAAACCGCTTTAGATGGAAGCTGAACGGAAATATTATCGTGATTTGGCATTAAAACTGCGTTTTTATCGGAATCATACTCTAAAATCGGCAAATCATATTCTGCCATACAATCAGCTCCTTAATACAATCAGCTCCATCCTACAAGCAACTCAATCCTATATACAAACACACGCATTAGTACGCAAAGATCATAAAAATAGCCAATCGCTACAAATTTACAACGATTGACTACTACGTTATAAAAATCGAAACTATAAAGTCAATAATCTAAAGAAATAATCATATAATATCTTTAGATTGCATTAAACTGAGTTAATATTTATGCAAATCAAACAAGATTATACAAGATAATTCAACACCAAAATAACAATCATCTCAAAGGACTCACAAATGCCAACTATTAAATCAAGCACAGATTTACGCAATAACTACAACGAGATATCAACATTTTGCCACGAAACAAAAGAGCCAGTTTTCATTACAAAAAACGGTCGCGGGGACTTAGCTGTAATGAGCATTGACTTATTCAACAAATTCATGAGCAAATACGAACTGTACAGTTCACTCTCTCAAAGCGAGTCTGATTTTAACAACAATCACACATTATCTTTTGAAGAATCAATGCGAAACTTAAGAGAAGAACTCAACAATGGCGCAAAGTAACCCAAAATACGCAATACTTGTTTCGCAAAGTTATCATAAAGATTTGCAAGGCATAGTCCATTACATTGCGCACAATTTAGACTCACCAATTACAGCAGCCGAATTCCTCGATAATGTGGAAGCCACTGTTTCAAGCTTATCCACAATGCCTTATCGATACCGATTAGTGAACGATGATTACCTTAGTAGTAAAAACTTTAGAAGATGTTTTGTTAAAAAATATGTGATCTTCTATAAAATTTGCGAAGAGAACAAAACGGTTATGGTGCATAGAATACTTCATGCTAGACAAAACTGGGTTGACATATTGTAAATTAAAGTTATTTAGATACGATCCTGTTATTTGGACATGTACCTACTACTGAGATATGCGTTTAATAAACGCCAGTGAAGATTTTTGCCGTTTGCGGCAATTTTCTTCACTGGGCACATACGCAAATCCAACAGACAGCCAATCACAAAGTGGCCAATCGCTACAAATTTACAACGATTGGCCACTTAAGATATGTTATCTAGCTAAACATGTTATCTAGCTCAATATGCTATCGATATTCTTCTTATTGCTTAAATCATCTTCATCAAGAAAATCCATCTGCTTTATTCCGCTTAATCTTGCAATAAGAGAGACTGGGAATGTAACAATATTTTGATTAAGCACACTGATATTACTATTTACAATTCTTTTTGCTGCAGCCAATTGCTCGTTTTCGTCGTTTACTTCTTCTTGCAAATTCAAAAATTGTTCAGAAGACTTTAATTCCGGGTAAGCTTCTGCCAAAGCATAAATCTTCCCTATTGCATGATTCTGATTTTTCATTGCCTCGCTAGAATCAGCAGAGTTTAATCCCCCTCTTAAACTCACTAAATCAACTAATGTTGTTTTTTCGTACTTTGCAAACGATTGCGCAACTTTAAGCATTTGGCAAATCGTGTCGTATCTTTTAGCGAGCGCAATGTCAACATTTTTTTGCGACTCTTCTATAATCACTCTATATTTTCTTAGTCTATTTAACGTGCCAATAAACCAGCCAATAGCCACTACAAGCACTGCTGCAATGACTATTAAAATAATCTCATAATCCATAATGTCTCCTTTATTTTTAGCTCTTTCTAGTCCTAATTGTCTATAATTTTACAATTCGCTAGTATTTTCCACTTTTGCAATTCACTAGTATTGCAATTTTTTAGCTTTTAATTTTGCAATTTCTCTCTAATTACGTTGATTACTTCATAATACTCAGCCAAAACATCTCTAAATTTTTCATATTCTCTTATTAAAGATAGATTTTCTATTCCAGATTTTCCTGGAGCGCCAAATAAATACCGACCAGAGTCAAAAGCTGCAATAATATGCTCGCTATCTATATATATGCAAACTCGCATTCGTTTTTGCAAATTATTCAATACTTCTATAAAACTTGGATCCAACACAAGCTTTGTATAAAAATTGTCCGTAGAAAAGATTGAATACGAGTTGTTAAATTCAATAGATTCGGTTTGAACTTCGCTCTCCTCTTTTGTTTTTTTACCATAGTATCCATTTAATTTTTGCCCCATAAAGTTCTTTCCAGTAACGGGGACGATTCTAATATGACCATTTATATTGGTTTTTGAGTTTATTAATAAGACTTGCCCAATAAAATCCGTTTTTTTGACAGTTTTTCCACTTTCACTTCTAGAAAAGTGCATTGCTTGCATATTTGAAAATTCAGTTTTAGATTCATCGCCAAAAATTATGTGTTTGTTTGAATAATACCTACTAGATATTGGCAGAAGATTATTAAAAATGCTATTGTCAATTCCTTCGGAATTTTCTAATACCGTTCCAGGCAGAATCGCATTCAAAATCGGTGTTAAAACATTATCCGCGTATAGCGAGCTTACATCAACCTTATTTGTTACAAAAAACTTGCCAGCAAAGCAAACAACAAAAGCAATTACTATGAGTAAAGGATATTTATAACTAGAGTAATCAAACGAAGGAAGATAATTGCCAACAGCACCAATAATCAGAACTACTGGTATTAATGGAATCAAACGCATTGGGTCAAAAGCGTTGTTTTTTACGCCTTCTTTTAACTCATTTAATTTCCCTTGCATTTGGGGAGATTTTTCTAATCTATTAAGTTTTTCTAAAACTTCGGGATTTGTAAACACGCTACTATGCTTTACATTCATCGTCATCTCCCTCTTATAATCGCCAATGTTTTTGTAACAACATTTTTATAACAACATTTTTGTAAAAGGCATAAAAGGCTCTTATATTTTTTTATCATAAATAACCATTATTTGGAATAGTTGAATTTGCGATAGTGAAATTTGAAATAGTGAAATAATAACCACTTTGATTTTGAACAACTTTAATTTTGCTAGCAAAGTATCTTAAATGTGATTATTTTCAATAAAGATCTAATACAAAACAAATAGCAAAAAACAAAATAACACAAAATAAACAATATAACAATTTATAACACATTAATTTTCAACTACTTTAATAACATTTAGCAAAGCGTATAATGAACTTGAATTTATTCCTTAACTGATAGGAAATTCCAAAATGGTAAATAAACTAAAAAATATTTGGAGCGTTAAATTAACTACTGCTTCACTCGTACTAATACCAGCTGCAATCGGCATAAATTATGTTGCAAAACTATTTGCAAGCATGCTAAAACTACCACTTTGGCTTGGCACACTAGGCACTTGCATTTCAGCTTGCTTAGCAGGACCAGTTGTAGGCGGAATTGCAGGATTTTTAACTAATATTGTTTATGGCTTAACGATTGATCCAATTTCTACAGTCTATAGCATTACAGCTGCAGCAATTGGCGTAAGCGTTGGAATCGCTGCACGACTAAAGTACATGAACAAAGGCCTACACATTTTTATAACAAGTCTTATTGTTGCAGCAATCGCAATAATCATCTCTACACCTCTAAACATGATTTATTGGGGCGGAACCACTGGAAACGTTTGGGGTGACGCTGTTTTTGCAGCAATGGGATCCAAAGGCTTCTTTGCATCATTCGTAGATGAGCTTGTTGTAGATATACCAGACAAGATTGTTGTTTTGTTCCTTGCAGCTGGAATCTATAAAGTTCTTCCTAAGAGTTTAATAGCCATCTATCAATCCGATGACGAAGATCTTGATAAATAAACGTTTATTGCAAGCAAATAAATCGCATAAACGCTAAAATTTACAAGTTCTACAAGTTTTTATAAGCACAATAAGACGAGATACTATGAAAAGCATCAGCCTATTTGAAGATAAGCATTCGTTTCTAAACGGATTATCTGCAAAAACCAAGCTTGCATACGTAATATGCGCTACAAGCACGCCGAGTTTGCTTGGAGGCTATACTTCTTTCGCTATCTTTATTATTTTGAGCCTAATATTACTTGCAACATCAAGGGTCCTAGCAAAAATAAAAATCGTAATACAAGTTACTGGTTTTATTATTGTAACTATTTTTATAGTTCAAACTTTCTTTAGATCGGGAAACTACACGATTTTATTCAAACTAGGACCTTTGATTGCTCGCAAAGAAGGTTTTGAAGTAGCAATGAAGATTGTGCTAAATATATTAAATATTTCGTTTGCGTTTTGTGTTTTAACGCTTACAACTAAGCCTTCCGATATGATGCAAGAGATGATACAAGCTGGTTTACCACCTAAAATGGGCTATGTTTTTGTCTCGCTATTTCAAATCATTCCCCAAATAACACAGCAAACTTCGACTATTGTTGACGCTCAAAGAAGCAGAGGATTACAAACAAAAGGTTCCCTAATAACGCGTTTCAAAGCTTTTTTGCCTTTAATATCTCCGATTATAATGTCTTCATTTATGAGTTCTAAAGAAAGAACTATAGCTTTAGAAGTTCGCGGATTTTCATGCAATAATCAAAAAACATTCATAAAACCATTTAAGCCAAGTAAATACAATACGCTATTTTTATGCGCTTGTTTAATCGTAATAATCGCATCTATTATTTATGCGTTACTTAATAATTTAGGATATGTAGCATGGAAGCTATTCATATAGAGCACTTAAAATATCGCTATCCTTATAGTAAAACTCTTGCACTAGATGACATTTCTTGCGATATTCATAAAGGCGAATTTATTGGAATAATAGGTGCTAATGGAGCTGGAAAATCAACATTATCGCAAGCGATTTTAGGTCTTGTTCCTAATCTTTACCACGGAGCGTACGGCGGAAAAGTCGAAGTAGACGGTCTTAACGCAAAAACTACTCCAATAGACAGTCTTTGCAAAAAAGTTGGGCTGGTTTTTCAAAATCCTTTTAATCAAATTACAGGCTCGAAGCTTACTGTGTACGAGGAGATTGCTTTTGGTCTGGAAAATATTGGCATTGAGCAAAACGAGATGCAAAATCGCGTAGAGAAAATCATGGAGATGCTTAACATTTCTAATCTTAAAGATTGCTCTCCATACGATTTATCTGGCGGTCAAATGCAGCGCATGTCTATTGCCGCTATTTTAGTTATGCAACCAGAAATAATAATTTTAGACGAGCCTACTTCGCAGCTTGATCCTAAAGGTTCGGAAGAGGTTTTTAAGTCTGTAGAATCCTTAAAAAATCAGGGTCAAACTATTATTATGGTTGAGCATAAAATGGAAAAAATCGCGCAATATAGCGACCGCGTAATGCTTTTAAGCGAAGGAAAACTCGTTGATTTTGATACTCCGCAAAAAATCTTTTCTCGCGAAGACTTGGAAGAATATGGCGTAAATCCTCCTATTTATACTCAAATTTGCAAAAAACTTTCGCTAAAAAGCGATAATGGTTTGTACCCAATAACTCTTGAGCAAACGTCACAAATTTTGCGCTCGCACGAAGGGAATCTCTTATAATGACTCCTACTATTGAAATACAAAACGTGTCTTTTTCTCATACTCCAACATCACAAATATTCGATGATCTCAATTTATCTTTTGCTCCTGGAGCATGTGCTATTGTTGGTCAAAATGGCACTGGAAAAACAACTTTGCTTAAAATCCTTAGAGGTCTTCTTACGCCGAAATTCGGAAGCGTTTTATTAAATGGAAAAGATATTGCAAAATGTAGTGTTCCATCTCTTGCTAAAGATATTGGATTCGTATTCCAAAATCCAGATGACCAAATTTTTGAATCAACTGTTATACGCGAAGTAATGTTTGGACTTTTGAAAATTGGAATTGATAAAGATAAAGCATTGATTCAAGCAAAAGAAAGTCTAAGACTTGTAGGACTTTTAGATAAAAGCGAAGTAAATCCTTACGATTTAAGCCTTTGTGAAAGAAAAATGGTTTCTATTGCGTCGATTCTAGCAATGGATACGCAAGTTGTTATTTTAGACGAGCCTACAATCGCTCAGGACGATTGCGGCAAAAATCGTATTGAGTCAATTATTAAACGCCTTGTTTTGCAAGGAAAAACTGTTATAGCTGTTCTTCACGATATGAATTTTGTGGCTAGAGTATTTAATCGAGTTGTTGTGCTTTCCAATGGCAAGGTTCTTTTTGACGGCAGTGCGCGAGACGCATTTATGCAAGATAAAATACTTTCTAGCGCACAACTCGATAAGCCAGATGTTGTAAAGCTGTGTGAAAAAATGGGTTATAAAGATACGTTCCTATCTGTTGAAGAGTTTGTGAACTCATATCGGTTGAAGAATTTGTAAAAGACTATTACGCACAATAAAACTACCGACTGTAAAATAAAGTAGCAAAGAAAACAAATGCACAAATCGCGCAATTTCTTAAAATTAGTATTAGTTAATACACATTAATATCAGCAAACGCAAATCAAGTTTGACAAACACAAATCCATTCGCTATAGTCTTCACTTATCACCATTTCGACGAGTAAAGGAGTGCACATGTATCATACAAATATGATGACAAATTGTTGTTGTAACGTATGCTGTTGCGCATTTCTTAATCGAAATGATGTTTGCAAGCACTAAGTATGCATAACATCTAGCCTGTGTTAAAAGCATTTACGTTAAAACACAGCAAATTACGATTCAAGAAACAGCGCGCTGTTTCTTTTTTTATGCCAAAATTCGAATATAAAACGTTAAAAAAAAAAATAACAATTTAATACTTGTTAATGTTAAAAACGAATAAATGGCATCTTTAGAAACAACTAGTAAACAATAGTCGCTTTATTAATAAAATTATTTTTAAAAATTAAAAACAAAACAGAAACAAATCAAATTAAACAAAACAATAAGTCAAGGGGAAATGTTATGTCTAATATCTACAAGTCCGTGCAAGAACTCGTAGGAAACACTCCACTTCTGGAGCTTACGCACATTGAAAAAGAGTACAATCTAGCAGCAAAAATCCTTGTAAAACTCGAATACTTTAACCCAGCAGGCTCTGTAAAAGACCGCATTGCAAAGCAGATGATTGAAGAAGCAGAAGCCGCAGGCACTATTAAACCAGGCTCAGTAATTGTTGAGCCAACTTCTGGAAATACTGGCATTGGTCTTTCAATGATTGCGCAAACAAAAGGATACAAAAGCATTATTGTAATGCCAGAAAGCATGTCTATTGAACGCCGAAAACTCATGAAAGCATACGGCGCCGAACTCGTGCTCACCCCTGCTAAAGATGGAATGAAAGGCGCAATCGCCAAAGCGAAGGAAATCGTTGAAAGCACGCCAAATGCGTGGACTCCTGGGCAGTTTACCAATCAAGCAAATGTGCACGCACACTACAACACAACAGGTCCAGAAATTTGGCAAGACACTGACGGAAACGTGGATATTCTTATTGCAGGCGTTGGAACAGGCGGCACAATCACTGGTACTGGCACATACTTAAAAGAGCAAAATCCGCATCTTGAAGTAATCGCAGTAGAACCAGCCGACTCCCCTGTGCTAGCAGGCGGCAAGCCAGGAGCGCACAAGATTCAAGGAATCGGCGCAGGATTCGTGCCAGATGTGCTCAACAAAAACATTTATAATCGCATTGTTCACGTAACAAATGAAGACGCAATCGAAAATGGCAAGCTTATAAGCAAAAAAGAAGGCGTTCTTGTAGGTATTTCTTCTGGAGCTGCAATTTGGACAGCAATCCAAGAAGCAAAAAGAGAAGAAAACAGGGGCAAAACCATCGTTGCAATACTGCCAGATTCAGGAGATCGATACTTGTCTACCGCATTATTTGAAGACTAACTACATTTAGGAGCACTACTTTAAATACGCAAGTTTTGATTAAATAATAAAAGAATAATAAATAACATTATTAGATAATGATCAAAACTATAGAATAAAGAAAATAGAAAATAAAGAAAATAGCAAAATAACGGGAGAAATGTATGAATGATCGCCTTGATCTTATAAATCAACTGAACTCAATTCACGATTCAGACATAAGACAAGCTACATTCATACCTAATTACCGAAATATTATTGCGTTCATACATGCGACTCAGGTGTTACTTTTGCCTGAGTTGCATGTGCGCAATGAAAGCAACGAGGCTGCGCAACTCAATGATAGTTTGAATACTAATGATAGTTTGAATACCGTTGCTTCGAACGCGTTAAGCACTATAGAACGCATTATATTCCGTGAACTTCAATGCTATACAAGCAACACAATTAAAATTCGAGAAATTTGCGATCAATTTATAAATACTCTTCCTGCAATTAAAAAGCTACTTTTAACAGATATTCAAGCCATATACGAAGGCGATCCTGCTTGCACAAGTAAAGTAGAAGTCACGCTCGCATACCCTGGTTTTTATGCAATGCTTATTCACCGCACAGCACACGCACTCTACGAACTTAACGTACCGCTAATTCCTAGACTTATGAGCGAATACGCGCACAGAAAAACTGGAATCGACATTCATCCAGGAGCAAAAATTGGCGCATATTTCTGCATTGATCACGGAACTGGCATTGTAATTGGCGAAACAACTGTAATCGGCGAGCATGTTAAGCTTTACCAAGGCGTAACTCTGGGTGCAAAAAGTTTTGCGCTAGACGAGAATGGAAATCCTGTAAAAGGCGGAAAGCGTCATCCAAATATTGGGAATAATGTTGTAATTTACGCAAACGCAACAATCTTAGGCGGAGAAACCACAATCGGCAGCGGAAGTACAATCGCAGCAAACGCGTGGATAAACCGCAGCATTCCTGCAAACACAACCTACCACTTCCCTAAAGCATAATACGCTATTATGCTCTGTCTTTTATAAAACCGCAGCACTCGATTTCTGCTAACTCAATAAAACCAGCAGATTTATAA
Organism: Gardnerella vaginalis; assembly: GCA_946997215.1. Classification (GTDB taxonomy): domain Bacteria; phylum Actinomycetota; class Actinomycetes; order Actinomycetales; family Bifidobacteriaceae; genus Bifidobacterium; species Bifidobacterium vaginale_I. The sequence continues at coordinate 25,655 of CAMPUL010000010.1, forward strand.
AAAGCAATAGTTTTTTCAGTACAATCCGTGGTTAATTGAATTTGACGAACATTAGGATAACAATCCACAATCGCCTTTAACAAAGCAGAGCCTATTCCCTGCCTTTGATACTCTGGCAAAACAAGAATATCCTGAATAAGAACAACAGTGTATCCATCGCCAACAGCTCTAGCAATTCCAACCAGCTCGTCATTTTTATACGCAGCTAAAACCTTGAGCGAATTGTTAAAGCCATTTTCTAAAGCAACTAAATCATCTGTATACGAAGACCAACCAACAGAATCATATAGTCTTAAAATATCTTCGCCATTATATTTTTCGTACTCTTTTATTTGAACATCTGCTAGATTCATTTACAATAACACCTCGCAAAACATAGCAAAAGTGCGCGATCTAAAACGTAGAAACGGAAGAACGCGCACTAATAATAATTAACAAAAGCTACAACAGCTACTTTTTAAGTTGCACTGGTTCGTGGTCTTTGCCCATTTTAAACTTAAGACCTGCACGCTGCCACATGCGATATTCACCAACTGCCGTAAAGAGAACATCTGTGGAAGAGTTAAGCGCAGTTTCGCACGAATCTTGAATCACGCCAATAATAAGGCCAATAGCAACTACTTGCATAGCAATATCATTTGAAATACCAAACGACGAGCACGCAAGAGGTATAAGCAAAAGCGAACCACCAGCCACTCCAGATGCGCCTGCAGCGCTAACTGCAGAAAGCACAGATAAAATCACAGCTGTTGGAATATCAACGTAAATCCCACGCGTATGCGCTGCACACAAAGCCATAATCGAAATCGTTATAGCAGCACCACTCATATTGATGGTTGATCCAAGTGGTATAGAAACTGAGTAATTATCTTTGTTAAAACCAAGCTTTTCACACAAATTCATGTTTACAGGAATATTTGCAGCAGAAGAACGCATAAAGAACGCTGTAACTCCCGAATCGCGCAATGTTCTCAATACAAGAGGATACGGATTCTTGCCAGTAAGAACAAAAACCAAAATAGGATTTACAATCAAAGCAACAACAGCCATAGTGCCTACTAACAAGGCAATAACGGAACCGTATTCACTAAAAATACGAAGACCATTGCTTGCAACTGTTGTATAAACAAGACCCATAATGCCAAAAGGTGCTGCGTTAATAATCCAGTGAACAATTTTTCCAATAGCAGACGAAACGTTGTCAAAGAATGCTTTAGTAGAAGGCTCAGCCAAGCGAAGTGCTACACCAAACGCGATTGCCCAGAATAAAATACCAATAAAGTTTCCCTTAGCAAGAGCATCTACAGGGTTTACAACAATATTTAGCACAAGAGAATTAAGAACTTCGCCGATTCCTTGAGGAGATGGCGAAGACGCTGCTGCAACATGAGCAAAAGTGAAGTCAACAGGGAAAATCATGGCTGCACATACAGCTATAAGGCTCGCAATAAACGTAGAAAGTGCATACAACACGATTACAAGCTTCATGTTTCCAACACTTTTTGCTTTTGCAAGCGCGCCAATCACAAGGCAAAATACCAAAATCGGCGCAACGGATTTAAGTGCGCTCACAAACAGCTTTCCCATAAGATCTAGCACGTAAACGTGAGATGGCACTAAAAGACCAAGTGCAGCGCCTAGAAAAAGACCAATAACAATACGCAGAATAAGGTCAATGCTATTCCACTTTTGAATAATCTTGTGCATGAGAGTCTCCTGTAATTTAGTTTGTGCAGAATATTTTATACTCTTTTATTTGTATTCATACTCGCAAGATTTTCTATTTTTACATATTATACACATGCATGCATATATATGCAAATCGTTAGGTTTTAGCGATTTAACAATGCCTTTTGCTTAAAAATAGTCTTTATTAATCCTTATTAATCCTTATTAATCGTCATTAATCGCCATTAATCGCCTAATCTGCATAACTAGTATTTGGTAATTGAGGCAAAACAACAAGCAATCCTGCTGTGAAAATCAGCGCGAGTATAGGCAAAAGCTGCCATTGGAACGTAGACGAGAATGCAAATCCAATCCAAGAACCAGTTGTAGCACCAATCGCAAACGCGAGGCGCGCCCAACCAGAAAACTTAGCGAGAGTACTTCCCTTAAACAGAATCTGACGCGCAACAATAATCGGCTCCACTAGCAACATTCCGCCAATTGCTTCAAGTAAGAATGCAAAGCACATCATTGGCAAAAGATTAATAAACATAAGGCAATAAGCAGCTAAGCTCACAGCAATACCCAAAATCGCAACTTTTCTTAAACCGAGTTTTTGAGACGAGTGCGCATATAAAACGGACGCGAGCACGCTTCCTACGCCAGTGAAAATATACAGCATTGTTAAAGATTGAGAGCCATATTGCTTACCGATACCGAGAAGAATATAAGAAACAGAGCACGCAGGAATAAAAGCAACCAAAAGAGATCCAGCAAGAAGCATGATTTTACTCTTGAGCGATGGATTTGTAGATTGCTTAGCTGCAGATTTATTGGATGTAGATTTGGAATCAACGTCATTTTCTTGCGATACTTGCGATACTTCTCCTTCTTCACTAATCGCTTGCGATTCATTCTCTACATCTTGCGACGCTTCCTCTACTTCGCAAGATGCTTGCGCAATGTCTTGTTTCATAATAAATCGCGTAGCGCAAGCCGCAAAAGAAGTCACGGACGAGAAAACCAAAACCGCAGGAATCGACCAGCTTGCAATCCAAGATCCAAGCGGAGAGCCGAGCAAGGTTCCTGCAACACTCGCCAAAACGCTTACAATGCCACTGTAGTTTACAATCATGCCGTCATCGCCGCCGGCAGCATCAACCTCGAAAACTTCGCTAGCAATATCAATCACTTGACCTGTAATCAACAATGCGCAAGAAAGAGCTACAAGCGACCACTTCCACGCAGGAGAGCCAAACATAAGAAGCGGTAGCAAACTGAGCACGCCTTCTACGCCTTCAGTCATAGCAAGAGCGCGAAAACCGCCAAGCTTATCAACAATCCAACCAGAGCATGGCGAAAGAAAATCGGCAACCGTCATAAAAGTCTTACGAAAACCAATCACCCAAGCTGGCAAGCCAACAATAATAATCGAAGGCAAAACCGAGCCTTCATACGCTTGATTTCCGAGCATAGAAAAACAGAAGCCAACCAAAGCCCATCGCAATGCTGGACTAATAGATCTCATGCGAATAAAGATATTATTCTTACTAAAAATTGACTTCATAACAACCAACTCTCCCTTAAAGCTCTTGCAAAATCGAAAATCGTTAAACAAAATTTGATACAGATTACCACACGTCTTACACTATGCAGTGCGATTGTACCTGATTTACGGCGTGTCGCCATACAAACACACTACACAAACACACAAAACCGTAGTGCGATTGTACTGAATTTCAGCGTTTTTTAATACAAACACACTACAAGGCAGGTCGTCGTTCGCGCGGTCTAAACGCGCGAACGTCTTCGCCACGCAGAAGCAGTGCTTCTGCCTTGAGTGGCTCAGCGAATCGAAGTGCACTCGCGCGCTACGCTATTCCTCGCGGCTATTAGTAGCCGCTCGGCTGATTTGGCATGTAAAGTCCACTGGACTTTACATTTGAGCCAAATCACGCTTTGAAGGAGCATGAAATACGTTTTGCAATTTCAAGCTCAGTCAAAGCGCCCATGCAAATCGATTCGCGACACGCCGCCAGTTTTACTATACGAAAATCATATGGTAACGTTTTCGCAAACTTAAAACCAGCTACCTAGCTAATAGTCATATCTTTTCAACGATGAAAGGAATACTCAAATGTCTACAATCAAACGCGTAGCATACGCAATACTACACAACTACGGAAAAATGAGCCACGAAAGACTAGAACTACTCACATACTACTGTCAAGCACAATACTTATCTACAACAAACCTACAACTATTCCCCAACTCATTCCAAGCATGGAAAACAGGGCCAGTATGCCTAGAACTATTTAACATATGCTACCTAACACAAGACGAAGTAAGCGAAAACAACATTATATTTAGCCCAATTGAACTATACAAGACATTTAACTGCTCTCAACTACGCATAATCTACGCCGTCTGCGACGCGTTAAAAGATTACACTACACAAGACTTAGCCACTAGAGCGCGCAGTGAACTACCATGGATTGACGCTAGAAGAGGCATTAACACTAACGACGCATGCGATACTGAACTATCACACAAGATCATCCACGACTATTACACGAAAAACCCTGTAATTGCCGACGGGCGCGCGAACACAAGAAGTAGAAGCGTTGAAAACGCTATACGCAGACTAAGAGACGCGCATCTTAAAAAATGTAAGCAAGCAGAAAAAGAAAGACTAGAAGCACAAGCACAAGCGCACGCGGTTAACAATCATTGTAAAGAACTTGTAGACGCTGAAAACATGGTAATGCGTAAAATCAGAATGCTAAACGAGTTCAAAGACATGTCGGATAATAATATTAAAACTCGAGCACGCATGATAGCTAGAAGCCTAGGAAAACAATTATGCGAATACGAGAAAAACGAGATTAAACGCCAAAACTTTCAACACAACCTAGAAACAGTAAAACAACAAAACACGACCCAAACTAGCAACACGACTAAAAACAGTGGAAACACTACGACTGGCACGAACACTACTACTGGTGGAAAAACTACGAGAAGCGTAAGCACTACGACTGGCTCTAGCAGCACTAATGCAGCCAGCAAAAACACTGCAACTAACGCAAACGTAGATAAGACTAGTAAAAAAGCTAAAACTAGCACGAACACTACGACTGGCAAAAAAGCTGCAGCCAGCAAAAAATCCAAAACTGGTGGAAAAACTACAACTAGCACAAACACTACGACTGGTGGAAAATCCAAGACTGGCGAAAAAGCCAAAACTAGCAGAAAAGATGAAGCCAACGGAAAGAGTGAAGCCAACGGAAAAGCCGCAAAAAGCAAAGATAGCTGACGCATTTTGCGCGACTCTACAGCAATTCATGATGTGGTAAACAACAAAACAATAACAAATAACGCCACTGTTTTAGCAGCGGCGTTATTGCGTTTGTGGAGTCGCGGGGAATTGAACCCCGGTCCGGAAACCGTACCCTCGGTCTTCTACGTGCGTAGCCTGCTGGCCATTCGGCAGTTTTTCTGCCCCCATGTTATCGCAGACAATTCATGGCGAGCATATCTACAGTAAAAGTCCCTGAATCACCCTGCAGCTCGGCAATTCAAGCAAGTCTTCTAATGACGTTCAGCACCACCCCGAAGACGTGAGTGGGTGAACGGAGCAGCTGCTCACTGGTTAATCCTGGCGCGAAGCTCAGGCAGCGAGAGCGAACTCAGTGCGATTAGATTTAGCACTTATTCTTTTGCGAAAGGACGTTTACGAGTGGACTTTCGCATTCTCGGCACGCTTCCCCGCGGCGAACAGATCACCGTCGAAACCGATCGACCCCTTTTGAGTTATCAAACTATCAACAAAAATATTGCTTGATTAAACTTTAATCAAAACTTTAATCAAGTAATACTGGTATAAAGCCAGACTATTTATTATAAATAAAGGTTTTAACAGAGTCAACCTGTTTTAGATTATTGATTTATTTCAGACTTATCTAAAGACTAATCCAAAGACTAGCCCAAATACTCATCCAAAGACTCACCTAAAGACTAATCCAATAAATCACTTACCTTTAGTTTCATCTGTTTTAATATCACCACTATTGCCTTTAGCAAGCTTCTTCGATTTTTCAACAAATCTTCTATTAACAACAAACGCACAAATTGACACAGAAAACACGCAAATAAATATTGTAACGTTTCTAGCTTTAGCATTTCCAAGGCTTTTTACAGCATTAGCATGAAGAGCAACAGCAGATTCCGCGTCAATAGTGGTCTCTACTTTTCCACCGCTAACGCTCACAGTTTTAGTGCAATCATTAGACTCATAAACATTGCAATATTCGCCATCTGGCAAATCGGTTTTATAACTCACTTTTTGCGGATTTTCCGTGTTGTTAATCGCAAGAAAACCCTTGTTTCCTCGGCTAAACGCAACGTTATTATCGTCATCATCTTGCCAATTAGTAACCCTAGTGCCTCTAACAGCGTTGTAGAACCCAATCATTCCGCGAATCGAAGTTAACCTCTGCGTGCATTGCCACTTAGAATCCTTTGCACAACTCACATCAGGAATCGAAGTTTGCGTAGCTCCAGGCGCTCCCTCATCTCGTTTTGTAAACTCATAACCCGAAAACACGTTTGGAGTTCCATACGGATACGCAAGCATAAACGCGTTTGCAAGCTCATACTTTTTGCCATCTTTATACGTCAAAACTCTGTTTGCATTGTCTCGCTCAGTATCCCAATTTGTAACGAAAATCGCAGCTTTTTTGCTTGGAATCAGCTTATCTGTAATATGTTTAAGATTCTCAATAGACCCATAAAAATAGTTTCTAAGCCTATAAGAGTACTCAAATTCGTTCACTTCGCCAGTTTGCAAATATTGGTCCGGCTGAATTCTAGGGTCTTGCTCGGGGAACCCTATTGTTTCTTGCATCCACCAAATCTTATCTGGCGTTGTTACAGAAGCATCCGCAGCCGCAGATTTTATAGCCTTTACATCTTGCGGAGACATGTGTTTTGCTGCATCAACTCTAAACCCAGCCACTCCAAGCTTTAGCATATGCGCAAAGTACTCTCCCAAAGTCTTTTGCACATGAGGATTAGAAGTGTCTAAATCCAACAGTCCAACAAGTCGATGCGTCCAAACGATTTCTGCTTTTCTATACGTATTTATATCTTCCGTTGACTTGTGAAAATCGTCTTTTGTATATCCAGCATCTAGGAACGATTGATTTGCAGCATCATACTTGCTTCCGCCAACGCCAAGTGTGTCTTTGTTTGAAAAACCAGTTGTGTGGTTTATTACCGCATCTGCAATAATTCCAACACCCGAAGCTTTGCAAGTTGTAATCATCTTCTTAAACTCGTCTTCTGTGCCAAGTTTTGAATTTAGCTTATAACTTACAGGTTGATAACTTGTCCACCATTGATCGCCCTTAATATGATCTTGCGGAGGAGAAACTTGCACGTATTTTACGCCCTCTGGGCCGTACGTTTTTTTGCATTCCTTTGCTATACTTTTCCAATTTTGTTGGAATGCTGTTACGATTACGCCTTTTTGTGTAGTTTTTTGAGATGATTTTGCGCTCTCATTTGCAATCGCTGGACTGCTTGCGATTACTGCTCCCGCCAAAACGGTAGCAACACAAGATGTTATAGCCGCAACTCTTGCCAACACAAACTTTAACTTTACAAGCGCCTTTTTATTGAAGCTCGTAAATACTTCTATGTTGCGGATCATCATTGTTCCTTTCTGCAAGAATTGCGGCTTTGCTTTGCTCTTACCTTGTTCTTACTTTGTTCTTTTTAGAGCTAGATTCTACCTCACTATATTAGGCTCATCTACTCCCACTCGATTGTTGCTGGTGGTTTAGATGTAACGTCTAACACAACGCGATTAATCTGGCGACATTCGTTTGTGATTCGAGTAGAAATCTTTGCCAACACATCGTAAGGAACTCGCGACCAATCAGCAGTCATAGCGTCTTCAGAGCTTACTGGTCGAAGCACAATTGGCGAACCATATGTGCGCTCGTCTCCCTGAACTCCAACAGAGTGAACATCTGCCAAAAGCACTACTGGGCATTGCCAAATATCGCGATCTAATCCAGCTGCAGAAAGCTCTTCGCGCGCAATAGCGTCTGCCTCTCTAAGCACAGCTAAACGCTCGCGAGTAATCTCGCCAACAATGCGAATTCCCAAACCAGGGCCAGGGAACGGCTGACGCCACACAATAGCATCTGGAAGCCCAAGCTCCGTACCAATTGCGCGAACCTCATCCTTAAACAGCGTGCGCAAAGGCTCAATAAGCTTAAACTTTAAGTCCTTTGGTAAGCCGCCAACATTGTGATGCGACTTAATATTTGCAGCACCGTCTCCGCCGCCAGACTCAACAACATCTGGGTAAAGCGTGCCTTGTACAAGGAACTTAACTTCTGCTCCAGTTTTACCAGCTTCTTCAATAACTTGACGCTGAGCTTTTTCAAATGTGCGAATAAACTTTTCGCCAATAATCTTGCGCTTGCGCTCTGGCTCGCTCACACTTTTAAGCGCATCTAAAAAGTCATCTTCTGCATCTACTGCAATAAGCTTGATTCCAGTTGCCTCAACGAAATCATGCTTAACTTGTTCGACTTCGCCTTTACGAAGAAGACCATGATCCACAAAAACGCAAGTAAGCTGATCTCCGATTGCTTTATGCACAAGAGCCGCAGCAACAGCGGAATCGACTCCTCCAGAAAGTCCGCAAATAACTTGTGCATCTCCAACTTCGGCGCGAATCTTTGCAACCTGGTCTTCTATAATGCTCGAAGGATTCCAATCATTCTCCAACCCTGCACATTCATGCAAGAATGTAGAAATAAGCTTTTGACCTAAAGGCGTATGCTTGACTTCTGGATGCCATTGCACTCCGTAAAGCTTGCGACTTTTGTCTTGCATAGCTGCAACTGGAGCGCCTTGAGTGTGAGCAAGCACCTCAAATCCTTTTGGCGCACTCTTAACTGCCACTCCGTGACTCATCCAAGTATTTTGATCTAACGGAGAATTAGCAAGCAATCCTTCTGCTTCATCAATAGTTGCATGCGTTTTTCCATACTCACCCAATGCAGCTTTGTCTACGACTCCGCCAAGCTCGTGAGCCATAACTTGGAATCCGTAGCAAATTCCAAGCACTGGAACGCCTGCTTCAAAAATCTTTGTGTCAATTTTTGGCGCTCCTGGCTCATAAACAGAGGCAGGTCCGCCAGAAAGAATTATGGCTTTTGGATCTTTTGCAAGCATCTCCTCTACTGGCATAGAGTGTGGAACAAGCTCCGAATAAACGTTTGCTTCCCTTACTCTTCTAGCGATTAGCTGGGCATATTGGGCACCGAAGTCAACTACAAGTACCGGACCGTTTGCCATGATTCTCCTTATATATAAGAAACACATTTATAGGTGATTCAATTTATACTAATGGCGCTTTGAGACGTTGGCGTTGTGCGAAACGCCGCAACTTAACAAATTATAAAAATTACAAAAATAAACAACATTGACATTACAACAAAGTGAACATCAAACATAACATAATTGATACTTTTAAGGTGATTTTTGTTAACACTTTAACACATTTTTTCAACAAATTCGCACGTAGTAACTAATCAAACGCACAAAAGTCAAAAGCTGTTACTATACTGAAAAAGATGGAAAAAGAGGCGAATACATTTGTTTTTTGGCCTCTATAACCAAATGGTAATGATTAAAATTGCACTGAAAAGTGCTTGAGTACAGGAGTACACATGACGAGTCCTGTTATTGGCACACCTTGGAAGAAGCTCAACGCTCCAGTTTCCGAGGCAGCTATCGAAGGCGTAGACAAGTACTGGCGTGTTGCCAACTACCTTGCAATCGGCCAAATTTATCTTCGTAGCAACCCTCTAATGAAGGAGCCGTTCACTCGCGAAGATGTTAAGCATCGTCTGGTGGGCCACTGGGGCACCACTCCAGGTCTTAACTTCCTTATTGGCCACATCAACCGTTTCATTGCTGACCACCAGCAGAATACCGTGATTATCATGGGTCCAGGCCACGGCGGCCCAGCTGGTACTGCTCAGTCCTACCTCGACGGTACTTACACTGAGTACTATCCAAAGATTACAAAGGACGAAGCTGGTTTGCAGAAGTTCTTCCGCCAGTTCTCTTACCCAGGCGGCATTCCTTCTCACTTCGCTCCTGAAACCCCAGGCTCCATCCACGAAGGTGGCGAGCTTGGTTATGCACTCTCCCACGCTTACGGCGCTGTTATGAACAACCCAAGCTTGTTCGTTCCAGCAATCGTCGGCGATGGCGAAGCTGAAACTGGTCCTTTGGCCACCGGTTGGCAGTCCAACAAGCTTGTGAACCCACGTACCGACGGTATCGTGCTTCCAATCTTGCACTTGAACGGTTATAAGATTGCTAACCCAACTATTCTTTCCCGCATTTCCGACGAAGAGCTTCATGAGTTCTTCCACGGCATGGGCTACGAGCCATACGAGTTCGTTGCTGGCTTCGACGATGAGGATCACATGTCCATCCACCGTCGCTTCGCCGATATGTTCGAAACCATCTTCGACGAGATTTGCGATATTAAGGCTGAGGCTCAGACTAACGACGTAACTCGCCCTTACTACCCAATGATTATCTTCCGCACTCCAAAGGGTTGGACTTGCCCGAAGTTCATCGACGGCAAGAAGACCGAAGGCTCTTGGCGTGCACACCAGGTTCCACTGGCTTCCGCTCGCGATACCGAAGCTCACTTCGAGGTTTTGAAGAACTGGATGAAGTCCTACAAGCCTGAAGAGCTCTTCGACGAAAAGGGCGCTGTGAAGGAAGACGTTCTTTCCTTCATGCCAAAGGGCGAACTCCGTATTGGCGAAAATCCAAACGCCAACGGTGGTCGTATTCGTGAAGATTTGAAGCTTCCAAAGCTCGATGATTACGAAGTCAAGGAAGTTAAGGAATTCGGTCACGGCTGGGGTCAGCTCGAAGCTACCCGTCGCCTTGGTGTTTACACTCGTGACATCATCAAGAACAACCCAGATTCCTTCCGTATCTTCGGCCCAGATGAGACCGCTTCCAACCGTTTGCAGGCTGCTTACGAAGTAACCAACAAGCAGTGGGATGCTGGCTACCTTTCTGGCTTAGTCGATGAGCACATGGCTGTTACCGGCCAGGTCACCGAGCAGCTTTCCGAGCACCAGATGGAAGGCTTCCTCGAGGGTTACTTGCTCACCGGTCGTCACGGCATTTGGAGCTCTTACGAGTCCTTCGTACACGTTATCGACTCCATGTTGAACCAGCACGCAAAGTGGCTTGAGGCTACAGTTCGCGAGATTCCATGGCGTAAGCCAATCTCCTCCGTGAACTTGCTTGTGTCCTCTCACGTATGGCGTCAGGATCACAACGGCTTCTCGCACCAGGATCCAGGCGTAACCTCCGTGCTCTTGAACAAGACCTTCAACAACGATCATGTAATCGGCATCTACTTCCCAGTAGATTCCAACATGTTGCTCGCTGTTGCTGAAAAGGCTTACAAGTCCACCAACATGATTAACGCCATCTTCGCTGGTAAGCAGCCAGCCGCCACTTGGTTGACCCTCGACGAAGCTCGCGAAGAGCTCGAAAAGGGTGCTGCAGAGTGGAAGTGGGCTTCCAACGCTAAGAACAACGACGAAGTTCAGGTTGTTCTCGCTGGTGTTGGCGATGTTCCACAGCAGGAATTGATGGCCGCTGCCGACAAGTTGAACAAGCTTGGCGTTAAGTTCAAGGTTGTTAACGTTGTTGACTTGCTCAAGTTGCAGTCCGCTAAGGAAAACAACGAAGCTTTGACTGACGAAGAGTTCACCGATCTCTTCACCGCTGACAAGCCAGTCCTCTTCGCTTATCACTCCTATGCACATGACGTTCGCGGCTTGATTTACGATCGTCCAAACCACGACAACTTCAACGTCCATGGCTACAAGGAGCAGGGCTCCACCACCACGCCATACGATATGGTTCGCGTGAACGACATGGATCGTTACGAGCTTACCGCTGAAGCATTGCGCATGGTTGACGCTGCTAAGTATGCCGACGAAATCAAGAAGCTCGAGGACTTCCGCCTCGAAGCCTTCCAGTATGCAGTCGACAAGGGTCTTGATCACCCAGACTACACCGATTGGGTATGGCCAGGCGTTAAGACCGACAAGCCAGGCGCTGTCACCGCTACCGCTGCAACCGCTGGCGATAACGAGTAGTTTTAAGCTATCAACGCTAAAATTGCTTAGCTGATTTTTAGGGAGTCAATCGAAAGGTTGGCTCCCTAAAAAATTAGTCGCACAAAAAATTAATAATAAAACACATAAAAATCAAAATTTCCGCTTGTTGTTTTGCAAATAGTCTTAAAATAGCTAAGGATTCTTCGTTCGACATGCAATTTTCAACGTTGAAACACGAAGAATAGCAAAAACGAAAATGCAACGCAAAATAAAATGCAACGCAAAATAGAATAAACACAGACGCATCAAAGGAGAAAAGTCGTGTCGTTAGTTAACGTAACTATTATTAGCGCAGATTGCGCGCAAAGTCGCAATGTTGTAGCACTAGGAGTTACAAAAGCTCTCTCTAATCATTATTCAACAACTGTTTTTAGACCATCCGCAAAGCATGATGACGTGTTTACAAGCGAATTGATAGCCGCAAGCAACACAAAACCAACGCTGGAACAAGTAATCGCAGCATGCCCATGCGCAGTTCGTAAAAACAAAGACACACTAAGAGGAGACATTGTAGCTCATTACAACGAGCTGATTAGCGCAACAAACGCTCAAGGATGCGTTATTGTATCAAGCGATTCTACTTCTGTATTTGATCCAGATTTATTCCGATTCGATGCAAGTGTGGCAGCTGATTTAGCTTCTCCTGTGTTCCTCAGCATTTGCGCAGAAGGCAGAGATAGCAAGCAAATCTTGCAAACAATCGAAGCACAATGCGCCAGCGTCAGCAAAGAATACACAAAAGTATTCGGCATTTTTGTAACTGATTGCAAAGAAGACTTAGCAAAAGAACTAAAAGAAGACTATGCTCAAAGCAATAATGGCGCTCCACTTTGGACTTTGCCTTCTATAAGCGAATCAGAATCAGATAAATTCAACGATTACGTTGCAAACGAAGAAATCATCAACGCTTTGCAGCAGCCATTTGCCGCTCCTACTACCCCATATGCCTTCCAATACAGCTTGCTTGGAAAAGCTAAAGCAAATAAGAAAACAATAGTGCTTCCAGAAGGCGAAGAAGATCGCATTCTAAAAGCAGCTGATTACTTGCTAGAGAGAGACATTGTAAACCTCATTATTGTTGGAGAACGCGAATCTATTCTTGCAAGAGCACAAGAGCTTGGATTAAAGTCTCTTAACAAAGCAAGCTTCCAATCTATGAGCGACGAAGAGATTCTTAGCAAGATGATTAGCAAGCTTTGCGAATTGCGTGCAAAGAAAGGCATGACAGAAGATCAAGCTAGAGAACAGCTTAAAGACGCAAGCTACTTTGGCACAATGCTAGTGGTGCTTGGATTAGCAGACGGACTTGTTTCTGGCTCTGTTAACTCAACGGCAAATACCGTTCGCCCTGCTCTTCAAGTTATTAAAACTAAGCCTGGATCTAAGCTTGTTTCTGGCGCATTCATTATGTGCTTTAAGGATCATGTAGCTGTATTTGCAGATTGCGCAATCAACCTTAATCCAGACGCGCAACAGCTTGCAGATATTGCTCTTCAATCCGCACAAACTGCTAAAGCTTTTGGCTTAGATCCTAAGGTTGGAATGCTATCTTACTCCACTCTTGGATCTGGAAAAGGCCCAGACGTTGATCTTGTAGAAGAAGCAACAAAGATTGTAAAAGAAAGCGACCCAGACTTAAAGGTTGTTGGATCTATTCAGTTTGACGCTGCATGGTCGGAAACTGTTGCTGCTTCCAAAGCTAAAGGCAATGATGTAGCGGGCCACGTAAATGTGTTTGTGTTCCCAGACTTATGCGCTGGAAACATTGGATACAAGGCCGTTCAGCGCTCCAGCGGCGCTTTAGCTGTTGGACCAATCCTGCAAGGCTTAAACAAGCCTGTTAATGACTTGTCTAGAGGCGCATTGGTTCAAGATATTATCAACACTGTTGCTCTTACAGCATTGGAAGCGCAATTCTAATAATCGCAAGCAATAATTTAATAATTGCAAGTTCTTACAATGATTTGCAAATGTAATAATAAGTAAATACAAAAGCACTCATTGTAGGAACTTGCATGTACACTTAAACATGGCAATTTACTAGCCTTATCAACACTTTATGGAGGATGCCCTCATGGCAAAAACCGTTCTTGTTATCAATTCTGGTTCTAGTTCTATTAAGTACCAGCTCGTCGATTTGGAAAGCGGCGAAGGTATTGCGTCTGGTATCGTAGAAAAAATTGGCGAGCCAGTTGACGGACACTACAAGCACGTATTCAATGGCGAAAAGCATGAGTTTGACGAGCCAGTGCACGATCACGAGCAAGGCTTAAAGCGCGTACTCGGCTTCTTCGAGGAGTATGGTCCAAATCTTTCCAAGTCTGGAATCGTAGCTGTTGGACACCGCGTTGTTCAGGGTGGCTTAACATTCCCTAAGCCAGCATTAGTAAACAAAAAGACCATCAATAAGGTGAAGGATTTGGCTGTTTTGGCTCCACTTCACAACGGCCCTGAGGCTGTTGGCGCTGAAGTTATGACTGAACTTTTGCCAGATGTTCCACAAATTATGGTGTTTGACTCTTCGTTCTTCCACGATTTGCCACAGGTTGCTGCGACTTACGCATTGAACAAAGATATTGCAAACCAGTACCACATTCGTCGCTATGGCGCTCACGGCACTTCCCACGAATACATTGGCTCTGTAGTTCCAAGCGTTGTTGGAAAGCCTGCAGAAGGCTTAAAGCAGATTGTTTTGCACATTGGTAACGGTGCTTCTGCTTCTGCTCAGATTTCTGGCAAGCCAATTGAAACTTCTATGGGCTTAACGCCACTCGAAGGTTTAATGATGGGCGGCCGCACTGGAGATATTGACCCAGCTGTAGTGTTCCACCTTATTCGCAACGCTCACATGAACGTAGACGAGCTTGATACGCTCTTTAACAAGCGTTCTGGCATGATGGGCATGACTGGCCACGGCGATTTGCGCGATATTCATAAGCTCATCGCAGAAGGCGACGAAGACGCTAAGCTTGCTCTTGGCGTGTACGTTCACCGCATTGTTGGCTACATTGGCAACTACACAGCTCAAATGGGCGGCGTGGACGTAATCACATTCACTGCTGGCGTTGGTGAAAACGACGAGATTGTTCGCGCTCTTGTGTGCGAAAAGCTTGCTCCATTCGGCGTTAAACTCGATAAAGAGAAGAACTTGGTTCGCTCTAAAGAGCCACGCGTTATTTCCACTCCAGATAGCTCTGTGATTATTGCTGTAATCCCAACCAACGAAGAGTTGGCAATCGCTCGAAAGTCTGCACAAATCGCAGAAGCTGGAGTCGATTCTTACGGCAACAAGTTTGAGCGCTAAATCGTAGTGTAAAACAACGTAACGTAAAAACGTAACACATAAATAATCCCGGGTTAAAAAAACTCGGGATTATTTGTTATTTAGGCTCACTATTTAAGCACACTATTCAAGCATCTTATTCCACATACCAGGAAAATCAGGAATAGTTTTGCGCGTAGTAGCAATATTTTTTACGACTATATTAGATATACGAAGACCTAACATTGATGCAAAAGTTGCCATGCGATGATCCGCATAAGTCTCCATCACTTCCCCATGCATATTTTTGCTAGGAATAATACGGATTCCATCATCTAACTCTTCTGCGCCTATTCCAACGCGATTTAGTTCCGTAACTATTGCACTCAAGCGATTCGTTTCGTGGCCTCTTAAATGTGCAATACCGTGCAACTCACTTACACCGTCTGCAAACGCAAGAATCGCAGCAATACTTGGAGCAATCTCGCCAGCAGCAGACAAATCAAGCGACTTAATTGCGTGAATTTTGCCACTTCCAGTCACGCACAATGTTGAAGAATCCGCAGCCGAATGCTCAAAAACAATTTTTGCGCCCATTTGCTCAAGAATCCCAGGCAACAATCCCCCAGGCTGAGTTGTTTTAAGCGGCCAATTAGGGATTTTAACGCATCCGCCAGCAATCAACGCTGCACCAATAAAAGGCGCTGCATTAGAAAGATCTGGCTCTACAACAACTTCATGTGGCAAAGTCAAGTCATGCTCTTTAATACGCCATACTCCGCTTTTTGGCATATCTACTACTCCGCCAGCTTTGCGCACATCTTCCATTGTCATTTGAATATGAGGCATACTAGGCAATTTGCTTCCAATATGCTCTATTTGTAATCCTCCTGGAATTCGAGATGCAATTAGCAACAGCGCAGATATAAATTGAGACGATGACGAAGAGTCGATACGAATAACGCGATTATTGCTAGGATTTTGCGCACAATTTACACTATATGATTCAAGATTTTTGGGCGGAGTAACACTAAATGGTAAGAATCCAACATTTCCGTGATATACGATTTTTGCGCCCAACTGCTCCAATCCATCTAGAACAGGCTTCATTGGACGAGCATACGCTTGCTCATCTCCATCAAATTTCACACAATTATTTGCAAACAGCGCTAAAGCCGTTACAAAACGCATAACCGTTCCAGCTAAACCACAATTAACAACCGCATTATTATCTACGTTAAAAACGCCATTTTTAGGCGGAATAACGCAAACTGTAGTGCCATCTTCGCTTAAAAAATCGCATTTAACTCCAAATACGCTTAGCGCGTTAATCATAAGTTCTGTATCTCTTGATCTCAGCAATCCCTTTAGAACAACTGGCTTACTTCCAAGAGCTGCCAAAATCAAATATCGATTAGATAACGACTTGCTTCCAGGAATATTCACTGTTGCGTTCAAAGGCGTATTACACGATGGAGCTTGCCAAACATCATCATGATTATAAGAATTCATTATTCCGCTCATATTATGAATACTATCTATGAATATGTACGCATTGCAATTTTCAAAATGATTTACACAATGCTTTACATACGAATAAACGCATTATGCCAATATCCTGTTTGTATTGAAGCATATAAAGCAATAGTAGGAACAGCAATGCAAATTGCATAAAATATCCAATCGTATGCTGTTAACTTCGATTTTCGTGCTGGAACACGTTTAATACTACTTCCAAAAGCCCTAGCTTCCATAGCTGTAGCAAGTTTCGTGCCTCTGCGAATAGATAACACAAGCAAGCCAAAAGATTGCGAAAGCATGCGCTGTAACGCTTTACCATCCGATATACCACGAGACCTGCGAGCTAAACCAAAAGCACGCCAATCATTTTGTAATAGACTAAACATTCTCAATCCAGCTAATGCTCCGTACACAAATCGTGGAGAAAAATGCAAAATCTGCACTAAGCCGTCTGCTAAATCAGTTGGATCTAATCCAATGGCTAATATAACGCCTGGAACTGCTACAGATGCAACACGAACAAAGGTACAAATTGCCAAATACAATGATCCTTGGCTTATATGCATCCAGCCAAACTTAAATATATCATCTCCAGAACTTTGACCATATAAAAGAACCGATATAAAACTACCCGAAGCAGCAATCCAAACTGGCCAAGTATGACGTAAAACATACCAAGGAGTTACTCCAGCAATTGCAAATAACAGTATATCTAAACCAAATGCAATAGAAGCAGAAACAATATCTAATGTAACAAACATAGGCAAGCAGAGTAATAACGCTCCAATAAAACGACTTATTGGATTGAGCTTACGAATAAACCAAGAAGGCGAAACTAGTCGTTCACTTTCTAAACGTTTAGAAGACGCTGTTACATCAATATGCGAAACTTTTAATAAACTTTCAAAATCTTTAACTTGAATACTAGACGATTCTTCTGCACTACTAGTTTTATTCACTTCTACTCATTCCCTTCGCTATAGTTATGAGCGGACTCTACGATTTTTTCGTACTCAACTCTTATTACTCTGGCATCTAAAGACTTTACAAGCTCGTCATCGTGAGTAACCACAATCACCGCTGAGCCACTATCGCGTATTTGCGCAATAAGTTTTACCATTGCTGTCCAAGTTCTAAAATCTTGCCCAAAAGTAGGCTCATCCATAATAACAACACGCGGAGCGGCAGCTAAAAGCGTAGCTACAGAAAGTCTACGTTTTTCTCCTCCAGATAATGTATAAGGATTAGCAAGAGCAAAACGCTTTAAATCCATACGTTCAAGCATGCTATCGGCAATATCGTAAGATTCCTTTTCGCTTTTTCCTTGCTTTTTAGGACCTACAGCAACTTCGTCTCTTACAGACGATGTTATAAATTGATGTTCTGGCTCCTGAAACACCATGCCGACTCGCCCTAGCAATTCTTGACTTTTCCAAGTAAAAAGATTATTTTTACGTCGTTTTGGAACATACTTTTCCATCATGCACACACTGCCAGCAATTGGTTTTAATAA
This sequence comes from Gardnerella vaginalis, assembly GCA_946997215.1. Lineage (GTDB taxonomy): Bacteria > Actinomycetota > Actinomycetes > Actinomycetales > Bifidobacteriaceae > Bifidobacterium > Bifidobacterium vaginale_I. Next base: position 43,866 of record CAMPUL010000010.1, read on the forward strand.
GCCTGCAAGCGTTAACGCTAGCGTGGTTTTACCAGCACCATTAGGCCCCATTAAAGCCGTTACTTCGCCAAAACGAAAAGCTACATTAACATGTTCTGCTAGTGGCAGAGTTCTTCCAAAAGAGCAATCATTAGTATAGAGCGCAACAGATTCTTCCGCATCTTTGATTTCGTAATTGATTTCGCTATTGATTTCGCTATTGATTTCGTCATCGCAACGTTTAGGTGCAAAAGATTCAACTGTTCTTCCTGGAACCCAAGCACCACCTTTTGCAAGCATATCGCCATATTTTTCAAAAACATCCTCAGGCTTACCGTCTGCAATAACGCATCCTACATTTGCATCATTATTATTTTCGTTTTTTCCAATAACAATAACTCTATCAATCAAATCCAGCCACACATCAATATGATGTTCAACTACAATCATTGTAGAACCTGTTTTTTTAAGAATATTCGCCACAGCATCATGAACTTGCTGAACACCTTTAGGATCTAGATTAGCTGTAGGCTCATCTAAAAGCAGTAACCCAGGATGCATTGCAAGCACTCCTGCTAAAGCAAGACGTTGTCTTTGACCTCCCGATAAAGATTGTGTTGAGCGTCTAAGACCCTGACTTCCTCGAGTAATATTGTCTAATCCAACAGCTTTTAGCGAAAGCTTTACGCGATTCCAAGTCTCTTCGCTATTAACTCCAAGATTCTCACTTCCAAAAGCTACGTCGTCGCCTACTCTTTCAAGAATGATTTGAGAATCAGGATCTTGCATAACAAGTCCAACTTTTCCGCGAGCATCTCTAGCATGAACGCCACCGATTAGAAGGCTACCTTCTTCCATGCCTTCTGTTTCATCACCTAAAACACCTGCTAAACCAGCCATAAACGTGCTTTTCCCAGCGCCAGAAGCACCTAAAAGCAACACATGCTCGCCAGGCTTAATATCAATATTTACATTTCTTAACACAAAATCTTTGCGCGTAGCGTGTCTCCAACCCCAGTCTTTAGCGACTACGCTCGCTGGAGTCCACTCGTTTTTATCAACAAATTGCATACAAACAAACTTTCATTGCATAGCAAAATCTAAAAATAGCAAAATCTAAAAATATAAAAATTGCATAACACAATTTCAAAAAATATAAAACATAAAACAAGTACGAAATATAAACATCATACGAGTAAACTACCGTGTTTTTGCATTTTGAGCATTAAACACGATAGTTTACAAGTTGCAATTAGTATTTAGATATAACTCACACTAATGCTTGAGGACGGCCCGATTCAAAACGATCAAGCACACCAGTTGCAGCTAATGCCTTTTGAACAAGCCACACAACAATACCTGCAACAATAAGGCCAGAAATAATAGAAGTAATTAGATTTGCAATAATATACTGAGTATTCCAGCCTTGACCGCCGCTAACCCAATTGTAAATAAAGCAAGCTACGCCTGCTAACGATCCAGATATTGCAGTGGAAAGCAGATTCCATGTTTTGTACATAAAGAAAATGAATGCAAGTTCAGCGCCAACGCCTTGAATAATACCGACGATTAACGATCCGCCAACACCCCACTGATTTCCTAACATAAGTTCCACAAAAGCAGCAAGCGTTTCAGCAAACAATGCAGCACCAGGCTTACGCACGATTATTGCAGCTAAAGGTCCAGCAAAAAGCCAAAAACCATTAGATAAGCCTTCCGCACCAGGCAACAAGCTTGCAAAAAGATTAGTAGGAGCTGCGCACACAATATCCCAAGCCCAGAATAATACGCCAGATGCAACAGCGATGATAGCAGCTATGACGATATCAAGAATACGCCAGCGATTAGAATGTTCCATTGAAACATTAGTCATAATAAGTGCCTTTCTTCAATATTGAAAGATTTGGGCACGGGAAAAGAGCGACATCCGTTGCTAATATTACTTAGCACACGTTCAATCGGTCGAAGCTTTCGCTTCCTCTCAGCCAAAACGGCTCCCGAGTCAAAATATTTATAATCACAGTGTAAGAATGTAATGCAAATAATGCATCAAAAACTCACCTATACAAGAATACACATAGAGTGCTTTTTTGTATAGTAAGTGTTTAAAATACAAATACGCAATTTTATATAAATACATAGTTACGTACACAGTTTGATTAAAAATACATAGTTCGATTAAAAATACACAATTTGATTAAAAATACACAGAAAACAAGCAGATATAAAAAAGTCGGGGTGACAGGATTCGAACCTGCGACATCCTGCTCCCAAAGCAGGCGCGCTACCAAACTGCGCTACACCCCGAGGCTTTCTAGCTGATTACCAGCTCCAAGCACAATCAAATACAATAGCGCACATTGCCGACAAACGCAAATTTGCAACACGCGCGATAGAATAGAATCAGCATTGAAAAATAGGAAACGAATTTTAGAGGTTTATATGGGGCGTTTTCAACGTGCAGAGGCGGCTGGATTAATCGCTTTTCTAGCATGCGCATTATTTGGCATGATTGTAATGTCTATATACATAAACACAATGCCAGCAATATGGCAAGTTACGCAACGTTTGTTTACAATGGCGTCTGGAGTGGTTGCGTCTTGCAGCATGTGCACTTTTGTAGTCGGATATTTAAGAACACACAAAGGAATCCTTAAAAAGAATTGGTTGCAAATTGCAAAACATGCTTTTGAAATAATCGCGCTTTCTACAATTTATGGCGCAACAATGCTACTTATGTCTTTTGCTCTTCTTTCTATAATCAACAGCATTATTGGAAGAAGCGCCGTAAACACTTATCTTCCTGTTCTTTGTTGCGCATTAAGTGGAATTGTTGGATACGCAACTCTTGTACAAGCAGAACTTTTAGAAGCAAAAACCGTTGCTTCGCTTCTTCCACTATTTGTGATTTCTGGAGCTGCAACAGCTGGATTAACTTCCGACGACCCGTATTGGTACAACAATAACTTCTCTCAACTAGGCGATAGAACAACGTTCGCAGCAAGCATGTTTAACGCAACGCTGATTCTAGCTGGAATATGCATTATTATTACAAGCTACTTTGCTATAACCGAGTTTGTTGCAACACAGCACGAAATCTTGCAAAATAAGGGCGATAACGCTACAAAGCATTTTAAGACTCGAACAACCATTATGGCAGCTTTACTGATTCTTGGAGGAATAGCATTTATTGGAATCGGAACGTTCCGCTATACTCCCCACCCTGTTATACACGATTTATGCGCTAGAGGCGTTACTGGCCTTATTTGCACAATGCTTATATGCCTTCCATGGCTTGCTCCTAGGCTTTCTAAAACATTCTACGTTGCTTCGGATTTAGCCGTTATTCTTACGGCTTGGGTTGGAAACCAATGGGTTCATGGCAATAACACTTTAACAAATGTAGAAGCTTTGTCTTGTTTACTATTTTTAGGGTGGATAATAGTGTTTTCAAGACAAGTCGCAGCTATGCAAAGCGACCGTCTAAGGTCTTAAGTCAAATCTTAAATAATGTCTTAAATCAAGATATTAAATCAAGATATTAAATCAAGATATTAAATCAAGATATTAAA